>NZ_KB913029.1:4174332-4505787 GCF_000384115.1 Sporichthya polymorpha DSM 43042
TCCTTGACGAGGTCCCCGATCAGCCGGTGCGACTCGTGAAAGACCTCGTCGTTCTCGACCCGGAGCGCGGCGAGGGTGTCGATGTCGAAGAACCGGCGATAGTTGAGTTCCTCGTCGGCCACGCGCCAGTACGCGAGGCGGTACCACTGCCGGTCGAGCAGCGTCGGGAGGTCAAGGTCCTCCGTCCCGGGCCGCACGGGCAGGACGTGGTCGTAGTACCGGATCATGGGTTCCGGCCCCGACCGGTCGAGGGTGATGTCACCGTCGGCCAAGCACTCGCCGATGCGCCGGCCGAGCAGCGGCATCAGGATGGCGCGGTCCGGGACGGTCCAGTCGACGTCGAACCAGCGCGCGAACGGCGAGCCCGGCCCGTCGCGCAGGACCGACCAGAGCGGCGCGTTGAGCGACGCCGGGGTCGGGATCGCCATGTGGTTCGGCACGACGTCGACGACGATGCCGAGGCCGGCCTCGCGCGCCGCGGCGCAGAGCTGGTCGAAGGCCTCGCGGCCGCCGAGGTCGTCGGAGAGGCGGGTGTGGTCGACCACGTCGTAGCCGTGGCCCGACCCGGGCGTCGCCTGCAGGATCGGCGACAGGTACAGGTGGCTGATCCCGAGCGAGGCGAGGTAGTCGACCGCGCGCGCGGCATCGGCGAAGGTGAAGTTTGCGTTGAGCTGCAGACGGTACGTCGCGGTGAGGGGGCCGGGGGTCAGCATCGGCGCAGCACCATCAGTGACCGGTCGATCATCGTGATCTGCTCGCCGCTGCGGTAGGGCTTTCGGCTGCCGACGTCGGGGTCAGCGGTGTCCAGAACGGCCTCCCAGGCCTCGCCGTACGCCTCGGACGGGAGGGTGAACTCCAGCTCCCCGTGGTACGCGTTGAACATCAGGTAGAAGCAGTCGTCGACGACCCGCTCGCCGTGCGAACCCGGCTCGGAGATCGCGCCGCCGTTGAGGAACACCGCGAGCGATTTCGCGAACCCGGCGGTCCAGTCCTGCTCGGTCATGTGCTCGCCGCCGGGGGTGAACCAGGCGATGTCGCCGAGCGGGTCGCCCTGGCCGCGGCCGGCGAAGAACCGGCGGCGACGGAAGACCGGGTGCTCGGAACGCAGTTGGGCGACCGCCCGCGTGAAGGCGAGCAGCTCGGTGTCGATCGAGGCCCAATCGACCCAGGCGATCTCGTTGTCCTGGCAGTAGGTGTTGTTGTTTCCGCGCTGGGTGCGGCTGAGCTCGTCGCCGTGAAGGAGCATCGGAACGCCCTGCGAGAGCATCAACGTCGCGATGAAGTTGCGCTGCTGACGCGCCCTCAGGGCGAGGATGTTCGGGTCGTCCGTCTCACCCTCGACGCCGCAGTTCCAGGAGCGGTTGTGGCTCTCGCCGTCGCGGTTGTCCTCGCCGTTGGCGTGGTTGTGCTTGTCGTTGTACGAGACGAGGTCGCGCAGGGTGAACCCGTCGTGGGCGGTGACGAAGTTGATGCTCGCCCAGGGCCGGCGTCCGTCGTTCTGGTACAGGTCGGACGACCCGGTGAGCCGGGAGGCGAACTCGGCCATGTTGTGCGGCTCGCCGCGCCAGAAGTCGCGCACGTTGTCGCGGTACTGGCCGTTCCACTCGGTCCACAGCGGCGGGAAGTTGCCGACTTGGTACCCGCCCTCGCCGAGGTCCCAGGGCTCGGCGATCAGCTTCACCTGCGACACCACCGGGTCCTGCTGCACGAGGTCGAAGAACGCCGAGAGGCGGTCGACCTCGTGGAACTGGCGCGCCAGGGTCGCCGCGAGGTCGAAGCGGAACCCGTCGACGTGCATCTCGGTGACCCAGTACCGCAGCGAGTCCATGATCATCTGCAGCACGTGGGGGCTGCGCATGTGCAACGTGTTCCCGGTGCCGGTGGTGTCGTAGTAGTACCGGGGGTCGTCGCCGAGGCGGTAGTAGTTCGCGTTGTCGATGCCGCGGAAGGCGAGCGTCGGACCGAGGTGGTTGCCTTCGGCGGTGTGGTTGTAGACGACGTCGAGGATGACCTCGATGCCCGCGCGGTGCAGCGCCTTGACCATGCCGCGGAACTCCTGGACCTGCTGGCCGTCGGTGCCGCGCGAGGCGTAGCCGTTGTGCGGGGCGAAGAACCCGATCGTGTTGTAGCCCCAGTAGTTGCGCAGCCCGCGGTCGGCGAGCGTGTGGTCGTGGACGAACTGGTGCACCGGCATCAGCTCGACGGCCGTGACACCGAGGGACCGCAGGTGGTCGATCATCACCGGGTGCGCGAGGCCGGCGTAGGTGCCGCGGATGCGGCGCGGGATCTCCGGATGGGCGATCGTCAGACCCTTGACGTGAGCCTCGTAGATGACGGTCTCGTGGTACGGGGTCCGCGGGTGTCGGTCGTCGCCCCAGTCGAAGTACGGGTTCGAGACGACGGAGAGCATCGTGTAGCGGGCGCTGTTGGCGGTGTTCCGCTGGTTGTGCGCGTTGAACCGGTACCCGTAGAGAGCCTCGTTCCAGGCGATCTCACCATCGATCGCCTTCGCGTACGGGTCGAGCAGGAGCTTGTTCCGGTTGCACCGGTGCCCGCGGCCGGGGTCGTGCGGGCCGTGGACACGGAACCCGTACCGCTGCCCGGGCTCGATCCCGGGGATGTACGCGTGCCAGACGAAGGCGTCGTGCTCGTTCATGTCGAGGCGGGTCTCGCGGCCGCGCTCGTCGATCAGGCAGAGCTCGACCTTCTGCGCGACCTCGGAGAAGACTGCGAAGTTCGTGCCCGCCCCGTCGTAGGTCGCCCCGAGGGGGTAGGCGCTGCCTGGCCAGATCTCCAGGTCTTCCATCAGTGTGCGGCTCTTCCGATCGGTGGGGTTTCGGCGCGGGGCCGGAACGGCTGGCAAGGCCGTTGTCACGTCATCCTGTCTCACCGGAGGTCCCTACCCCGGATTGCACAGGTGTTATCCCGCGGACTCCCAGCGAGTTGGCGGGTTCGGCGGCGGGGCTCGGAGCATCGCCGGGACGGAGAAACATGGCTCTGACCAGCGCAGTTCCCGATCGGGTCCGCCTCGCGCTGGACCTGCTCGACCTCGGCTGCTCCGAACGGGTGATGGAGGTCGGCTGCGGGCCCGGGGTCGCGGCGGCCGAGGTCTGCGCCCGACTGACCACGGGGTCGCTGGTGGCGACGGACCGGTCGGCGGCCGCGATCGCCCGGACGTCCCGGCGCAACGCCGCCGCGATCGCCGCGGGCCGGATGTCCGTGCGCCAGGTCGCCCTGGCCGACCTTGACCTGCCGGCCGCCTCGGTGGACGTCGCCTTCGCGATCGACGTCAACCTGTTCTGGATCCGCGACCCGGCGCCGGAGCTGGCGGTCCTGCGCCGGGTCCTCCGGCCGGACGGCCGGCTGGTGCTCGTCTTCGGCCACGGGCCGCAGGACCCGGAACGGCTGCTGCCGATCCTGACCGATCGCCTCGCCGCCGGGTTCGCCGACGTGATCGCCCACCGCAGCCCGCTCGGCTTCGGGGCCACGGCTCGCCGGGTCAGCTGATGGCCGCGCCGGTGACGTTGCCGATCGCGTAGGTGATGGCGAGGGCGGCCGAACCGCCGATCAGGACCCGGAGTACCGGGCGGCGCGGGTCGGTGTTGCCCGCCCGGGCCGAGAGCCAGCCGAGCAGGGCGAGCGCTGCGAGCGTCACGGCGACCGTCGTCGGGACGCGGGCGGTGACCGGCGGCAGGGTGATGGCGAGCAGCGGGAGCAGCGCGCCGAGGACGAACGCGACGGCGGACGCGAGCCCCGCGGTGTACGGGTTGATCAGGTCGTCCGGGTCGATGTGGAGCTCGGCCTCCGCGTGCGCCCCGAGCGCGTCGGCCTCGGTCAGCTCTCGCGCCACCGTGCGCGCGGTCTCGGGCCGCAGCCCCTTCTGCTCGTAGATCTCGGCCAGCTCCGCGAGCTCGGCCTCGGGCTGCTCGGCGAGCTCCCGCTTCTCCTGCGCGAGCAGCTCCTGCTCGGCGTCCCGCTGGGAGCTGACCGACACGTACTCACCGAGTGACATCGACACCGCCCCCGCGACCAACCCCGCCAGCCCGGCGGTCAGCAGCGTGGTCCGGTCGGTCGTCGCCCCGGCGACGCCGACGACCAGCCCGGCCTGCGACACGATCCCGTCGTTCGCCCCCAGCACCGCCGCCCGCAGCCGGTTGAGCCGGTCACTGGTCGCCCCGTGCGGGGGATGGGCCTCGCCCGGATGCTCGGTGGCGCTGTCCTCACTCACGGGTCGCAGGCAATCACGCGGCCCGCCGGTAAGGCGAGACTGCGCGCCGGTCGGGTGTGCCGGTCAGGCGACGGCCGTTCGGCGGGAGGTGACGGCGTCGAAGCGGGCGAGGACGGTGGCGACGACCTCGGGGGCGGGGCCGAGGGGGGCGGCGACGGAGTCGGCCCCGGCGGCAAACGCTTCCGCGGAGGCGCGGTCGAGCAGGAGGCCGGGGGCGAGGAACCAGGCTGCGACGTCGACGCGGGTCGCACCGGCGGCGCGGAGGGCGGCGACGCTCTCCCCGACGCCCGGACCGGTGTTGGCGGCATCGGCGACGCGGACGTCCGCGCCGAGCTGACGCCGCCACCGCAGGGCGAGGCGGCGGAGCGCGGCCTTGGCGTCGGCGTCGGTGGTCCCGGCGCAGGCGAGCACGAGCCCGGTCCCGGGGCCGGGGGCGACGCCGGCCGCGTCCGTCACCGCGCGGAGCGCCGCGGGCAGCAGGCGCGGGTCCGGCCCGAGGACGCCGGCGAGCGAGACCCGGGCCCCGGTGCGCGCCGCGCCCTCGGCCAGGGCGGCGGGGACGTCGACCTTGCCGTGAAACGCGTGCCCGAGCAGGAGCGGGACCGCCACGACGGAACCGAGCCCGGTCAGCGCCTCGGCGACCCGGGGGCCGTTGTGATCGAGGTACCCGACCCGCACCGAGAGGTCCGGCCGGGCCGCCCGGGTCGCACCCGCGAGCCGCTCGATGGTCGCGGCGTGCCGGGGGTCCCGGCTTCCGTGGGCGACGAGCAGCAGCGACTCGGGGGTGCCGATCATGAGGGAGTTCGTCCGATCAGATCAGCCCCCGCGCCGACAGCACGGCCCACACGGCGTCGACGGATTCGTCGAGGCTGCGGCCGGCGGTGTCGAGGCGGAGGTCGGCGTTGGTGGGTTCCTCGTACGGGTCGTCGACGCCGGTGAGCCCGGTCATCTGACCCGCCTTCTGCTTCGCGTACAGGCCCTTCACGTCCCGCTCGGCGCAGACCTCGACGGAGGTCGCGACGTGGATGAGCACGAACGGGGTGCCGGCCTTCTCGTGGCGCTCGCGCACGGAGTCGCGCGCCTCGGCGTAGGGCGCGATCACCGGCACCAGGGTGAGCACGTCGTTGCGGGAGAGCACCTCGGCGACGTAGCCGATGCGGCGCACGTTGGTGATCCGGTCCTCGCGGGAGAACCCGAGGTCGGCGGTGAGGACCTGACGGACCTCGTCGCCGTCGAGGATGTCGACCCGGTGGCCCGCCGCCCGCAGCCGCGGCGCGAGCGCCTCGGTGATGGTCGACTTGCCCGCGCCGGACAGCCCGGTCAGCCAGATGGTGGCGCCCGTGGAGGAAGTGCTCATGTGTGCAGCCCGCATTCCGTCTTGGAGGACCCGGACCAACGTCCGGCACGGGAATCCTCTCCCGCCGCGACGCGACGGGTGCACGGACGGCAACCGATGGAGTCGTAGCCGTCCATCAGCAGCGGGTTGAGCAGCACCCCGTGCTCGGCGACGTAAGCGTCGACGTCGGTCTGCGTCCACCGGGCGATCGGGCAGATCTTCACCTTGCCGCGGCTCGCGTCCCACGACACGACGGGCGTGTTCGCCCGCGCCGGGGTCTCGTCCCGACGGATGCCGGTGATCCACGCGTCGTAGTTGCGCATCGCGTTGTTCAGCGGGGCGACCTTGCGCAGCGCGCAGCACTGATCCGGGTCGCGGGCCCACAGGTCCTTCCCGAACGCGATGTCCTGCTGCGCGATGCTGAGCGTCGGTGCGACGTCGAGCACATTGACGTCGTACATCGCGGCCACCGCGTCGCGGGTGCCGATCGTCTCGGCGAAGTGGTAGCCGGTGTTCAGGAAGAGCACGTCGACGCCCGGCTTCACCGCCGAGACCAGGTGCGCGACGACGGCGTCGGCCATCGACGACGTCACCGCGACGCGGTCTCCGAAGGTCTCGGCAGCCCAACGCACGATCTCGGTCGCCGACGCCTCCTCGAGCTCCTTGCCGGCGATGTCGGCGAGGTGCGCGAGGTCGGCGGGTGCCCGCTCGTCCCGGCGGCGCCGGACGCGGGGCGAGGACAGGTCGACGATCGTCATCCGGACACCTCCTCACTGGATCCATTCGATGTGTCCCCGGCCAGGCCGAGGAACTTCAACGCGAACGCGCGTCGGCACGACGCGCACGCCCACTGCCCGTGGGTCTCGAGGGGACGCAGGGTCTCCTCGGCGCAGTACGGGCAGTGGAACGGGACAGCCCGTTCACTCATGGCCCGACTCCCGGCGGCTCAGGCCAGGTCGGCTTCGTCGGCCCGCACGACCCAGGCGGCGAACCGCTCGCCCTCGGTGCGCTGCGCCAGGTAGCGGCGCAGGACGCGCTCGACGTAGTCGTCGAGCTCGGCCGAGGAGACCTTGAGCCCACGGAGTTTCCGGCCGAAGCCGGCGTCGATTCCGAGGCTGCCACCGAGGTGGATCTGGAAGCCCTCGACCATCTCGCCGTCCGGACCGGGGACGAGCACGCCCTTGAGGCCGATGTCCGCGACCTGCGAGCGGGCGCAGGAGTTCGGGCAGCCGTTCATGTTGATCGTGAGCGGGGTGGTGAACTCCGGGATCCGGCGCTCGAGCTCACGCACCAGCGCGCCCGCGCGGCCCTTGGTCTCGACGATCGCGAGTTTGCAGTACTCGATGCCGGTGCAGGCCATCGTCTGGCGGCGGAACGGCGACGGCCGCACCTGCAGGTCGAGTGCCTCCAGCGCGCCCGCGAGGGCTTCGACCTTGTCCTCGGCGACGTCGAGGATGAGCACCTTCTGCTCCGCCGTCAGTCGGACGCGACCGGTGCCGTACTCGTCGGCGAGGTCGGCGATCTTGCTCAGCAGCGTCCCGTTGAGGCGTCCGACGAGCGGGGCGAACCCGACGTAGAAGTTGCCGTCCCGCTGCGCGTGGACGCCGAGGTGGTCGCGGAAGCCGGGGCCGGGGGTCTCCGGCGCGGGTCCGTCGATCAGCTTGCGGTGCAGGTACTCGGTCTCGACGACCTCGCGGAAGCGCTCGACTCCCCAGTCGGCGACGAGGAACTTCAGCCGGGCGCGGTTGCGGAGCCGGCGGTAGCCGTAGTCGCGGAACACCGAGATGACCGCGGCCCAGACGTCGGGGACCTCCTCGAGCGGCACCCACACGCCGAGGCGCTGGGCGAGCATCGGGTTGGTCGAGAGCCCGCCGCCGACCCAGACGTCGAAGCCCGGGCCGTGCTCGGGGTGCACGACGCCGAGAAACGAGAGGTCGTTGACCTCGTGCGCGACGTCCATCGCCGGCGAGCCGGAGACCGCCGACTTGAACTTGCGGGGCAGGTTCGCGAACTCGGGGTCGCCGATGTACCGGCGGACGATCTCGCGGATCGCGGGCGTGCCGTCGACGATCTCGTCGGCCGCGATCCCGGCGACGGGGGAGCCGAGCACGACGCGGGGCGAGTCGCCGCAGGCCTCGAGCGAGGACAGGCCGACCGCCTCGATGCGCTCCCAGATCGCGGGGACGTCCTCGATCCGCACCCAGTGGAGCTGGATGTTCTGACGGTCGGTCACGTCCGCCGTGTCGCGGGCGTAGGTCGTGGAGACCTCGGCGATCGCGCGGAGCTGCTCGCCGGACAGCTGCCCGCCGTCCGAGCGGATGCGCATCATGAAGTACTTGTCGTCGAGCTCGTTGGGGTCGAGGACGGCCGTCTGGCCGCCGCTGATCCCGGGCTTGCGCTGGGTGTAGATGCCCATCCAGCGGAAGCGGCCGCGCAGGTCGTTCGGGTCGATCGAGTCGAAACCCGTGTACTGGTAGCGGTCGAGAATGCGGGCCCGGACGTTGAGCGGGTTGTCGTCCTTCTTGAACTGCTCGTTCGCGTTGAGCGGCTCGCGGTGGCCCAGGGCCCACTGGCCCTGCCCCTTGGCGCGGCCCTGCTTCGGGGCGCGGGAACCGGCGGTGGGCGTGGTGGTGCGGTCGGCGTTCTTCACGGGAAGTCTGGTCCTTCGGCTGACAGCGAGCACGCCGCAACCCCGGACACGCCGCAGCGGGCAGGGCGTGTCGAGAGGGGACCGGCGCGCCCGCGCGGGAAGAGGCGGGGGCGGAGTGGTCAGCCGGCCAGACAGGACATCGTGCAGACGCGGCCGAGGTCGATGTGACGACGCTCGACGAGGGCGATCCGCTCGATGTTCACGCGGTCAGGGTGGCACGAGAACGCGCGAAAACCACGGCGCGTCCAGCATCTGGACACCCGTCTCCGGGGTTGTCAGGACATTTGCAGAAGCGCTTGTCCGGCCAACTCGAAACTCTATCGACTAAGTCCAATTAAAGCAAGGTTCCGGCGCGTCCGGGGGCGTCGGAGACGTGTGCGACACGTGTGGATGGCTACCGTAGGGACATGGCCCGTGGCAGCTCCATGGCCGGGACCGGCCCGGCCGCGCCGCGCCCCCGGCGGGTGTTCTCCGCAGTCGGGCATCTACGGCGGCTCGCCCGGACCACGTTCTCGATCTGTCTGCGTCATCGCGTCACGGGTCTGGCGGCGGAGATCGGCTTCTTCGCGATCCTGTCCCTGCCCCCGCTCGTGCTGGGGCTGGTCGGCACGCTCGGTTACTTCGCGGACGTCATCGGCCCGGACACGGTCGAGGACATCCGCAGCAACATCATCGACCTGTCCCGCGAGGCGCTCTCGGACCAGGCGGTCAGCGACGTCATCGTCCCGACGCTGAACGACGTCCTCGACGGCGGCCGGTTCGACATCGTCTCGCTCGGTTTCCTGCTCGCCCTGTGGTCGGGGTCGCGCGCGCTGAACACGATGATCGACACGATCGCGATCATGTACGGCCTCGGCGGCCACCGCGGGATCATCGCCACCCGGGCGCTGTCGTTCTCGCTCTACATCGTCGGCCTGGTCATCGCGATCGTGCTGGCGCCGCCGATCCTCGCCGGGCCGGACCTGGTCTCCGAGGCGATCCCGGAGCAGGCCCACTGGGTCATGGTCCTGTACTGGCCGCTGGTCATCGTGCTGACGATGGCGTCGCTGACGACCCTGTACTGGATCGCGGTCCCGGTGCCCAACGCGTGGCGCCGCTGCCTCCCGGGTGCGGGCCTGACGCTGGTCGGCTGGCTGCTCGGCAGCTACCTCGTCCGCAAGATCATCGACTGGTCGGTCGGCAGCACGTCGATCTACGGCCCGCTGGCCGCCTCGATCGTCGTGCTGATCTGGCTCTACGTCCTGTCGATCGCGATGCTCATCGGCGCCGCCTTCAACGCCGCGGTCGACCGGCAGTGGCCGCAGCGGCACGACGACCACACCCTGGACGGGATCCCCGTCCTCCGCGCGACGAAGCAGATCACCCCGCCGGCCCCGGTCCCCTCCTCAACCACGGACGCCCCGGAGACCCCGGAGGCACCGGTCGAGGCGGCGGGGGACCCGTCCGCGGACGCCGGCCCGGCGACCGGCGGAAATTCGGGCGACGACGTGACCGTCCTGCCCGTAGTCTTCGGCGAACACACGGCCCCGGCGCAGGACGAGCCCGAGGCCCCGGCACCGGAGGAGGTGAAGCGACATGGCCGTCTCTGAGCGCGCGCTTTCTCGCTCCCTTTCCTCCAACTCAAGGTGCCGCGTTGAATCCGTCTGCCTCTGATCCTGTCTCCACCCCGGTTCCGGACCCCGCGTCCGACCCGGACGTTCTGCTCGCCCTCGGCTGGGGCGCCGACCTCGGCGCCGCCTTCGAGCGCTACCGCGACCCCGCCGTCGTCCCCGCCCGCGTGACGCGGGTGGACCGCGGCCGGTTGCTCGTTCTGACCGCCGCCGGCCCGACCGACGCCCTCCCCACCCCCGGGCTCGCCGCGGAGTCCCGCGACGCCCCCTGCACCGGCGACTGGGTGGTGCTACGGCGGACGCCGGACGGGCCGTCGTTCGTCGACGCCGTCCTGCCCAGGCGCACGTTGCTGACCCGCGCCGTCGCCGGCGGCGAGTCCCAGGCACAGCCGCTCGCGGCGAACGCCGACGCGATCGCGCTGGTCGAGGGCCTCGACCCGACGCCGAGCCTGAGCCGGATCGAGCGCCTGCTCGTCCTGCTCTGGGAGACCGACGCGACGCCGCTGATCGTCCTCACCAAGGCCGACCTCGTCCCGGACCCGTGGGCGATCGCCGACCAGGTCGCGGGCGTCGCGGCCGGCGTCGAGGTTTACGTCGTCAGCTCGGCGACCGGCGACGGCTACGCCGGGCTCGAGCCCTACGTCGGGTTCGGTCGGACGCTCGCGCTGCTCGGCCGCTCGGGTGCGGGGAAGTCCTCGCTGACCAACCGGCTCACCGGCGCCGACCTCGCGACGCAGTCGATCCGTGAGGACGGCCGCGGGCGGCACACCACCGTCCGTCGCGAGCTGGTGGCGGTCCCGGGCGGTGGGGCGGTCCTCGACACCCCGGGGCTCCGAGCCGCCGGGCTGTGGTCCGCCGAGGAGGGGGTCGAGCGCGTCTTCGGCGACATCGAGGCCCTCGCCTCGGAGTGCCGGTTCGGCGACTGCGGCCACGAGTCCGAACCGGGCTGCGCCGTCCAGGCGGCGCTGGCCGACGGCCGCCTCGAGGATCGTCGCTGGCAGAGCTACCGCAAGCTGCTCCGCGAGGCGGAGTGGATCGCCTCCCGCACCGACCACCGCCTCCGGCAGGAGCGGACCAAGGCGTGGAAGCAGATCCACCTCGAGATGCGCCGGAACCCCAAGCCGGGTCGCTGACCGATCCGGCCCCGCGCCCGCCCCGAATCCCGTAGCCGGACCGTAAGGCCGCGAGCGGGTCCGGGGCGGGTCCGGCGTGTCAGGCTGGCTGGGAAGTCGGAAGTGGTCGAGGGGACGTCGGGTGACGCTGCGGGCACGGGCGGAAGGGGCGGCCGGGGGAGTCCTGGCCGCCTTCGCCGGTGTCGGCACGGCCGAGGGGGTCGCGACCGCGATCGCGGGGCCCTCCCCCGTGGTCGCGGTCGGGACGTGGGCGATCGACACCTCCCCGGCCTGGCTCCGCGAGTGGGCGATCCGGACCTTCGGCGTCGACGACAAGCAGGTCCTGGTCGCGGGGATGCTGGCGACGATCGCGCTCCTCGCCGCCGTCGCCGGCGCGGTCGGGGTGACCCGCCGTGCGCTCGCCGTCGGGATGTCCATCGGGGTGGGGCTGGTCGGCGTCCTCGCCGTGGCGACCTTCCGCGGTGTCGACGACCCGGCGCTGGTGCGCGTCACGCCGGCGCTGGTCGCGCTGATCGTGAGCACCGGGGGACTGATCCTCCTGCTCGGGGCGCTGGACCGGGCGGAGGCCGGCGAGACGCCGCCGGTCGAACCCGCGTCGGTCGGCCTCGGGGCGCGGGTGACGCCGCGCGCACCCGTGGTCGCGGTCGACGAACCCCAACGGCCGGCGGTCATGATCCCGACCCGGCGGCCGCTCGCCCTCGCGGCGGGGCTCGACCGGCGGACCTTCCTCACCGCGGCGGGCGGGGTGGCCGCCGTCGGCGTCGCGGGCGGAGCGCTGTGGAAGTTCGGCGAGGAGAGCTACGCGACGTCCGGGCTGTTCGCCCTGCCCCGGCCGGCGAGCCCGGCCCCGCCGGTGCGGCGCGCCGACTTTTCCATCCCCGGCCTGACGCCGTACTTCACGCCGAACGACGACTTCTACCGGATCGACACCGCGCTCGTGGTCCCGCGGCTGAGCCACGAGACCTGGAAGCTGACGATCACGGGGATGGTGGATCGCCCCGTCACGCTGACCTTCGACGACCTGCTGACGGCGCCGCTGATCGAACGGGACGTCACGCTGATGTGCGTCTCGAACGAGGTCGGCGGCTACTACAACGGCACCGCGCGCTGGCTCGGGGTGCGGGTCGCGGACGTGCTCGCCTCCGTCGGGATCCGGCCCGAGGCGGAAGCGGTGAAGTCGACCTCGGCCGACGGCTGGACCTGCGGGACTCCGTTGTCGGCGCTGACCGACCCGAGCCGGGACGCGATGTTCGCGATCGGGATGAACGGCCAGCCGCTGCCGGTCGACCACGGCTTCCCGGTGCGGATGGTGGTCCCCGGTCTGTACGGGTTCGTCTCCGCGACGAAATGGCTGACCAAGTTCGAGGTGACGCGTTTCGACGAGTTCGAGGCGTACTGGACCTCGCGCGGGTGGTCGGAGCAGGCGCCGGTCAAGACGCAGTCGCGCATCGAGCTCCCCACGCCGTACAGCGATGTCGCGGCCGGGTCGACGCAGCTCGCCGGCATGGCCTGGGCCGTGCACCGGGGCGTGCGCAAGGTCGAGGTGCTGATCGACGGCGAGCCGTACGTCGCCGAGCTCGCGCCGTGGGACAACCCGGACACGTGGCGGCAGTGGCGGCTGCGCGGCTGGGAGGCGACCCCCGGCGACCACACGATCGCGGTCCGGGCGACCGACGCCTCGGGCGAGGTGCAGACCGCGAAGAGGGCGCGCCCGGACCCTGACGGCGCGACCGGCTGGCACACCGTCCGGCTCACCGTGCCCGATTCGGCCCGATAGCGGGCCCGGTAGCCGGCCCGATGGTGCAGTTGAGCACCGGTCCCCGCCCTGAGACCGGTGCTCAACTGCGCCATCGGTACTGCTGACGGTGCGTCAGGTCAGCCTAGGGTTGGCCGACGGTCTCGATCGTGGCCGCGTCGGCGTCGTCCGCGGTGGCGGCGGCGAGGAGCAGACCACCGGCCATCAGCACCGTCGCGGTGATCCCGATGACGCCGTTGCGGCGCCACCCCGTCGGCACCAGCGGCACGGCTGAGCGGCGGTAGTACCGGTCATCTCCGAACATGTTCCATCCCCCGAGTAGGCCGGTGCGGCCGGCGCCGTAGGGAACATCGGCACCGGCCGCGCCGGACTTGATCACACCGTCCGGGTCCCCCCGAATCGCGGACGGTGAAGGGACGGACCGGTCCCCCCGAACCCGGTCCTTCCCGGCATCGGCCACTCGCTCCGGCCGCGGCCGTTGGCCGTCGGCAGGATCTCGAGCGGTCCGGTGCTCGTGGGCGTGATGTCGGTCGGTTCGTTGCTGGAGCGGGTGCTCGCCGGAGTCGTCATCGCATCCCCCCGGATGTCGGACTTCGGTTCGGCCTGACGTGCGACGACGTCAGGTCTATCGACCCACCCCGGCACCTGTCCGAATGGAAACCCCCGTCCGGGTAGGCGATATCGGGACAGTCGGGGTGAGTCAGGTGCGCGCGAAGGCGTCGCGCGGGGCGCCGCTCGAGGAATGGGGGCGGGCTACGGCTCGAAGCGGCCGAACGTCCATCCGGTGACGTGGCTGAGCCGGCCGCGCCAGAGTCCGCCGGCGAGTTCCTGGTGGTGGTGTGCGCCGAGGACCACGGCGCGAGCCAGGTGGATGGTGGTCGGCAGGGCCTGGGCGGGGGCTTCCTCGTCCTCGAGCGAACCCGTCGCGTCGCGGATGAGGGCGTCGCCGAGGGCGTCGTCGGCGAGCATGCCGAAGACGTTGGCCATGCCGTCAGCGCCCGTTCCGCTGCCCTCGACGAGCAGGCCGCGGACCTCGCGGAGCCACACCCACGCGGGGACGAGGTCGCCGCTGACCACCAGCCCGCCGACGGTGAGCGTGATCGAGACCGAGGTCTCCGGGTCGGCGGAGGAGTTCGAGGCCTGGACCAGGACGGCCAGGAGGAGATCCGCGTCGTTGCTGGTGGTCACCCGCGCGACGGTACCCGCCGCAGCTCAGGCGTCCCGTGGGGCGTACATGATCACCGCGACGCCGAGCAGGCAGAGGCCGGCGCCGATCAGGTCCCAGCGGTCGGGCCTGAAGCCGTCGAGGGTCATGGCCCAGGCGAGTGATCCCGCGACGAACACGCCGCCGTAGGCCGCGAGGATCCGGCCGAAGTTCGGGTCGGGCTGCAGGGTGGCGACGAAACCGTAGAGGCCGAGGGCGACGACGCCGAGGCCGGCCCACACCCAGCCCTTGTGCTCGCGGACGCCCTGCCACACCAGCCAGGCGCCGCCGATCTCGGCGACGGCGGCGAAGACGAACAGGCCGATCGAGCGCAGGGTGTCCATGGGCCCATTCTTCGCGGGCCTCCTGGTGCGGTCGCCGACCGGCCGGAGCTACGGTGTGCGCCGAGGGTCGAGCCGTTCCGTTTTGCGCGGGAGCCGCCGACCCATGACCGCCGATCCGTCCCGGACGCCGGAGCGTCCGCCGTCATGGTGGGTCGCCACCGATCAGGGCGTCGTCCTCGCGGGGCCGTACGACGACTGGCCCCGGGCGCTGGTCGGGCACGCCCGGGCGGTGGCGCGGATCCGGCAGGCGCTGGAGCGCGAGCAGCGGCCGCCGTGCTTCGTCGCGGAGCGGTGCCTCGCCGTCGCGCCCCGGTGGGGTGTGCTGTCCGGGGCGTGGCAGCACTTCGAACCGCTCGGCGACTGAGCGCCGGCCAGGAGGGACTGAGGCCTCGTCAGCGACGTTCGGGTAGGGCTAAGGTCGCGCCACGCGTACCACCTCGACGATGAGGGGCCCGGAGATGACGCTCACGTCCCCGCAGGTGCACACGGACCGCAGCCCCGCGTTCGACGCGGCGACGGTGTGCGAGGCGTTCCAGACCACGGTGCGGCTCCACGGCGAGGCGCCGGCCCTGCGGGCGGTAGGCGATCCGGCGGCACTGACGTGGACCGAGTACGGCAAGCGCGTGGAGCGCATCGCCGGGGGCCTGGCGCAGCGCGGTGTGCGGCGGGGCGACACCGTCGGGTTGATGCTGCGCAACCGTCCGGAGTTCCACCTGCTCGACATGGCGGTCCTGCACCTGGGGGCGACGCCGTTCTCGATCTACAACACGTCCTCGCCGGAGCAGATCGCATACCTGTTCTCGAACGCGGGCAACCGGATCGTCGTCACCGAGCGGGAGTTCGCGGGGTCGGTGCGGGCGGCGGGTGGGGACGTCGAAATCCTCCTGATCGAGGACGAGCTGCCGGACGCACCGCACCGGGACTTCGAGGCCTCGTGGCGCGCGGTGGAGCCGAGCGACCTCGCGACGCTGATCTACACCTCCGGCACGACCGGGCCGCCGAAGGGCGTGCAGCTCTCGCACGCGAATCTGATGGCCGCCCTGCAGGGGTGCTGCGGGACGTTGCCGCTGCAGCCCCGCGGCCGGCTGGTGTCGTACCTGCCGTGCGCGCACATCGCGGACCGGTTCCTGGCGTACTACATCGGGATCGCGACGGGGTCGTCGATCACGTCGGTCGACGACCCGAAGGGTGTGCTCGCCGGCCTCGTCGACGCGCGGCCGACGAGCTGGCTCGCCGTCCCGCGGATCTGGGAGAAGATCCGCGCGGCGCTGGAGGCCAAGGGCCTGACGAACCCGGCCGCGCTGCCGGAGGAGGTCAAGGCCGCGACCCGCGCCGGCCTCGGGCTCGACCAGGCGGACTGGGTGCTCTCGGGTGCCGCCCCGATCGCGCCGGAGACGCTGGAGTACCTGATGGCGCTGGGCCTTCCGGTCGTCGAGGGGTGGGCGATGTCGGAGACGGCGTGCGCCGGCACGGTGAACCCGCTCGGCGCGGTGCGGGTCGGTTCGGTCGGTCGGCCGATGCACCTGCTCGAGACGAAGCTCGCCGACGACGGCGAACTGCTCGTGCGTGGGCCGAACATCATGGTCGGTTACCGCAACGACCCGGAACGCACGGCCGAGGCGATCGACCCGGACGGGTGGCTGCGCACCGGCGACATCGCGGAGATCGACGACGCGGGCTACGTGCGCATCGTCGACCGCAAGAAGGAGCTGATCATCAACGCCGCCGGCAAGAACATGTCGCCGGCGAACATCGAGCAGAAGCTCAAGGCGTCCAGTCCGTTGATCGGCCAGGCCTGCGTGATCGGGGACGGGCGGCCGTACAACGTCGCGTTGCTGGTCCTGGATCCCGACGCCTCCGCCGCGCACGCCGCGGCTTGTGGGCTCGACCCGTCCCCGGCGGTGGTTTCGGAGGACCCCGGGACGCTGGAGCTGATCACCGCCGCGGTCGACGCCGCCAACGCGCGGTTGAGCCGCGTGGAGCAGATCAAGAACTTCACGGTCCTGCCGGTGGATTGGCTGCCGGACGGGGACGAACTGACCCCGACGATGAAGCTGAAGCGGCGGGGAGTGGCGGCCAAGTACGCGTCGGAGATCGAGGCGCTGTACGGGTGAGGACTACTGGGGTGACGGTGGGTCAGAAAGTAGTGACAGTAGGGACTAATGAGGTCTTGACAGCACTAGAACATGTGTTCGAATGCGGGTAGAATCGTGGTATGTCCGCAGGGGTGGGGATGCATCCGGCACTGGGACTGGTCGCCAGTGCTGTGGAGGACGTCCGCAAGGTCGCGGCGATGCTCACCGCGGACGAGGTCTGGACGCTCACCGACGCTGATCTGGAACTGATGGTCCGGGCGCAGTCCGAACTCGACTCCGCGGTCGCGGCGGTCGGGGTGCGGGCGGTGCGGGAGGCCGATGTCCGCGGGCTTTCTCTGCAGGACGGGAAGATCTCGACCGCGGTCTGGCTGGGACAGAAGCTGAACCTGCACCCGGCCGAAGCGCGGCAGCGCGTCAAGGACGCCGACATCCTCTCCCGCAAGGGCACCGCCACCGTCGAAGCTCTCGCCGACGGCAAGCTCAACCGGGACCAGGCCCGGGCAGTCGCGCGGAGCCTGCGCAAGATCGAACCGGTCGGCTCCGCCTCGGAGCTCGCGAAGGCGGAGACGTTCCTGCTGGCCAAGTCCCACGGGGCGGACCCCGGGGCGATCCTGCGCCTGGGCAAGCACATCGAAGAGGTCATCGACGAGGACGGCAAACCCCCGGCACCGGACCCGGACGACCCGACCGGTGACGCGCCGGCAGAGTCCAAGCGGGCGGCCCGCGCGCAGCGCAAGCGGTCGCTCACCATCACCGACCTCGGCAACGGGTCGCACCGCATCCGCGGCGAGCTGACTGACGAGGTCGCCGCCCTGGTCAAAGCCGCGCTCGACCCGCTGGCCGCCCCGCGACCCGCGGTGAACGGCGTCCGGGATGAACGCAGCGCGCCGCAGCGCCGCCACGATGCGCTCGGGGACGTGTTCCGCCAGTTCCTGCGCTTCGGGGATCTGCCCCCGTCCCACGGCGTGCGTCCGCACCTGCACGTGACCGCGAGCGTGGAGACGATGGCCGGAGACACCGGGCACCCCTTCGCCCGCACCGCCACCGGTGAGGATCTGGACATCGCGACCGTGCAGCGGATCGCCTGCGACGCCGGGATCACCCCGATCGTGGCGAACACCCTCGGAGTGCCGCTGGCGATGGGCCGCGAGGTCCGCACCGCCACCCCGGCCCAGTGGGCCGCGCTGGTCGCCCGGGACATCGGGTGCATCGGCGAGGGATGTACCCGCCCGGCGGCGTGGTGCGAAGCGCACCATATTGAGTGGTGGGACCGGGACGACGGCCCGACCGACGTCGACAAGATGGCCCTGGTCTGCTCCCACGAACACTATCTGATCCGATCATCACCGCGCAGAGACCCACCGCAACCACTGACCGCGTTGCAAGGGAAGGGCTGGGGCGTGCGGATGGCCGAGGACGGCCACCCCGAAATGATCCCCCCGAAGTGGGTTGATTCCGAACAGAAGCCAAGACGCAACGCGCACTGGCAACTCATCCGCGACGGCCTCAAGGTTCCGCCCGAGGATCCGGATCCACCGTCACCGGAATCGCCCCGCCGCGAGTAGCCCCGCCCTGCCGGCGTTGTGTCCGAAGAAGTGGTCGCTATTGCAGCCACATCGTCGGACGTAACGGCACGCCTACGCGAGGATCTCGACGCTGATGCGGGTGGCGAGCTCGTCGACCTCGGCGAGGGCGGGGGAGCCCCTGGTCAGGCCGGTGCCGGTGGTGACGAGGACGAGCCCTTCGCGCTGCAGTTGCGGCGGGAAGATGCCGTGGACGACCTGGGTGAGGGTCGGACGGCGGAGTCCTTCGCGGGGTCCGCGGGTCGGGCGCAGGCACCGGACGGCGGGGCCGGCCGGGAGCTGCTCGCGGTTGACGACTGCGCGGCGGTTGCGCTTGGCGAGGGCGGCGGAGAAGGCCTCGACGGTGAACGGGTCGTCGGGCCCGTCGGGGACGAGCAGCTGGAGCTCGGCGGTCATGGCGGGCGGTGCGTCCGGGCTGGTGAGCCGGAAGAGGGCGTGGATCCAGGTGCGGGTCTGGCAGTCCCGCGCGCGGGCGGCGAGGACGGCGGCGGTGTCGGCGATCGCGCCCGGCGTCGCGCGGACCGGGGCGGCGGCGTCCCAGAACTGCTGGGCGGTCTCGGCGGCCCAGGGTCCGGGGTCGGTGCCGACGGCGGGGATCGGGACCCAACCGGCCGGGGCGTCGATCCACACGGTGTACCGGGGTCGAGCCTCTGACACTGGTCCTCCTGGTCGCGTTGCTGTTCCCGCAACATCCGTTGCCGCGTGCCGGTGCGGTTCCTACCGTCAACGGCATGAGCACCCATCATGGCGAGGCGCCGGAGAGCTACGACACCGCGGAGTCCTGGGACGCCCGGTACGGCGAGGTCGAGCAGCGGTGGAGCGGCCGCGCGAACTCCGCGCTCGTCGACCTCGTGTCCGACCTGCCGCCCGGCCGCGTCCTCGACGTCGGGTGCGGCGAAGGCGCCGACGCCATCTGGCTTGCTGCGCGCGGGTGGGATGTCACCGCCCTCGACATCTCCGGGGTCGCGATCGCGCGGGCCCGGGAGAAGGCCGGCGACCTGCCGGTCACCTGGGTGGTGGCGGACCTCGCCGAGAACCCGCCGCCGGGCCCGTTCGACCTCGTCTCGCTCCAGTACCCGGCACTGCGCAAGGACTCCGCCGACGGCTCGCTGTTGGGCACGATCCTCGGCCTCGTGGCCCCAGGCGGCCGCCTCCTGGTCGTCGGCCACGACCTGGCCGCCGTCCGTGCCCACAACCGACTGCCGGAAGGCATGGACCCCGACGACTACCTGCTGCCGGCCGACTTCGCCGCTGCTGTGGACGCGGGCTGGACCGTCGAGACCCGTGGCCTCCGCCCCCGCCGACAACCACCCGGCTACGACGGCCCCGACATCCCCGACGACGTCCTGCTCTCGCGCCGCGACTGACCCGGGAAATGCGACAGCCCCGGTCGAGGACCGGGGCTGACTGCATCTTCCTGGTGGGCGTCGCAGGCTTGAATTTCTAGCGGGCGGATTGGATCACCGCTTCGCTCGCCCGCATCCAGGAGATTCGAATGAGCGTCCCGCACATGACCGGCTCACCATGGCCGAGGCGTCGGCGTACACCGGTTGCAGCGAACGCACGCTCCGCCGCTACGGCAGCGGCTGACGGGAGTCACTCACCGAAGGGGCGGACCCGCAGATAGGTGGCCAGGTCGTCGGGCTCGCGGTGCACGTCGAACTGTCGCAGGAGTTCGACGTATCGGCGCTTGTCGAATCCGTCGAACTGCCAGTCGTACTCTTCGAGGTCGCCGGTCTGCGCCGCGAGAAACACCAGGTCGCCGAGGAGCCGCGTCGTGCGCCCATTGCCGTCAGCAAACGGGTGGATCCGGACCGACTCAGCGTGAGCTGCCATCCCGAGCTGGCGGGGCGACCAGTGCCCCAGCGACCACCGGTACCGAATCGAATCGAACGACTGGACGAGGTCGGAGCTGATGTTCCAGGGAGCGACGCCGATGTTCAGTTCCCGGGTGCGGAACACGCCCGCCCAATCCCAGATCTCGCCGTAGAGCCGCTCGTGCAGCTCCCGGAGGAACCGGTCCGACAGGAGTTCATCGAGGGTCAGCGTCCCGTCGAGCACCGCGGGCACCAGGTACTCGCGGGTCTCCTGAACCTGGATGCCTTGCTCGAGGTCGAACACCGCTGCCTTGATCAGTGGTTCCCCGAGCAGCTCGCGCGCCCACGCCGTGAGGGCCGCTTCATCCTCAGCAGAGACCGGCGTCTCTCCGTACGCCGGTGTCAGCGACATCAGACTCGCGGGCGCCGCTCGTTGAGGAACTTCTGCACCTTGGCCGACCGGATGAAGCCGTCAGGCACCGTCCGGCGTTCCAGGGCTGCGGACGCCTTCGTGGACCGGGCAGCGAACCGCTCCACGGCTTCCTTACTCACGATGCGACGGTTCACGACTCGCCTCCTCTCGGCCACACGATCAGGCCTGCGAATCGATGGTAGCGCCGGCCGACCGCAGCACTGCAGGAGTCGAGCACGCCGCGAGCGAGGAATGGAACGGGATCTTCCAGATATGTTCCAGAAATGACGTCAGCCCCGGCGAAAACCGGGGCTGACTGGGGTTTTACTGGTGGGCGTTACTGGGATTGAACCAGTGACCTCTTCCGTGTCAGGGAAGCGCTCTCCCGCTGAGCTAAACGCCCGGGTTTGGTGGGTGCGAGGCCGGAGCGGGAATCGAACCCGCGTACAGGGCTTTGCAGGCCCTTGCCTAAGCCACTCGGCCATCCGGCCAGGGGTGTTGCCCTGGGGTAGCCCGTCGGCCACCTTCGAGCGGACGACGGGATTCGAACCCGCGACCCTCACCTTGGCAAGGTGATGCTCTACCAACTGAGCCACGTCCGCGCGGTCCGCTTCGATCCGGGGATCTCTGCGGTGCGAGTCAGAACAATAGCCCATCCGTCGCACTGGTTCTCAACAACCTCCACGTTGAGTCGCGCGGTCGGGGGAGCGGGGTAGGTTGCCGCAGGTGAGCGCCGCGGACGAGCCGCTGTTCAGCGGTGGTGGAGTCGTCGCCCAAGGGCTGGTGGACGTCACCGACGACCCGGCCGCGCTCGACTCCGCGGGCTTCTGGGCGGTGCTCGCGACCTTCGAGGGCGAGATCATCTGCGCCCGGTTCTCCGACGTCCGGCCCGGGGCCCCGGAGGCCGGCCCGTGGATCGGGCCGCGCCGCGAGGACTGGACCACCTCGCTGGACGAGCCGGCCTACACCGCGGCCGTCGACGCCATCCGCGCGCGCATCGCGACCGGCGAGGTCTACCAGGCCAACCTCTGCCGGATCGTCTCCGCGCCCCTCCCCGACCCCGCCCGGGCGGACGTCACCGGCCTCGCCGCGCGCCTCGCGGCCGGCAACCCCGCCCCCCACGCCGGGCTGCTCCGGCTGCCCGCCCGGAACGTGCACGTCGCCGGTGCCTCGCCCGAACTGTTCCTGCGCCGCTCCGGCGACATCGTGGAGTCCAGCCCGATCAAGGGCACCGGCCGGGGGAGCGGGGACCTCCGCGAGAAGGACCGGGCCGAGAACGTGATGATCGTCGACCTCGTCCGCAACGACCTCGGCCGCGTCTGCGAGACCGGCTCCGTGACCGTCCCGGCACTCTGCGCGGTCGAACCGCACCCTGGGCTCGTCCACCTCGTCTCGACCGTCCGCGGCCGTCTCCGGGCCGACGCGGGGTGGCCCGACCTCCTGACGGCGACCTTCCCCCCGGGCTCGGTCACCGGCGCCCCGAAGCTGGCCGCCCTCGACGTCATCCGCGACTACGAGCCGGTGCCCCGCGGGCCCTACTGCGGTGCTCTCGGCTGGGTGGACGCCGACGCCGGCACCGGGTCCCTCGCGGTCGCCATCCGGACGTTCTGGCGCACCGGCGACGTCCTCCGTTTCGGCACCGGCGCCGGCATCACCTGGGGGTCCGACGCGGCCGCCGAGTGGGCCGAGACCGAACTCAAGGCCGAGCGCCTCCTGGGCCTGGCGTCGGGCGCGCCGGAGGTCGTCAGCACGAGCCGCGGAGGAGTCACGTGAAGGTCTGGGTCAACGGCGCGATGGTCGACCGCGACGCCGCGACGGTGTCGGTCTTCGACCACGGCTTCACCGTCGGGGACGGTGTGTTCGAGACGACAAAGGTCGTCGACGGAACGCCCTTCGCGCTCACCCGGCATCTCACCCGGTTGGCCGCGTCGGCCACGGCGATGGGACTGCCCGTCCCCGACGACACCGTGGTCCGCACCGCGGTGGCCGACGTTTGCGCACAACTCGGGTCGAATCCGGGCAGAGTGCGCATCACGCTCACCGCCGGCGAGGCCCCGCTCGGGTCCGGTCGCGGAGACGCCGAACCGACCCTCGTCGTCGCCGCGTCACCCATGTCGCCGTGGCCCGCGACCGAGTCCGTCGTGCTCGTCCCGTGGGTTCGCAACGAGCGCTCGGCGGTCGCCGGCGTGAAGACGACCTCCTACGGCGACAACGTCGTCGCCCTCGCCCACGCGCACTCCGCGGGGGCCGGGGAGGCCCTGTTCGCCAACACGATCGGCGAGCTCTGCGAGGGCACCGGGACGAACGTCTTCCTCGTCCACGACGGGGTCGTGCGCACGCCTCCGCTGACCTCCGGCTGCCTCGCCGGCGTCACGCGCGCACTCGTGCTCGCCTGGTGCCCAGAGGTCCGTGAGGAGCGCCTGACGCCCGCCGACCTTGCCACCGTCGACGAGGTCTTCCTGACCTCGTCGACGCGTGACGTCCAGGGCGTCGCCGCCGTGAACGACCGTCAGTTGGCGAATGCGCCCGGGCCGGTCACGACCTCCGTTGCGGAGGTGTTCGCGCGAAATGCGGCGAACGATCCCGATCCGATCTGAAAGATCATTATCTGATCATTCGTCACAAGAGCGACTGCTCAAGATCATCTGTCCCGGCACAATGACGGTGGGGCGTCCCGAAGGACGCCCCACCGTGGGTTCGTTGCGCGCGGGGCCGGACCCGCGGAGCCTCAGCTCTCGGCGATCAGCTGCGTGAGCGCGGCGTCGATGTCCAGGTGCATGGACTCCGAGCCGGCCGGCACCGTCGCGTAGGTGCGGTCCAGGAAGGTGGACAGTTCGGGCGCGGGGGCCTCCAGCAGAGCTTCGCCCTCGGGCGAGCTCAGGGAGATGTAGACGACCTGCACACCGGCCTCGCTGGAGGGCCACACGCGGACGTCGCCGAGACCGGCGTCGTCGCGGAGACCAGCGGCGAGCAGGTCGCGGGCGAAGACCCACTCGACCGTGTCGCCCGCCGCGTGGAACGTGGCGTGGATGGCGTAGGGATCTGCAAGGTCGTACCGCAGCGCCGCGGGGACCGGCAGGGCTGCGTCGCCTGCGACCAGAAGGCGCAAGCGAAGCTCGCAGGTGACCGAAGACTCTGCCTTCATCTGCGTGCCGTACCTCTCTCGAATGGTGCTCGGCGGTTTGCCCGGCCTCTCCGGGACACCGGCTGCGTTGCCGCTGCCGGACCCAGGGAGTCAAACCTCGCCGTGCTGTGGTGGTTCACGCTGTACAACGTCCGTCGCAACCTCAGGTCACTGTGTATCGCCATGATTCTTCGAGGGCAACGGCCGCGCGGAAACGCAATGTCCGGGCAACGTCGGGCGGCGTCGGCCCGAGCAAGATCTATTCCCGCTACGGGCCGGAATCGAACGTGTCCGATTTGTGCCCCATTGTCCTGCGTGAATGCGGACGCACCTGGCATGACGGGCTCGCAGAGGGTGCCGGAGGGGCGTGCGGTCGAACACCCCCGCATCGCGCTAATAGGGCACTTGGCCAGGGCCGTTGTCGATCATGGTCCAGCGAAGTTTGAACTCCGCTTGGCGTGTGGAATCCAGTGCCATTGTCATGAGCAGCGAGGGCCCGACCGACACTTGCTGGCCGCCCGGACCACCACCGGCGGTGGTCCCGGGCGGGCATCGGCGGGTGGGCCGGGCTCCGGTATGGTGGCGCTCCTCATCCCGGGCGATTAGCTCAGCGGGAGAGCGCCCCGCTCACACCGGGGAGGTCACTGGTTCGAACCCAGTATCGCCCACGGAACGCAGCGTCCCCGTGACGCTGTTTGTTCGAGGTTCCGCCCCGGGGCCCGGCTCCGAGGCGCGCGAACGAGCACGACGGTCACCAGGACCGCCCCGGGCTCCGGTCGTTGACCGCTGTCTGGATCGAAGGGCTCGGGAGATGACGTGGACGCGGCGCTGACTCCGCCGACCGCCGCGCCGGCCTTCGACCCGAAGATGCAACTGGTGTTGGTCGAGGACGATCCGGGCGACGCGACGCTGGTCCGGGACATGCTCGACGAGGTCGAGCCCGACCTCTCCGTGCACTGGGTGCGCTCGATCGGCGAGGCCGTCGACGTCCTCTCCCCGGACACCCGCTGCGTGCTGCTCGACCTGGTGCTGCCCGACGCGTCCGGCTTCGACGGCCTCGAGCGCGTGCTCGCCGCCGCCCCGCGGGCGGCCGTGATCGTGCTGACCGGCTTCTCCGACTCGGCCAAGGGCAGCGAGGCCGTCTCCCGGGGCGCGCAGGACTACCTCAACAAGAGCCAGGTCGACCCCGAGCTGCTCGGGCGGGCGGTCCGGTACGCGATCGAGCGGCGCGCCGCGCAGGACACCGCCCGCGAGCTCGCGCAGGCGGAGGCCCGCGCCGCAGAGAACACCCGACTGGAGCGCGGCCTGCTCCCGACGCCGCTGCTGCACGACGGCTCCGTCGAGGTCCTCCAGAGCTACCGGCCCGGCCGCGACCGGGCCCTGCTCGGCGGCGACTTCTACGACATCGTCCAGTGCGAGGACGGCTCCCTGTTCGCGATGATCGGCGACGTCAGCGGCCACGGCCCGGACGAGGCCGCGCTCGGGGTCTGCCTGCGCGTCGCGTGGCGGACGTTGGTCCTGGCCGGCACCGACGAGGACCGGATCCTCCCGCTGACCGCCGAGGTGCTGATCCACGAGCGGTCCGCCGAGGAGGTCTTCGCGACCGCCTGCATGGTGTGCATCACCCCCGACCGGCGTAGCGCCCGGGTCTACCTCGCCGGCCATCCGGCGCCGGTCCCGCTCGGCGGCGCGCCCGTCGAGCTCCCCGTCGGGGCACCGCTCGGCGTCCTCGAGGGCGAGCACTGGACGCCCGGCGATCTCGCGCTCGACCCCGGCTGGCGGCTGATGCTCTTCACCGACGGTCTCATCGAGGGCCTGACCGGCTCCGACGGCGAACGCCTCGGCGTCGAGGGCCTGAAGACGCTCCTCGCCGACGCCCGCGCGGGGGAGCGCCCGCCCGCCGAGTGGCTCACCGCCCTGCTCGACCGCGTCCGCGAGTTGAACCGGGGAGCGCTCGCCGACGACCTGGCCGTGCTCGTGCTGTCGGAGTGCGCGGACGACGGCGCGCCCCAGGGGGCTCCGTGATCCCCCGCCGGCTCCGGCCGCGCACGCTGCGGGCCGGGCTCCGGATCGTCCTGCTGTCCCTGCTCCTGCTGCTCCTCGCCGGCGCGGCGGTCGTCGCCGGGGAGCTGACCCGGGTGGACGACGACGTCGACACCCTGGTCGACGAGATTTCACCCGCTCGCATCAGCGCCGAGTCCCTCGCGGCGGCGTACCTGGACCAGGAGACCGGGATCCGCGGGTTCGTGCTCTCGGGCGAGAACTCCGCGCTGCGGCCGTACGCCGAAGGCCGACGGACGGCCGCCACGGACGACGCCGAGATCCGTCGCCTGCTCGGCGACCGGCCGCAGGTGATCGCCGCGCTCGACGCGATTCAGCAGGCGGGCGACCGGTGGCGGACCGAGTACGCGGATCCGGCGGTCACCGCCGTCCGGAGCGACCGTCCCGGGCAGCGTCCCGACGAGGACGTCGGACAGGCGCGCTTCGACGACATCCGCGGGCAGTTCGACGCGCTGAACGCCTCGCTCAGCGCCGAGCGTGCCCTCGCCCGCGACCGCGTGACCGACGAGATGAACCGGCTGCGGGTCTTCGGCCTGCTGGCCCTGGGGGCGGCAGTGCTCGCCGGGTTCGCCGTGTGGCTCGCGCTGCGCCGGCTCGTGCTCACCCCGCTCGACCGTCTCGGGGCCGAGACCCGCGTGGTGGCTCGCGGCGAGTTCGGCCGGCCGGTCAGCGTCAGCGGTCCGGCGGAGATCCGTCGGCTCGGGACCGACGTCGAGGACATGCGGCGCCAACTCGCCGAGGCCCTCGCCGAGGCGCGCCGCGCGGAGGACGAGGTCCGCGCCCAGGCCGAGGTGCTCTCGCTGCAGACCGACGACCTCCGGCGCTCGAACGAGGAGCTCGAGCAGTTCGCCTACGTCGCTTCGCACGACCTGCAGGAGCCGCTGCGCAAGGTGGCGAGTTTCTGTCAGATGCTGCAAAGGCGGTACCAGGGGCAGCTCGACGAACGCGCCGACCAGTACATCGAGTTCGCGGTCGACGGCGCGAAGCGCATGCAGCAGCTGATCAACGACCTGCTCGCCTTCTCCCGTGTCGGGCGGTTCACCGACGCCATGGTCCCGGTCGACACCGCCGAGGTCGCTCGGCGCGCGGCGGACGCCCTCGACCAGACCCGCGAGGAGGCCGGCGCCGAGATCGAGATCGGAGACCTGCCGACCGTCCCCGGCGACGAGGCGCTGCTGACCCAGGTGTTCCAGAACCTGATCGGCAACGCGATCAAGTTCCGCTCGCCCGAGCGGCCGGCCCGGATCCGGGTCAGCGCCGAGCCCGAGGGGGAGTTCTGGCACTTCCGGTGCGAGGACAACGGGATCGGGATCGACCCCCAGTACGCCGATCGGATCTTCGTGATCTTCCAGCGGCTGCACAGCAAGGATCAGTACACCGGGACCGGCATCGGCCTGTCCTTGTGCAAGAAGATCGTCGAGTACCACGGTGGGCGGATCTGGCTGGACACCGAGCGCAACGGTGCCCCGGGCAGCGTCGTGCACTGGACCCTGCCGGTGGAGCCGGCGCCCGTCAGCACGGCGGCTGCGATCGCAGCCGCCAACGGAGAGGTGTGAGTGATGGTGGCCGACCTGATCGAGGTCCTGCTCGTCGAGGACGATCCCGGTGACGTGCTGATGACCCGCGAGGCCTTCGCCGACAACAAGGTGAAGAACAACCTCAACGTGGTCACCGACGGCGTGGAGGCCCTGGCCTTCCTCCGCCGGGAGGGCAAGTACGCCGACGCCCCGTACCCCGACCTGATCCTGCTCGACCTCAACCTGCCGAAGAAGGACGGGCGGGAGGTCCTCGCCGAGATCAAGGCCGACGAGAAACTCGCGCACATCCCGGTGGTCGTCCTCACCACCTCGGGCGCGAACGAGGACATCCTCTCGAGCTACCGGCTCCACGCGAACGCGTACGTGACCAAACCGGTCGACTTCGAGCAGTTCATCCGCGTCGTCCGGCAGATCGACGACTTCTTCGTGGGCGTGGTGAAACTGCCTCGGCCGTGACGGTCCCCGCTGGATAGCATCGGTGGCCGCCCGCGGCCGTCGTGGGCGCATTGAGATCCGTACTCATCAACAGGTCAGGAGTTCCCGTGTCCGAGGTCAGCATCACCGTTGCCGGAGCGCAGCGATCGGTGCCGGCCGGGACGACGGCCGCCGACCTGTTCGCCGAGGACCGGGCGGTCATCGCGGCGAAGGTGAACGGCGTCGCGCGGGACCTCACCCACGTCGTCGACGCCGGGGACGAGGTCGAGGAGATCCGCAACGACTCCCCGGAGGGTCTCGCGATCGTCCGGCACTCGTGCGCGCACGTCCTCGCCCAGGCGGTCCAGGAGCTGTTCCCCGAGGCGAAGCTCGGCATCGGTCCGCCGATCGAGAATGGGTTCTACTACGACTTCGACGTCAAGAACCCCTTCACCCCGGAGGACCTCAAGCGCCTCGAGAAGCGCATGCAGGAGTTGGTGAAGGAGCGTCAGACCTTCGGTCGACGCGAGGTTTCCGACGACGACGCGCGCGCGGAGCTGGCCAACGAGCCGTACAAGCTGGAGCTGATCGGCCTCAAGGGCAGCGGCGGCGAGGCGGCCGAGGGCGCGAACGTCGAGGTCGGCGCCGGCCAGCTCACCATCTACGACAACCACCGCAAGGACGGCTCGCTGGCGTGGAAGGACCTCTGCCGGGGTCCGCACGTCCCGACCACCGGGCACATCCCGGCGTTCAAGCTGATGCGCAGCGCCGCCGCGTACTGGCGGGGGAGTGAGAAGAACCCGCAGCTGCAACGCGTCTACGGCACCGCGTGGGACACCCGCGAGGCGCTGAAGGACTACCAGACCCGGCTCGAGGAGGCCGCCAAGCGCGACCACCGCAAGCTCGGCGCCGAGCTCGACCTGTTCTCGTTCCCGGACGAGGTGGGCTCAGGCCTCGCGGTCTTCCATCCGAAGGGCGGCGTGATCCGCCGCGTGATGGAGGACTACTCGCGGCAGCGGCACGTCGAGGCGGGCTACGAGTTCGTCAACACCCCGCACATCACCAAGGGGCATCTGTTCGAGGTCTCGGGGCACCTCGACTGGTACGCCGAGGGCATGTTCGCGCCGATGGAGATGGACGGCGCGGACTACTACCTCAAACCGATGAACTGCCCGTTCCACAACCTGATCTTCCGCAGCCGCGGGCGCTCGTACCGCGAGCTGCCGCTGCGGCTGTTCGAGTTCGGCACCGTGTACCGGAACGAGAAGTCCGGCGTCGTGCACGGCCTGACCCGCGCGCGTGGCTTCACCCAGGACGACGCGCACATCTACTGCACCCGCGAGCAGATGCGGGACGAGCTGATCCTGACCCTGCGCTTCGTGCTCGACCTCCTGCGCGACTACGGCCTCGACGACTTCTACCTCGAGCTCTCGACCAAGGACCCGGTGAAGTTCGTCGGCACCGACGAGGACTGGGAGGAGGCGACCGAGGTCCTGCGCGAGGTCGCGCTCTCCGAGGGTCTCGAACTCGTGATGGACCCGGGCGGCGCGGCGTTCTACGGCCCGAAGATCTCCGTCCAGGCCAAGGACGCGATCGGCCGCACCTGGCAGATGTCCACCATCCAGCTCGACTTCAACCTGCCCGAGCGGTTCGAGCTCGAGTTCCAGGCCGGCGACGGCACCCGCCAGCGTCCGGTGATGATCCACCGCGCGCTGTTCGGTTCGATCGAGCGCTTCTTCGGCGTCCTCGTCGAGCACTACGCGGGCGCGTTCCCCCCCTGGCTCGCGCCGGTCCAGGTCGTCGGCATCCCGATCGGTGACGCGCACGTCCCGCACCTGCGCGAGGTCGTCGCGCAGCTGCGGGCCCAGGGGATCCGCGCCGAGGTCGACGAGGCCGACGACCGGATGCAGAAGAAGATCCGCAACGCGCAGAAGCAGAAGATCCCGTTCATGCTCCTGGCCGGCGACGAGGACGTCGAGGCGGGTGCGGTCTCGTTCCGCTACCGCAACGGCGAGCAGAAGAACACCGTCCCGGTGGCCGACGCGGTCGCCGAGATCGTCGCCGCGGTCCGCGACCGTATTCAGGTCTGATGGGGGGTCAGGAACAGTGCGGGCCAGCGCCGGAGGAACAGGACGGCGTCGGCATCGACGACTCGTTCGCGCGCCTGTGGACCCCGCACCGGATGGCCTACATCAAGGGCGAGAACCGGGCGGACGGCACCGAGTCCGCGGGTTGCCCGTTCTGCCGGATTCCGACCCTCGGGGACGCCGAGGGCCTGATCCTGCGGCGGGGGAAGTCGGCGTACGTCGTCCTCAACCTGTACCCGTACAACCCGGGCCACCTGATGGTCGTCCCGGTCCGGCACGTGGCGGATTACGCGGACCTGACCGCCGAGGAGTCCGCCGAGGTCGCCGAGCTGACGCGGCAGGCCCTGGTCGCGCTGCGGACGGCCACGGGGGCGCACGGCTTCAACGTCGGCATGAACCTCGGCACGGTGGCGGGCGCGGGCATCGCGGCGCATCTCCACCAGCACGTGGTCCCGCGCTGGGGCGGCGACACGAACTTCATGCCGGTCGTCGGGCACACCAAGGTGCTGCCGCAGCTCCTCGGCGAGACGCGGACTGTGCTCACCGAGGCCTGGCCGACCGACGACACCACGTCCTGGGGCGTCTGACCCGTCCGGGTGAGATCCGGCCGACGTTCATGCGGCCGTTACGGCGCCGTCACGGCGCGGTCCTAGGCTGACGCCGACGACGACGGAAGGGGGAAAGCCGCCGTGGCCGCCTGGACACTGAGTCCGCTCGACATCTCGTTCCTGAGCCTGGAGTCGCCCGCGACGCCGATGACCATCGGCGCCGTCGCCGTGCTGGACGCCGCCGACGCCGATTCGGCCGCCCTCCTTGCGCTGCTGCGGGAGCGGGCCGAGATCATCCCGCGCCTGCGCCGCCGGCTGCGCTCGGAGCTGTTCCCGGTGGTCGGCGCCAGCTGGGTCGAGGACCCGGAGTTCCGCGTCGAGCACCACGTCCGGCTGCACCACGCGGTGGGGACGGGCGAGCCCGCGGAACTCAACGCCTGGGTCGCGCGCACGATGGCCACGCAGCTGGACCGCAACCGCCCGCTGTGGGAGATCCACCTCCTCGACGGCCTCGCCGGGGGACGCGCCGGGCTGCTGTTCAAGGTCCACCATGCGTTCCTCGACGGCCTCGGGACCGGCGGGCTGGCCTACGCGCTCTCCGACGGCGGCTCGCCGGACCACGTCCCGGCCCCCGCGCCCGGCCCGGGCACGTCGCCGCGGCCCGGTCTGGACCCCCGGCGCCTGCTCGGTCCCCTGGCCGGGCTCGCCGACCCGCCCGCGCTGGCCCGCACCGCCGCCCGGGCGCTCTCGACCGCGACCGGCGTGATCACCCACATGACGACCGCCGGCCCGGGCTTCCCGTTCGACACCGTCGTCTCCCCGGCGCGCGCGTTCGCGACCACCTCCGTGGCGCTCGAGGACCTGCGAGGCCTGCGCGCGGTCGCACGGGGGAGCGTCAACGACATCGGGATCGGCGTCGTCGCCGGCGCGCTGCGGACCTGGCTGCAGAACCACCACTACCGACCCGACGACCTGCGCCTGCGCGCCCTCGTCCCCGTCGCCCGCGAGCGCGAGCCCGGCAGCGGATCGGGCAACTCGTTCTCGGCCTTCCTGCTCGAACTGCCCGTCCACGTCGACGATCCGGTGGAGCGCATCCGCGCCGTCTCCGAGGAGATGTGCCGGCACCGCGCGGTCGGTCCTGAGGGCGGCGCCGGTGCTCTGGCCGGTCTGACGAATCTGCTCCCGCCCGCCGCCGTCCGGCTCGGCGGCCCGACGGTCGCCCAGGCCGCGTCCAAGCTCTTCGACATGCTGATCACCACCGTGCCGGTCCCGCGCCCCCTGCGCCTCGGCGGCGTCCCGATCGTCGAGGTCTACCCCCTCGCCCCGCTCGGCCCGAACCAGCCGCTCGCGATCGGCTGCTCCAGCTACGCCGGTCGGATGCACGTCGGCTTCAGCGTCGACCCGATCGTCGTCCCGAACCCGGAGCAGCTCGCCGCCGCCGTCCCCGCCGAGCTCGCCGCCCTCCGCACCGTCGCCGGCCTCCGCGCCCCCGCCCCGCGAGTCCCCGCCCCGCGCTGACGCCCTCCATGTCGAAAAAGGGTGACACCCCCTACTGCGCAGTAACAAGAAAGGGTGACACCCCCTACTGCGCAGTAAGGGGTGTCACCCTTTCTTGACGTCGGTGCCGAAGCGGGTGCTACTCCGCGGCGCGGACCTTCTCCGCGATGTGGCTGGGCATCGGTTCGTGCCGGACGTACTTGCGGCTGAACGTGCCGGTGCCGTGGGAGAGGGAGCGGAGGTCGATGGCGTAGCGGCAGATCTCGATCTGCGGCACCTCGGCCAGGATCTTCGTCCGCCCGCTGGACCCGACCGGCTCGGAGCCGAGGACGCGGCCCCGGCGGGTCGAGAAGTCGCCCATGATCGCGCCGACGTAGTCGTCCGCGACGAGAACGGCGACCTCGTCCACCGGCTCGAGCAGGGTCACCTGCGCCTTCTCCGCGGCGTCCTTGAGCGCGAGCGCGCCCGCGGTCTGGAACGCCATGTCGGAGGAGTCGACGCTGTGGGCCTTGCCGTCGTGCAGCGTCACGCGGATGTCCTGCACGGGGTATCCGGCGATGACGCCGCGCTCCATCTGGGTGCGCACACCCTTCTCCACCGACGGGATGAACTGCCGGGGGACCGCGCCGCCGACGACCTTGTCGACGAACTCGAACCCCGAGCCCGAGGGCAGCGGCTCCACGGTGATGTCGCAGACCGCGTACTGGCCGTGGCCGCCGGACTGCTTGACGTGCCGGCCGTGGCCCTCGCCGGTGGACGCGAAGGTCTCTCGCAGCGACACCTTCAGCGGGACGCTGTCGACGGCGACGCCGTAGCGGTTCGTCAGACGGTCCATCAGAACGTCGAGGTGCGCCTCGCCCATGCACCACAGGACGAGCTGGTGGGTGTCGGTGTTGTGCTCCAGCCGCAACGTCGGGTCCTCGGCCAGCAACCGGTTCAGGCCCTGGGAGAGCTTGTCCTCGTCGGCCTTCGACTTCGCGACGACCGCGACGGGCAGCAGCGGCTCCGGCATGGTCCACGGCTGCATCAGCAGCGGCGCGTCCTTGCTGGAGAGGGTGTCGCCGGTCTCGGCCTTCGTCAGCTTCGCGACCGCGACGACGTCGCCGGCCACCGCGGACTGGATCGCGCGCTGGGTCTTGCCCAGCGGGCACGTGAGGGCGCCGATCTTCTCGTCGATGTCGTGGTCGTCGTGGCCACGGTCGGCCAGGAAGTGCCCCGACACGTGGACGGTCTGGTCGGCGTGGATCGTGCCGGAGAAGATGCGCACCAGCGAGATCTTTCCGACGTAGGGGTCCGACGTCGTCTTCACGACCTCCGCCACCAGCGGCCCGTCCGGATCGCAGGTGAGCGCCGGGCCGGGCTGCCCGTCGATCGTGGTCACCGCGGGCACGGGGTGCTCGAGCGGGGACGGGAACGCCTGGGTCATGATCTCGAGCAGCTCGGTCATCCCGACGCCGTTCATCGGGTTCACCGGCAGCACCGGGTAGAAGGAACCGCGCGCGACCGCGGTCTCGAGGTCGTCGATGAACACCTTGAGGTCGATCTCCTCGCCGCCGAGGTAACGGTCCATCAGGGTCTCGTCCTCGCTCTCGGCGATGATCCCCTCGATGAACGTGTTGCGGGCGTCCTCGATCTCCATCCGAAGCTCCTCGGACGCCTTCGACTCACTCCGCGACCCCGAGGAGTAGTCGTAGACGCACTGCGAGAGCAGGCCGACGAGACCGGTCTGGACGCCGTCGGCGCCGAGCTGCGGCAGGTACGCCGGCAGGACGTTGTCGCCGAACGCGTCCTGGCACATGGCGATGACGCCGTCGAAGTCCGTGCGCCCGTTGTCGAGCTTGGTGACGACCACCGCCCGCGGCATGCCCACGGCGGCGCACTCGTCCCAGAGCATCTTCGTGGTGCCGTCGATGTCCTCGGCCGCGGAGATGATGAACAGGGCCGCGTCGGCCGCCCGGAGACCCGCACGCAGGTCGCCGACGTAGTCGGCGTACCCGGGGGTGTCGAGCAGGTTGACCTTGATGGGCCCGTCGGGTTCGGAGACCACGATCGGTTCGAGCGAGAGGTTGACCGAGCGCTGCTGCCGGATCTCGGCCTCGTCGAAGTCGCTGACGGTGGTGCCGTCCTCGACCCGGCCGAGCCGGGTCAGATTGCCAGTTGCCAGGAGCAGGGATTCCACGAGCGTCGTCTTGCCGGCTCCCGTGTGGCCGACCAGCACCACGTTGCGGATGCGTCCCGGCTGGTCGGCCTCCGGTGCCCTGCCGGCGTTCGGAGTGTTGGACTTGTCGGCCATGCGCCACCTCCTCGTGACCCAGGGGGCGCGCAGTCCTTCCGCAAGTCGCTCTCGGGGCAGTTTCCGGTCCGGATCACGCGCCCGTGCGTCCTGGCAGCTTCCTCCGAGTCCGGCGGCGGGACAAGGGGGACCCGTGGGATTTCCGGGCGGTCCGCGTGGCCCGCGGGGCGGCCCGGGGTCCGCTGACTAGCATTGCCTGCGGCAGCGGAGGACCGGGAGAACGATGCTCAACAAGTACGCGCGAGCGTTGTTCGGCCGAATTTTCACGCCGATCGCGCGCGGTCTGGTGCGCCTCGGCGTGAGCCCCGACGTGGTGACCATCGTCGGTACGCTCGGCGTGATGGCCGGTGCCCTCCTCCTGTTCCCCCGGGGAGAGTTCTTCTGGGGGACGATGGTGATCACCGCCTTCGTCTTCTCGGACATTCTCGACGGGCTCATGGCCCGGATGACCGACCGTTCGTCCACCTGGGGCGCGTACCTGGACTCGACGCTCGACCGGTTCGGCGACGCCGCGGTCTTCGGCGGCCTGGCGATGTGGTTCGCCGGTGGCGGGGACAACGACCTGCTCTGCGCGCTGTGCCTGTACAACCTGGCCGCCGGATCGGTTGTCTCCTACGCCAAGGCCCGGGCCGAGGGCCTCGGGATGACGGCGAACGTCGGCATCGCCGAGCGCTCGGACCGGCTCGTGCTGATCCTCGTCGCCACCGGCTTCCAGGGCGTCGGCGTGCCGGGCGTCCAGCGGGCGGCGCTGATCATCCTCGCCGTCGCCAGCACGATCACGTTGTTCCAGCGCATGCTGATGGTCCGCAAGCAGGCCCTGGCCGGGGCGGCGAACGCCTCGGCCCCGCTGGCGACCGACCCGGGCCCCGCGTGACCGGGCTGGCGCAACGTGTCGGCGCCGCGGCCTACCTGACGGGATGGCGGGTCGTGCGCCACCTGCCCGAGCCGGTGGTCCGTGCGGGCTTCCGTCGTGCGGCCGACGTCGCGTGGCGGCGCCGCGGCCGCGGCGTGGTGCAGCTGGAGCGCAACCTGGCCCGCGTGCTCGGCGTCGCGCCGGAGACACCGGCCGTGCGTGAGCTGTCCCGGGACGCGATGCGCTCGTACCTGCGCTACTGGTCCGAGGTCTTCCGCATGCCGTCGTGGGACGCCGACGAGGTCCTGCGCCGCATCCGGGTCGAGGGCGAGGAAAGCCTGCGTGCGGAGCTGGACCTCGGCGTCGGGGTCGTGCTCGCCCTCCCGCACTGCGCGAACTGGGACCACGCCGGCGCCTGGGTCGTCGGTGCGGGCATGCCGTTCACCACGGTCGCCGAGCGGCTGAATCCGCCTCAGCTCTACGACGCCTTCGTCGCCTACCGGCAGAACCTCGGCATGGAGGTCCTCCCGCTCGACAAGAACTCCGGCGTCGAGGCGTTCGCGACCCTCGCCCGCCGACTGCGGGACGGCAAGCTCGTCGCGCTGGTCGCGGACCGCGACCTGACCGAATCGGGCATCGAGGTCGAGTTCTTCGGCCACACCGCGCGGATGCCCGGCGGCCCGGCGGCGCTCTCGGTCAGCACCGGCGCGGGCCTGGTCCCCGTGACCCAGTGGTACGACGGCAAGGTCATGCACCTGCGGATCCACCCCAAGATCCACCAGCCCACGCACGGCCGCCGGCCGGAGCGCGTCGCCGCGATGACCCAGTCGCTCGCGGGTGTCTTCGAGGCCGCGATCCGCGCCCACCCCGCCGACTGGCACATGCTGCAACGCCTGTGGGTCGACGATCTGAGGCTGCGTCATCACGCGGCGACTCCGCGCCGCCAGCACGCCGCCTCCGGCCGGGAGAGGCCCGCCTGATGCGCGTCGGCCTGGTCTGCCCCTACGCCTGGGAGGTCCCGGGCGGGGTGCAGGCGCACGTCCGCGACCTCGCCGAGGCCCTGCTCGGGCTGGGTCACGAGGTGTCGGTACTCGCCCCTGCCGACATCCCCGAACCGGGGGAGCCCTCGGACCTCCCGCCGTATCTCGTCCCGACCGGCCGGGCGATCCCGGTGCCCTACAACGGCTCCATCGCCCGGGTGGCGTTCGGCCCGGTCACCAAGGCGCGGGTCCGGCGCTGGGTCCGCGACGGCGGGTTCGACGTCCTGCACGTCCACGAGCCGGCCGTGCCGAGCATCTCCGCGCTGGCCTGCTGGGGCGCGAGCGGCCCGATCGTGGCGACCTTCCACATGAGCAACGGCCGCTCCCGCGCGATGGCCGCCGCCCACGGCGTGCTCCAGCCGACGCTGGAGAAGATCTCGGCCCGCATCGCCGTCTCCGAGCCGGCCCGGCAGACCCTCGTCGAGCACCTCGGCGGCGACCCCGTGCTGATTCCCAACGGCGTGGCCCTCGCCCGCTTCGCCCGCGCCGAGCCGATGCCCGGCTGGCCGGGCGAGGGCGGCGCGATCGGCTTCCTCGGCCGCTTCGACGAGCCGCGCAAGGGCTTCGACATCCTCGTGGCGGCGATGGAACAGTTGGTGGTCTCCCGGCCCGGTCTGCGGCTGCTGGTCGCCGGCCCCGGCGACGCCGACGCGGCGCTCGCGGCGATGTCCCCGGCGGTCCGCGAGCGGGTCACGATGCTCGGCCTGGTCGACGAGCCCGCGAAGGAGCGCATGCTGCGCTCGGTGGACCTCTACGTCGCTCCGAACACCGGCGGCGAGAGCTTCGGCATCATCCTCACCGAGGCGATGTCGGCCGGGACGCCGGTCGTCGCCAGCGACATCGACGCCTTCCGCCGGGTCCTGGAGGACGGCACCTGCGGCGCGCTGTTCCCGGTCGGGGACGCCGACGCCCTGGCCGCGACGCTGGCCGACCTCCTCGACGACCCCGCGCGCCGGGCCGTGATCGCCGGCGAGGCCTCCCGCACCGTGGCGCGCTACGACTGGGCCCAGGTCGCGGCGGACGTCGTCGCCGTCTACGAGACGGTCACCGCGGGGACGACCGGCGTCGTCGAGGACACCCGGACCCAGCGCCTCGCGCGCCTGGTCGGGCTCTCCACCAGCTGACGCGGGGGAGCCGTGCACCCCGACGTCCTGTGGTTCGTCCTGGCCCTCGTCCTGGCCGGGGTCTACCTGAGCTGGACCGCGGGCCGGCTCGACCGCCTGCACGCCCGCGGGGACGCCTCCCGCGCCGCCCTCGACGCCCAGCTCGTCCGCCGGTCGGCGGTCGCGATGGAACTGGCCACCTCCGGCCTGCTCGACCCCGCCTCCGCGCTGCTCATCGCCGACGCCGCCCACGCCGCCCGGCAGGCCGAGGGCGAGGACCGGCCCCCGGCCGAGAGCGACCTCTCGCGCGCCCTGCGGGCGGCCCTCGACCAGCCGCAGCAGTTCGAGGAGCTCACCAGCACCGCCGACGGCCGCCAGCTCGTCGACGAGCTCGAGGCCGCCGCCCGCCGGGTCGGGATGGCGCGGCGGTTCCACAACGACGCCGTCGCCGCGGCCCGGGCGCTGCGGAGTAAGCGCCACGTCCGGTACCTGCGCCTGGCCGGCCACGCGCCGCCGCCGTTGACGTTCGAGTGTGACGACGCCCCGCCGGAGTGCCTCGCGCGCGTGCTCTGACCCGCGGAGCCCCGGGCGCTGCGGTCAGTCCGCGGATCCGCCCGCCGGGACGTCGGACTCGATCGTCGGGACCGGGGTCGGCGTCGGCGGCGGCGGCGGCGGAGGTGCCGGGGTCGGCGTCGGGTCGGCCGGGGGCGGGGGAGCCGGGGTCTCGGGGGCCGGGGTGGGTACCGGCGTGCCCGGCGCGGGCGTGGGCGTCGCCGGGGCGGGTGTCGGCGTCGGCGCGGGGGCCGCGACCGGGCTGCGTGCCTCCGCGTAGACGACGATCGGCTCCAGCAACGGCGCCAGCCACTTCGAGAACGTCTTGGTGATGTGGTTGTCGTCCCGGTAGACGAGCATGTTGCCGACGATCGCCGGGCACTTCTCGCGGGCGCAGATCCAGTCGGTGGTCGGCAGCAGGTCGAACCCGGAGGTCCGCAGGGCGGAGGCGAGCGTGCTCGCCCGCGTCGCGGTCGCCTTGTACCCGGCGTCGCGGGTGTACACGCAGCGGCGGACGTCCTTGAGGTTGTCCGCGACGCATTCCACCGGGTCGTGCGGGGCGGTCGGGTTGTCCCCGAGGACGACGACGAGCGCACCGCTGGCCCGCAGCGCGGTCAGCGTCTCCACGGTGGCCTTGGCCCACTCGGCGTCGTTCTCCTTGACGCCGACGTTGAGGTCCGCCTGGCCGACGACCACGAGCGCCGGGCCGAGCTTGACGATCTCCTCGACGCGTTCCTTCCGCCAGGTCGGGCACTCGGTGTACGCGCGGCGGAGCACGTCGGAGTGCGGGGTGACCGCGGCGACCGGGCAGGCGGACTTCGTGCGCTGCAGCAGCTTCCACCCGCGGGCGGTGGCCAGGTCGTTCAGCGGTGCGAACCACTGGGCGGCATGGGAGTCGCCGAGCAGCACCATCGTGCGCGCGGCCGGGGCGTCGGTCTTGCCGAACGAGCAGTTCGCCGGGTGCGCCACGGTGCGGAAGTCGAGGTGGCAGCCGTTGGCGTAGTCGTTGTCGGCCTCGGCCTTCTCCAGGCGGGGTGTGAGGTTGCTCGGCACCTGCTGGACGCCAAGCCCGGCTTCCAGGGCCGCGGTCACGGTCGTCGCCTGGGACTTCCCGGCGGACGCCGTCACCGGGGCGGCCTCGGCGGGCTCACCGGAGCCGTTCAGCGCGGGCAACGTCGCGGCGAACACGACCGCGGCGAGGGCGGTGGCCGCCGACAGACCGAGCCCCGGCGCGAGCCAGATCGGCTTGCGCAGCGAGAGTTGGCGGATCGGCCGTTCGACCAGCACGAACGAGACCACCGACAGGGCAACGGCGATGACGATTGCCACCAGCGTCCACTGCGTGGTCAGCGGCTTGTCGATGGCCAGCGGCAGGAAGACCAGCACCGGCCAGTGCCACAGGTACAGCGAGTACGAGAGCATGCCGACCCACTGCGCGGGCGGGGTCCCGAGCAGGGCCTCGGCGCCCGCGGCGTGCTGACGCGCGCCGCCGGCGATGACCAGGGCCGCGCCGAGCACCGGCAGCAGCGCCGCGCTGCCCGGGAACTCCGTGCGGTCGTCGAACAGGAACCCGGCGGCGGCGATCATCGCCAGGCCGGCCCAGGAACCCGCGACCGCGGCCGTCCGTGGCACCTTGAGCATGGCCGGGGCGAAGAGGGCGATCAGGCCGCCGATCCCGAACTCCCAGGCCCGGGTGCTCAGCGAGTAGTAGGCGTCGACGGCGTTGTCCGGCGTCATCGTGATCGAGCGCAGCAGCGAGACCGCCACCACCAGGCACAACGCGCCGATCAGCGCCACGCGGCGGTACGCCCGGTTCACCAGCACGAGGGCGAGCACGAGCAGCGGGAGCCCGATGTAGAACTGCTCCTCGATCGACAGCGACCAGTAGTGCGTCAGCGGGGACGCCGCGTTGTCGGAGCGCAGGTAGTCCTCGCCCTCGGCGGCGAGGTGGAAGTTCATGACGTACAGCGCGCTGAAGATCGCGTCCGTGGAGATGTCCTCGGCGTGCAGCGAGTTGCTCCACAGCCGGGCCGCCACCAGCACCGACAGCGTCACCAGCGCGGCCGCCGGCAGCAGCCGCTTCATCCGGCGTACGTAGAACTCGACCAGCTGCACCCGCCCGTGCTTGCGCTGGGACTCGAAGAGCAGGCGGGTGATCAGGAAGCCCGAGATGACGAAGAACACGTCGACGCCGACGAAGCCGCCCGTCATCCACAGCAGATCCGCGTGGTAGCAGAGGACCAGGAGGACGGCGACAGCCCGGAGCCCCTCGATGTCCGGGCGAAAGCTGCGCTCGGACGCGAACACCGGGGCAGGAACCTCTCGTCGGACGGACCGGGACCCGAGCGGACTCCCGAAGATCGACGGTAACCGTGGCCGGGAGCGCCGCCGCAGGGCGTTCAGCATTTCGCGAACGCATTTTTGCCGCTCCTGGACAAGGTGGCCAGACCCACGCTAACCGAAAGCGTTGCCCGTCACGGCGGCCCTGCCCGCCGCGCGGACGTCGGGCCTGATCAGCGCGCCTAGAATGACGCCGATCAGCCGATCAGGGAGCAAGCCCCACCGCGACACGAAGGACCCGCGTTGTCCAGCCCCGAGAACCCCCCGACCACTCCTGTGCACGGCACCGCGCGCGTGAAGCGCGGCATGGCCGAGATGCTCAAGGGCGGCGTGATCATGGACGTCGTCACGCCGGAGCAGGCCAAGATCGCCGAGGACGCCGGCGCGGTCGCGGTCATGGCGCTGGAGCGCGTGCCCGCCGACATCCGGGCCCAGGGCGGCGTGGCGCGCATGTCCGACCCCGACATGATCGACGGGATCATCGCCGCGGTCTCCATCCCCGTGATGGCCAAGACCCGCATCGGGCACTTCGTCGAGGCCCAGGTCGTGCAGAGCCTCGGCGTCGACTACATCGACGAGTCCGAGGTCCTCACCCCGGCCGACTACGCCCACCACATCGACAAGTGGCAGTTCACCGTGCCGTTCGTGTGCGGGGCGACCAACCTGGGCGAGGCGCTGCGCCGCATCACCGAGGGCGCGGCGATGATCCGCTCCAAGGGCGAGGCCGGCACCGGGGACGTCTCCAACGCCGTCACCCACATGCGCACGATCACCGCGGAGATCCGCCGCCTGAGCTCCCTGCGCCCCGACGAGCTGTACGTGGCCGCCAAGGAGCTCCAGGCGCCGTACGAGCTGGTCCGCGAGGTGGCCGAGGCCGGCCGCCTGCCCGTCGTCCTGTTCACCGCCGGCGGCATCGCGACCCCGGCCGACGCGGCGATGATGATGCAGCTCGGCGCGGACGGCGTCTTCGTCGGCTCCGGCATCTTCAAGTCCGGCAACCCGGCCCAGCGGGCCGAGGCGATTGTGAAGGCCACGACCTTCTACGACGACCCGGACGTTCTCGCGAAGGTCTCGCGCGGGCTCGGCGAGGCGATGGTCGGCATCAGCGTCGCCGACATCCCCGTGCCGCACCGGCTCGCCGAGCGGGGCTGGTGAGCCCGAACCCGGCCGGCGGACCCCGCATCGGGGTCCTCGCTCTGCAGGGTGACGTGCGCGAGCACGTCCGGATCCTGGACTCCCTCGGCGCCCGGGCGGTCCCCGTGCGCCGGGAGTCCGAGCTCGCCGCCGTCGACGGGCTGGTCCTCCCCGGCGGGGAGTCGACGACGATCGTCAAGCTGGCGGTCGCCTTCGATCTGCTCGAACCGCTACGGGCCGCGATCAAGGGCGGGCTGCCGGTCTACGGCTCGTGCGCCGGGATGATCCTGCTCGCCGATCGGCTCACCAACGGGGGAGGGGCGGACGGGATCGAGGGTCAGCCGACCATCGGCGGCCTGGACGTCCTCGTCCGGCGCAACGCCTTCGGTCGCCAGGTCGACTCGTTCGAGTCCGACCTCGAGGCCCCCGAGCTCCCCGAGCCGGAGCGTCCGTTCCGCGCCGTGTTCATCCGGGCGCCCTGGGTCGAGGAGGTCGGGCCGGACGTCACGGTCCTGGCCCGCGAACCCCGCGCCGATAGGATCGTCGCCGTCCGTCAGGGCGAGCTGATGGCCACGTCCTTCCACCCGGAACTGACCGGGGACGACCGCGTGCACCGGTACTTCGTCGACCTGGTGCGAACCAGCTGAGCCAACCGGGAGACGCAACATGTCGGGTCATTCCAAGTGGGCGACGACCAAGCACAAGAAGGCCGTCATCGACGCCCGCCGCGGAAAGATGTTCGCCAAGCTGATCAAGAACATCGAGGTCGCGGCCCGCACGGGTGGCGGTGACCCCGCCGGCAACCCGACGCTCTACGACGCCATCCAGAAGGCGAAGAAGTCCTCGGTTCCCAACGACAACATCGACCGCGCGGTCAAGCGCGGCTCCGGCGCCGAGGCCGGCGGCGCGGACTACCAGACGATCATGTACGAGGGCTACGGCCCGAACGGCGTCGCGGTGCTGATCGAGTGCCTCACCGACAACCGCAATCGCGCCGCCTCCGAGGTTCGCGTCGCGGTCACCCGCAACGGCGGGTCGATGGGCGACCCCGGGTCGGTGGCCTATCTGTTCTCCCGCAAGGGCGTCGTGATCGTGCCGAAGGGCTCGTTGACCGAGGATGACGTCCTCGGCGCGGTCCTCGACGCGGGCGCCGAGGAGGTCAACGACCTCGGCGAGGCGTTCGAGGTGATCAGCGAGGCGACGGACATGGTCGCGGTCCGCACCGCGCTCCAGGAGGCGGGGATCGACTACGACTCCGCCGACGCCAACTTCCTCCCGAGCATGACCATCCCGCTCGACGAGGACGGCGCCCGCAAGGTCTTCCGCCTGATCGAGGCCCTCGAGGATCTCGACGACGTCCAGAACGTCTACGCGAACTTCGACGTCAGCGACGACGTCCTCGCGCTGATCGACGCCTGACGCTTCCACCGCGCCGGTCTCGGCGCGTCGCCGCCGGAATCGGGGCGCCCGCCCCGTACCGTTGGTTCCGAACGTATGTTCGGGCAGTGTGTTCGGTGGCGTGTTCGGTGGCGGGAGGGACGTGCGCGTACTGGGGGTCGACCCGGGGCTGACCCGGTGCGGCATCGGTGTCGTCGACGGACAGCCGGGCCGGCCCATTTCGCTCGTCGACGTCGTCGTGGTCCGCACCCCGCCGACCGACGACATCGGCGCCCGGCTGCTCGGGGTCGAGCGCGAGCTGGAGCGCATGCTCACCACGCACCAGCCGGACGCGGTGGCCGTGGAGCGGGTGTTCAGCCAGCACAACGTGCGGACGGTGATGGGGACCGCCCAGGCCGGGGCGGTGGCGATCGTCGCCGCGGCCCGGCACGGGATCCCCGTCGCCCTGCACACCCCGAGCGAGGTCAAGGCCGCGGTCACCGGCAGCGGCCGGGCGGACAAGGACCAGGTCGGGGTCATGGTGACCCGCCTGCTGCGCCTCGACGCCGCTCCGAAGCCCGCCGACGCGGCCGACGCCCTCGCGCTCGCGATCTGCCACCTGTGGCGCGGCGCGGCCAATTCCCGCCTGTCGGCGGCGGCTGCGAAGGTGCCCGTGTCCCGACTGCCGAGGGGAACCAGATGATCAGCTTCGTCGCCGGGCGGGTCGCCGCCCTGGGCCCGGACGCCGCCGTGGTCGAGGTCGGGGGCATCGGGCTCTCACTGAGCTGCACACCGAACACGCTGGCGAACCTGCGGCTCGGGGAGCGCGCGCACCTGCCGGCCGCGCTCATCGTGCGGGAGGACTCGCTGACCCTGTTCGGCTTCGCCGACGAGGACGAGCGGGTCGTCTTCGAGCAGCTGATGTCGGTCAGTGGCGTCGGGCCGCGCCTGGCCCAGGCGATGCTCGCCGTCCACGACCCGGACGCGTTGCGCCGGGCGGTCTCCACCGAGGACCTCAACGCCCTGACGAAGGTGCCGGGCATCGGGCGCAAGGGCGCGCAGCGCATCGTGCTGGAGCTCAAGGACCGGCTCGGGCCGCCCCGCGGCGCTGCGGCGTCCGTGCCGGCGCAGGCCGGCCCGCCGGCGTCCGGCTGGCGCGAGCAGGTGCACGGTGCGCTGCTCAACCTCGGCTGGTCGGCGCGGGAGGCCGAGTCGGCGCTCGACGTCGTGCAGGCCGAGGCCGAGGAGACCGGCCTCGACACCACCTCGACCCAGGTCGCGGTGCTGCTGCGAATGGCGCTCAAGACGCTCGGCCGGGCCACCTGATGGCGCGTCAGAACCGTGACGACCTCGACGGGGCCGAGAACCTCGTCGCCGCCGAGGCGGCGATCGACGAGCAGGAGATCGAGGCGGCGCTGCGGCCGAAGCGGCTCGCGGAGTTCGTCGGCCAGCAGCGCGTCCGCGAACAGCTCTCGCTCGTCCTCGACGCCGCCAAGCTGCGCAACCGCCCGCCGGACCACCTGCTGCTCTCCGGCCCGCCCGGGCTGGGCAAGACGACGCTGGCGATGATCGTCGCCGCCGAGCTCGGCATGCCGCTGCGGGTCACCAGCGGCCCCGCCATCCAGCACGCCGGCGACCTGGCGGCCCTGCTGTCCTCGCTCAGCGAGGGCGAGGTCCTGTTCCTCGACGAGATCCACCGGATGGCCCGCCCCGCCGAGGAAATGCTGTACATGGCGATGGAGGACTTCCGCGTCGACGTCGTCGTCGGCAAGGGCGCGGGCGCGACCGCGATCCCGCTGGAGATCCCGCCGTTCACGCTCGTCGGCGCGACGACGCGCGCGGGTCTGCTGCCCGGGCCGCTCCGCGACCGGTTCGGCTTCACCGCGCACATGGACTTCTATTCCCCGGCGGAGCTGGAGCAGGTGCTGCGCCGGTCCGCCGGGCTGCTCGACGTCCCGCTCGACCGGGACGGGGGCACCGAGATCGCCGGGCGGTCGCGGGGGACCCCACGCATCGCGAACCGACTGCTGCGCCGGGTGCGGGACTACGCCCAGGTCCGGGCCGACGGCGTCGTCACCGCCGACGTCGCCGCGGCCGCGCTGACGCTCTACGACGTCGACGAGGCCGGGCTGGACCGGCTCGACCGCGCCGTGCTGGACGCCCTGGTCCGCCGGTTCGGCGGTGGCCCGGTCGGGCTGTCGACGCTCGCCGTGGCCGTGGGCGAGGAGACCGAGACCGTCGAGGAGGTCGCCGAGCCGTTCCTGGTCCGCGCCGGCCTGCTCGCCCGCACGCCGCGGGGCCGGGTCGCGACGACCGCCGCCTGGTCACATCTTGGTCTCGTTCCGCCGCCGGGAAATCCCGCGCTCGGGAGCGTCGGCGGGGTCGTGGGCAGCGCGGCGCAGCCGGTGCTGTTCGACAACAACCCCTGAGCCGTACGTGAGGCCGGGAGCGTCGCGGGGTCGGCGTTAACGGGGCGGCAAAGAACACGGGATTAGACTCGGCGCGGCTCCGGCCGGGCCAGTGTTTCCCGCCCCGATGTGACGGAAGGACCTCGCGTTCCCGTGGAATTGATCCTGCCCTTCCTCCTCATCTTCGCGGCGTTCTACCTGCTGATCCTCGGACCGCGCCGCGCGCAGGCGCGCCGCGCCGCGGACCTGGAGAAGAACCTCCGCCCGGGCGTCGAGCTCATCACCACCTCCGGCATCTTCGGCACGGTCACCCGGGTCGAGGAGGAGGAGGTGCGCCTCGAGATCGCCCCCGGCGTCGAGATCCGCCTCCTCAAGGGTGCGATCGGCAAGTTCCTCGACCCGGACGCGGGCGGGACCGACGGGTCGGCGAGCACCGCGCTGCCGGGCGAGAAGACCGACGAGAGCGGTTCGGGTTCCGGCCCGTCCTCGTCCAACTGACGAGAGAGACCATTCGACAGTGTCGACTTCCAAGGGTGCGGCGCGCGGCGGGATGAGCCCGTTGCGCGCCCTGGCACTGACCCTGGCCCTGCTGGTCGGCGGCCTCATCACGATGTTCGGTGTCGGCGCCATGAGCCCCAAGCTGGCGATCGACCTCGCCGGCGGCACCAGCGTCACCCTGACGGCGAAGCCCCTGCCCGAGGCCGAGGGCGGCAAGGGCGGCGGTATCACCGGCGAGGCGATGAACCAGGCGGTCTCGATCATCCGCCAGCGCGTCAACGGCTTCGGCGTCTCGGAGGCACAGGTCACCACTCTCGGCTCCGACAACATCGTCGTCAGCGTCCCGGGCCAGAACAACAGCCGCATCGTCGAGCAGGTCGGCCAGACGGCGCTGCTGCGCTTCCGGCCCGTGCTCCAGGTGGGCGGCGCCCAGCCGTCGACCGGGCTCCCCGGGCTCCCGGACCTCGGCGAGCTCACGGAGGGTCTCGGCCAGACGCCCAGTCCCAACCCCTCCGCCGAGTCGAACCGCGCCGTCGCCGGTGCTCTGCGGGCGGCCGACGACCCGTCGCCCTCCCCGACCGCGTCGGCCCGGCCGTCGAAGACACCCAAGGCCGGCGGCAAGACTGACGGAAAGTCTGATGGTGCGTCAGACGAGACGCCCGGCACGATCACGCAGGCGGTCCGGGACGAGTTTGCCGCGTTGAACTGCCTCGACCCCGCGGCCCGGCAGGGTGGTGACCAGGCGCCCGCCGAGGCCGTCGTCGTTGCGTGCGACAAGGACGGCACCGCCAAGTACATCCTCGGCCCTAGCGAGGTGCAGGGCACCCAGATCACGAAGGCCGAGGCCGGGCTCCCGCAGGGTGCGGGCGTCGGCAACTGGCTGATCCAGATGGAGTTCGACGGCGCGGGCACGTCCGCCTTCGCACGGCTGACCCGCTCGCTGGCCGGGCAGACTCCGCCGGCGAACCAGCTCGCCATCGTCCTGGACGGCGTCGTCTACTCCAGCCCGCAGGTCAGCAACGAGATCCCGACCGGTCAGGCCGAGATCACCGGCAACTTCACCTCCCAGACGGCGAACGACCTCGCGAACGTGCTCAAGTACGGTGCGCTGCCGCTGGCCTTCGAGAAGAGCACGGTCACCACGATCTCCGCGACGGTCGGCGACGACCAGCTTCAGGGCGGCCTGATCGCCGGCGCGATCGGCATGGTGCTCGTCGTGGTGTACAGCACCTTCTACTACCGGGGCCTGGGGCTGATGGCGCTCGCCGGCCTGCTCGTCGCGGCGGCGATGGCCTGGATCACCGTCTCGCTGCTCGGAGAGGCGATGGGCTATCGGCTTTCGCTCGCGGGTGTCGCCGGCCTGATCGTGGCCATCGGCATCACCGCGGACTCGTTCGTGGTCTATTTCGAGCGACTGCGTGACGAGATCCGCGACGGCCGGAGCCCACGGACCGCCGCCGAGTACGGCTGGCTCCGCGCGCGGCGCACGATCCTGTCGGCGAACTTCGTCTCGTTGCTCGCGGCCGGCGTCCTGTACTACTTCTCGGTCGCGGACGTGAAAGGCTTCGCGTTCACCCTCGGCGTCATGACGATCATCGACGTCATCGTGATCGTGCTTTTCACCAAGCCGCTGATCAGCCTGGCCTTTCGGCACCCGTACTTCGCGCGCGCCGAACGGTTCTCCGGGGTGAACCGGGCGAGCCTCGGCATGCGCCCGGCCGTGGCCGCGCCGGCCGGCGGGGAGGCCTGACATGTCGCGCCTTGCCGACCTCGGTGGTCAGCTGCAGCGTGGCGAGCGCTCCATCGACTTCGTCGGTCGCCGGCGGCTCTGGTTGTTGATCAGCTGCGTCGTCATCGTCGTGTCCGCGCTCGGGCTGGGCTTTCGTCAGCTCGACCTCGGCGTGGAGTTCGACGGCGGTTCGGTGTTCGAGGTGTCGTCCGCGACGACGAGCGTCGGCGAGGTGCGCGACATCGTCGAGGGCGCCGGCGCCGAGGAGCCCAAGGTTCACAAGCTCGGCAGCGACCGCTACCGGATCGAGACGACCGCGGTCAGCACCGAGGAGGCGCAGCCGATCATGGATGCGCTCTCCAAGGAACTCAACGTGCCGCCCGCGGAGATCACCACGAACGTGGTCGGTCCGAGCTGGGGTGACGACGTCACCAACAAGGCGCTTACGTCGCTGCTGATCTTCCTCGCGCTGGTGGCGGTCTACCTGGCCATCATGTTCGAGTTCAAGATGGCGATCGGCGCGTTGCTCGCGCTGCTGCACGACCTCATCATCACGGTCGGCATCTACGCGATCGTCGGGTTCGTCGTCACGCCGGCCACCGTGATCGGTCTGTTGACGATCCTCGGCTATTCGCTCTACGACACGGTCGTCGTGTTCGACAAGGTCCGCGAGAACACGGCGGACCTGAAGAAGACGAACAGGTACACGTTCAGCCAGGCCGCGAACCTGGCGGTCAATCAGACCCTGGTCCGCTCGATCAACACGACGGTGATCGCGCTGCTGCCGGTGAGCGGTCTGCTGTTCGTCGGGGCCGGCCTGCTCGGCGCGGGCACGCTGAAGGACCTCTCGCTGGTCCTGTTCATCGGTATGGCCGTGGGTGCGTACTCCTCGATCTGCCTCGCCACCCCGATCGTCGCGTTCCTCAAGGAGCGCGAGCCCGAGATGCAGGAGCTGGCCAAGCGCGTCGCCGTCCGCGAGGCCGCGCAGCGCAAGAAGGCACCGGCCGGCAAGCGTTCCGGCGGGGCCAACGGTGCGCCGGTGACCGCGGACGAGGACGATCGTACCCCGGAGCCGGTCGCCCGCGCCGCGGCGACGCAGGGCTCGACGGCGCCGCGGCCGCCGGGCGCACGGGTGCAGCCCAAGCGCGGCGGGCCGCGGGGTGCGCGGAACTCGCGGCCGAAGAAGAAGTGAGCAGCAGCGTGGGCAGTGCCATGGGCAGCGACTGGCGGGCGCTGGTCCGCAACGTGCCGGACTTCCCGGTGCCGGGGATCCAGTTCAAGGACATCGCCCCGGTGCTGGCCGACGCCGGCGCGCTCGCCGCGGTCACCGACGAACTCGCCGAGGCGGCCCGGGCGATGAGTCCGGACGTCGTCGTCGCGATCGAGGCGCGGGGGTTCATCCTCGGAGCGCCGCTCGCGCTGGCGCTCGGCGTCGGGTTCGTCCCGGTCCGCAAGCCCGGCAAGCTGCCCTTCACGACCCGCTCCGTGGCGTACGCGCTGGAGTACGGCGAGGCGGTCCTGCACATGCACACCGACGCGCTCGCCCCCGGCGCACGGGTGGTCATCGTCGACGACGTCCTCGCGACCGGCGGGACCCTCGCGGCGACCGCCCAGCTGGTCCGCGAGGCCGGCGCAACGCCCGTCGGGGCCCTCGTCGCGCTCGAGCTCGGTGCGCTCGGCGGCCGGGGCCGGTTGCCCGACCTGCCGCTGACCGCGCTCGAAGGCGTCTGACCAGCGGTAAGACGGGGCCGCTCAACACGGTTAACATGAATCGATGAGCGACCCGGCGGTACCCACCACGACGCCGGACGCCCCACCGCCCACCCGCCGCGTGCGGGCGCGGCTGGCGCGTCTCGGTGGAACGCGGGCGCCCTCGGGCAATCCGGTCCTGGAGCCGCTGTTCCGCAGTGTGCGGCAGTCGCATCCCAAGGCCGACCTGCGGATCCTGGAGCGCGCCTATCAGGTCGCCGAGGAGTGCCACCGCGGGCAGCTGCGGCGCTCGGGCGACCCGTACATCACCCACCCGCTGTCGGTCGCGACGATCCTCGCCGAGCTCGGCATGGAGCCGCCGACCCTGTGCGCAGCTTTGCTCCACGACACGGTCGAGGACACCGACTACACCCTCGAGGCCGTCGAGGCGGACTTCGGCTCGGAGATCGCCTCGCTGGTCGACGGCGTCACCAAGCTCGACAAGGTCCACTACGGCGACGCCGCGCAGGCCGAGACCGTCCGCAAGATGGTCATCGCGATGGCGCGCGACATCCGGGTCCTCGTCATCAAGCTCGCCGACCGGCTCCACAACATGCGGACGCTGCGGTACATGCCGCAGGCGAAGCAGGAGCGCACCGCGCGGGAGACGCTCGAGATCTACGCCCCGCTGGCCCACCGCCTCGGTATGAACACCGTGAAGTGGGAACTCGAGGACCTCTCGTTCGCGACGCTCTACCCGAAGATGTACGACGAGATCGTGCGCCTGGTCGCCGACCGGGCGCCCTCGCGGGACGACTACCTCGCCGTCGTCATCGACCAGGTCTCCGCCGACCTGCGCACGGCCCGGATCAAGGCGCGCGTGACGGGTCGTCCGAAGCACTACTACTCGATCTACCAGAAGATGATCGTGCGAGGCCGCGACTTCGCCGACATCTACGACCTCGTCGGCATCCGCATCCTCGTCGAGTCGGTCCGGGACTGCTACGCGACCCTCGGCGCCGTGCACGCGCGGTGGAACCCGGTCCCGGGCCGGTTCAAGGACTACATCGCGATGCCGAAGTTCAACATGTACCAGTCGCTGCACACGACGGTGATCGGCCCGGAGGGCAAGCCCGTCGAGCTGCAGATCCGCACGCACGCGATGCACCGCCGCGCCGAGTACGGCGTCGCCGCGCACTGGAAGTACAAGGCCGAGGTCAACGGCGAGCAGTCCGGCGCGCCGGGCACGCTGGCCGCCTCGAGCGGCGAGAAGACCGCCGGCGAGGACATGCTGTGGCTGCGTCAGTTGCTCGACTGGCAGAAGGAGACCGCCGACCCGGGCGAGTTCCTCGAGACGCTGCGCTTCGACCTCGGCACCGCCGAGGTCTACGTCTTCACCCCGGCCGGCGACGCGATCGCCCTGCCCCAGGGCTCGACCCCCGTCGACCTCGCCTACGCCGTCCACACCGAGGTCGGCCACCGCTGCATCGGGGCACGCGTCAACGGCCGGCTCGTCCCGTTGGAGAGCAAGCTCGCCAACGGCGACGTCGTCGAGATCCTCACCGCCAAGGGCACCGGGTCGGGTTCGGGCCCGAGCCGGGACTGGCTCGACTTCGTCGCGAGCCCCCGCGCCCGCAACAAGATCAAGCAGTGGTTCTCGAAGGAGCGCCGCGAGGAAGCCATCGAGCGGGGCAAGGAACAGCTCGCCCGCGCGATGCGCAAGCAGGGCCTGCCGATCCAGCGCCTGCTGACCTCGGAGTCGCTCACTGCCATCGCTCACGAGATGCGGCTGGCGGACATCTCGGCGCTGTACGCGGCGGTGGGCGAGGGGCACAACTCCGCGCAGGCCGTGGTGCAGCGGCTCGTGCAATCGCTCGGGGGCACCGACTCCACGACCGAGGACGTCGCCGAGGCGACCACCCCGACCCGTGCCCGCGGCAAGATCCGGCCGCACGGCGACCCGGGCGTCGTGGTCAAGGGCGTCGACGACGTCTGGGTGAAACTCGCGCGCTGCTGCACCCCGGTACCGGGCGACGAGATCCTCGGTTTCGTCACCCGCGGCAGCGGCGTGTCGGTGCACCGCACGGACTGCACGAACGTCGCGTCGATCGGCACGCAGACCGAGCGCATGGTCGAGGTCGAATGGGCGCCCACCTCGTCGTCGGTGTTCCTGGTCTCGATCCAGGTCGAGGCGCTCGACCGCGCCCGGCTGCTCTCGGACATCACGCGGGTGCTGTCCGACCAGCACGTCAACATCCTCTCCGCGACCGTGGCCACCACGCGGGACCGGATCGCGATCAGCAAGTTCACCTTCGAGATGGGCGACCCGAAGCACCTGGGCCACATTCTCAAGGCGGTGCGCGGGATCGACGGTGTCTTCGACGCCTACCGCGTCACCGGCACCAACAACGGCTCGGCATCCTGAACGCACTGAACTCGGAAAGCCTGAACTGACCGCATGATCGAGATCCTCAGCCCGTCCGAGATCGCGCGCGCCCGGGAGACCGGCGCTCTCGTGGCGCACATCCTGCAGACGGTGCGCAGCCGCGCAGCGGTCGGTGTGAATCTGCTCGAGATCGACGCCTGGACGAAGGAGATGATCCGCGACGCCGGCGCGGTCTCCTGCTACGTCGACTACGCCCCGTCCTTCGGCCGCGGCCCCTTCGGCCACTACATCTGCACGTCGGTCAACGACGCCGTGCTGCACGGGCGGCCGTTCGACTACACGCTCGTTGACGGTGACCTGCTCTCGCTCGACCTCGCCGTGTCCCTCGGCGGCGTCGTGGCGGACTCGGCGATCAGCTTCCACGTGGGGGAGCGCCGTCCGCCGGCGGAGGTCGCGCTGATCGAGGCGACCGAGCGCGCCCTCGCGGCCGGGATCGCCGCCGCGAAGCCGGACGCGCGGGTCGGCGACATCTCCCACGCGATCGGCACCGTCCTGAGCGGGGCGGGCTACCCGGTGAACACCGAGTTCGGCGGACACGGCGTCGGGACGACCATGCACCAGGACCCGCACATCTCGAACACCGGGGAGCCGGGCCGCGGCTACCGGCTGCGCCCGGGCCTGCTGCTCGCCCTGGAGCCGTGGGTGATGGCGGACACCGACGAGCTCGTCTTCGACGCCGACGGCTGGACGCTCCGGAGCGCCACCGGGTGCCAGACGGCCCACAGCGAGCACACCGTCGCGATCACCGAGGACGGGGCGGAGATCCTCACCCTGCCCCGGAGCTGACGGCCCGTCGAGCCGGGATCAGGTGAACTCGGCGAGGAGCTTCTCGGCCTCGACGAGCCACTCGCGGCGCGCCGCCACGGCGGCCTCCGCGTCGGCGAGGCCCTTGGCGTTGTTCGCCGCGCGGGCCTTCTCCGCCTGCTTCTCGTACTTGGCGATCGCCGCGAGGAGTGAATCCACCGTCTCCTGCGCGCGGGCCTTGGCGGCGGGGTTGCTGCGCTGGCGCGCGACGTCCTCGGCCTCGCGCACGGCGGACTCGACCGCGGACAGGCGGCCCTCGATCCGGCCGCGGGAGTCGCGGGGGAGCGAGCCGATCCTGTCCCAGCGCTCCTGGATGCCGCGGAGCGCCTTGCGGGCGGAGCCGGCGTCGGTGACGGGGAGCAGCCGCTCCGCCTCCTCGACGAGGGCCTCCTTGGCCTTCGCGTTGTTGGCGAACTCGGCGTCCTTGGCCGCGAACGTCGCGTTGCGGGCCGAGAAGAACTGGTCCTGCGCGGCCTTGAAGCGCTCCCACAGCGCGTCGTCGACGTCGCGCGCGGCGCGGCCGGCGGCCTTCCACTCCTTCATCAGATTGCGGAACGCGTCCGACGTGGCGCCCCAGTCGGTCGAGCTCGCGAGGGCCTCGGCCTTCGCGACCAGGGCCTCCTTGGCGGCCTTCGCGGCGTTGCGGGTCGCGGACAGCTCCGCGTAGTGCGCCTTGCGCCGCTTGCTGAACTGCGAGCGGGCCGCGGAGAAGCGTGACCAGAGCTCGTCGTCGGACTTGCGGTCCAGGCGGGGCGCGGCCTTCCACTCGTCGAGCAGCGCCCGGATCCGGTCGCCGCCGACGCGCCACTCGGTGCCGGCGCCGATCGCCTCGACGTCGGCGACGATGCGCTCCTTGAGCGTGCGGGCCTCGGCCTGCGCCTTCGCGCGGGCGGCCCGGGCCGCGACGGCGCGCTCCTGAGCGAGCTCCTCCAGCGCGGCGACGCGCGTGTCGAGCAGGGCGAGGTCACCGATCGCGGCTACGTCGACGAGCGAGGACTTCAGCCGTTCGATCGCGCTGCGGGCCTCCTTCTCCGGGACGTCGGTCTCACGGATCCGGTGCTCGAGCAGGTCGAGTTCGACGACGAGACCGTCGTAGCGGCGCCCGTAGAACTCCAGCGCCTCCTCGGGCGTCCCGGCCTGCCAGGACCCGATGGCCCGGTCGCCCGCCGGGGTCCGGACGAAGACCGTCCCCTCCGCGTCCACGTACCCCCACGCCGACCGGTCGACCGGCGCCACCGCCGCGGCGGGCACCTCCGCCGGGGTCGGGACCTCGGCCGCCGGCACCTCGACTGCCGGCGCCTCGGCCGCCGGCACCTCGGCCGCCGGCACCTCGACCGCGGGCGTCTCGACCGCCGGGGCCTCGGCGGGCGCTGCCTCCGCGGCCGGGGTGGGTGTCACGTCACCGGGCTGATCGCCGTCGACCTGCTCGGGCGTCTCAGTCACGGTTCCTCCTCGCCGTCGCCGGCTGTGGTGCAGCCGAAGCTACGGGGTGCTCGTCGCCTTCGGGGTGCTGGTCGCCTTGGGGCTGCTGGTCGCCCTCGGCGTGCTCGAGGCCTTGGGGCTCGGGCTCGGCGCGGCGGCCTTGGGCTCCTTGGTGATCGTCACCTTGTTCAGCTTGACCTTGTTCTTCGGAGCGTCGTTCGCGCCGGTGTCCGGGTTGACCTTGGTGCCCGCCTTGGCGATCTCGGTCAGCACGTCGAGCCCGGAGACGATCTTGCCGAACGGCACGTAGTTCGGCTGGAAGTCCGAGTCCTTGAACATCATGAAGAACTGGCTGCCGTTGGTGTTCGGGCCGGCGTTCGCCATCGCCACGACACCGGCCTCGTAGGTCGCGCCGGCGAGGTTCTCGTCGGGGAACGACCAGCCGGGGCCGCCGCGGCCGGTGGCGTCCGGGTCGCCGCACTGCAGCACGTAGGTGCCCGGGCTGTTGAGCTCCCGGTGGCACTCGGTGTTGTCGAAGTACTTGTTCTTCGCCAGGTGGACGAAGTTGTTCACGGCGCACGGTGCCTTCGCGGCGTCGAGCTCCATCACGACCGGCTTGTTGTTGACCATCAGCTGGGCCGTGAACTTGCCCTTGGCGACCGCCAGGCTCTTGGGCGGGTCGATCTCCTTCGAGGCCGGGCTGCCGTCGGGCGTGTACGTGCAGTTCGCGAAGCCCTCGGGTGCCGGCTCCGGCGTGGGCGACGGCGTCGGGGTCGCCTCCGCGGCGACGTCGGTCGCGTCGTCGTCGAAGAGCTGCTGGAGCCCGATCACCGCGCCGACGATGGCGCCACCCGCCAGGACCACGGCGGTGAAGCCCGCGATCATGCGCATCCGGCGCTTGCGTGCCGCTGCGGCGGCCGCCGCCCGGCGCTGCGCCTGCAGCTCACGCCGCCGTTCGGCGCTGGTCTTCTTCCCCTGCCCGGCCACGCACTGCTCCTCGTCGGTCCTTGCTCCTGGTCGATCCCCGCCCGTTTCGCGGCGTCGGCGTCGCACAGTCTAGATAAGTGGCCTTGGAGCATCCCGCACCGCACGCGCCGGGGCGACACGCCCGCACGGGTAGTCTCGCGGCGTCAGATCCGCTGGGGAGGTCGCTTGTTCGTCACGGGGTTCCCGTCCGCGATGTTCGCGACCAACTGCTTCGTCCTGGCCCCGGCGCCGGGGGAGCAGTGCGTCGTCGTGGATCCCGGGATCGACGTGATCCCCCAGCTGGACGCCGTGCTGGCCGAGCACAAGCTGCAACCGGTGGCCGTCCTGCTCACGCACGGGCACCTGGACCACACCTTCTCCGTGCAGCCGGTCTGCGGCGCCCGGGGGATCCCGGCCTGGATCCACCCGGACGACGAGGAGCTGCTGCACGACCCGGGCAAGGCCCTGTCGGTGTCGCTGGACCAGCTGTTCGGCGGGCGGCGGACGTACACCGAGCCCGACGACGTGAGGCTGCTCACCGACGGGGTGGCGATCGAGCTGGCCGGGCTGACGTTCAGCGTCGACCACGCGCCCGGTCACACCCGCGGCTCGGTGATGTTCCGCCTGCCGCCCGACCCCGACGCCGGGCAGTGGGCGGTCCCCGAGCAGGTCCTGCTCTCCGGCGACGTCCTCTTCCAGGGCTCGATCGGGCGGACCGACCTGCCCGGCGGCAGCTACGAGCAGATGCTCGAGAGCCTGGCCCGCAAGATCCTGCCGCTCGACGACGGCACGATCGTCCTGCCCGGTCACGGCGGGGCGACGACGATCGGCACCGAGCGCGCGACCAACCCGTACCTGGCCGAGGCAGCTCCGCTGGTCGGCCCCAACCGTGGGATGTAGCCCGATGATCCGCACGCACACCGGGGGCTCGCTGCGCGCGAGCGACGCCGGCACCACCGTCACGTTGGCCGGCTGGGTCGCGCACCGACGGGACCACGGCGGGGTCGCCTTCCTCGACCTGCGGGACGCCTCGGGCGTCGTGCAGGTCGTCGTGCGCGACGAGTCCGTCGCGCACGGGCTGCGCAACGAGTACTGCTTGAAGGTCACCGGCGAGGTCTCGCTGCGCCCGGAGGGCAACGCCAACCCGAACCTGCAGACCGGCGAGATCGAGGTCATCGCGAGCGAGGTGCTCGTCCTCTCCGAGGCCGCGCCGCTGCCGTTCCCGATCGACGATCACGGGGCGGGGAACATCAGCGAGGAGGCGCGGCTCAAGTACCGCTACCTCGACCTGCGCCGCACGACCATGGCCGAGAACATGCGGCTGCGGTCGAAGGTCAACCACATCATCCGCTCGGTGATGGAGACCGAGGGCTTCCTCGACGTCGAGACCCCCTACCTGACCCGGTCCACGCCGGAGGGTGCGCGCGACTTCCTCGTGCCGGTGCGTCTGCAGCCGGGGACCTGGTACGCGCTGCCCCAGTCGCCGCAGCTGTTCAAGCAGCTGTTGATGGTCGCCGGGCTCGAGCGGTACTACCAGATCGCGCGTTGCTTCCGGGACGAGGACTTCCGCGCCGACCGGCAGCCGGAGTTCACCCAGCTCGACGTCGAGATGTCGTTCTGCACCCAGGCCGACATCCGCGCCGTCACCGAGAAGGTGCTGCGCGCCGTCTGGTCCGAGGTCGTCGGCTACGAGATCCCGGCCGAGATCCCGCAGATGACCTGGCACGAGGCCGAGCGGCGCTTCGGCTCCGACAAGCCGGACCTGCGCTTCGGCTGCGAGCTCGTCGACCTGACCGAGTACTTCGCGGGGACCCAGTTCCGCGTGTTCCAGGCCGAGCACGTCGGTGCGGTCGTGATGCCCGGTGGCGCGGCGCAGACCCGGCGCGAGCTCGACAACTGGCAGGACTGGGCCAAGGCGCGCGGCGCCAAGGGCCTCGCGTACGTGACGGTGGGTCAGGACGGCACGCTCGCCGGCGTCGCGAAGAACCTGTCGGACTCCGAGCGTGACGGCCTCGCCGCCGCCGTGGGCGCGAACCCCGGCGACTGCATCTTTCTCGGGGCCGGCGAGCGCAGCGCGACGTTGGCCCTGCTCGGCGCGGCCCGCCTGGAGATCGGCCGCCGCTGCGACCTGATCGACACCTCCCGCTGGGAGTTCGTCTGGATCGTCGACGCCCCGATGTTCGAGAAGACCACCGCGGGTGGGTGGAGCCCCGTGCACCATCCGTTCACCTCGCCGACGCCGGAGTACGTCGACACGTTCGACACCGACCCCGAGCACGCGCTCTCGGACGCCTACGACATCGTCCTCAACGGCACCGAGCTGGGCGGCGGGTCGATCCGTATCCACCGCAGCGACGTCCAGTCCCGGGTCTTCGAGTTCATCGGGCTGACGAAGGACCAGGCGGAGGACCAGTTCGGGTTCCTCCTCGAGGCCTTCCAGTTCGGCCCGCCGCCGCACGGGGGCATCGCGCTCGGCCTCGACCGCATGTGCGCGCTGCTCACCGGCGCGGAGTCGATCCGCGACGTCATCGCGTTCCCGAAGACCGCTTCGGGCGGCGACCCCCTCACCGGGGCCCCGTCGCCGATCACGCCGGCGCAGCGCAAGGACGCCGGCATCGACGCACCGCCGCCGGTCTGACGGTCGCTCGGCTCGGGGGCGGCCGGGTCAGGCCCGGCGGCTCCGCTGAAGCTCGGCCGGGTCCGGACAGCACTTCAGGGTCCGGGTCGGGGTGATCAGCTGCTCCGGGTCGTCGGAGGCGTCAGGCAGGTCGACGTCGATGACGCTGCGCCACTTCGTGGCGAGCGTGTTGTGGCACGAGAAGGTCGCCTGGGCGCGGGTGCCGCTGCGGACGAGGTCGACGGTCTCGTCGATGTCGTACCACTCGCCGTCGTGCCGGGCCTGGAGCCGGATCGTCACCTCGGCGCGGGGGAGCGGGCACGTGCCCGAGCGCCAGGTCCCGCGGGCAACCGCGACCGACCCCGGGGCGCCGGTGAGCCGGACCGGGTCGCCGACCTGCTGGAAGCGGCAGGTCACGTTCGCCTCGGCCCAGTCGGTGACGGGCCGGGCGGGCTCCGCCGCCGGGGCCGGCCCGGACCGGGCGCGCGCCGAGACCGCGCCCGCGCCGAGGCCGCCGACGATGCCCACGACGAGGGCAACGGCGGCGGCCGCGACGGGAACGCGGCCCGGCCGGTTGGACCCGCTCACGCCCGCCGCATACCCGAGCGGACGCGCGGCGATACCCGGCGTCACCCGAGCGGCCTAACGGCGGGCGCGAACTAAGGTCGGCGGCGTGAGCGAACCGGAGACCCTGTTCGAGTCGGCGGGGAAGGCCCACCGGCCCGCGCCGCTGGCGGCCCGCATGCGGCCGCGGACGCTCGACGACGTGGTCGGCCAGGACCACCTGCTTCAGCCAGGGGCCCCGCTGCGCCGCCTCGTCGATCACGCGGGGAGGTCGGGCCCGGCGGCGCCGTCGTCGGTGCTGCTCTGGGGTCCACCGGGGACGGGGAAGACGACGCTGGCCCGGATCATCTCGGCGGCGACCGGGCGGAAGTTCGTCGAACTGTCGGCGGTCACGGCCGGGGTGAAGGATGTCCGGGACGCCCTGGCCGGGGCGAAGACGGACCTCTCGGTCGGGGGCCCGGAGACCGTGCTGTTCCTCGACGAGGTCCACCGCTTCTCCAAGGCGCAGCAGGACTCCCTGCTGCACGGCGTGGAGGACCGGACGGTCACGCTGGTCGCCGCGACCACGGAGAACCCGCACTTCTCGGTGATCTCGCCGCTGCTCTCGCGCTCGCTGCTGCTGACGCTGCGGCCCCTGACCGACGCCGACGTGGGCGCGCTGATCGACCGCGCGCTGACCGCCGAGCACGGCCTGGCCGGCGCGGTGACGCTCGCCTCCGCGGCGCGCGAGCACCTGCTCCGGATCGCCGGCGGTGACGCCCGGCGCGCGCTGACGGCGCTGGAGGCGGCCGCCGGCGCCGCCCTGGACCTGGACCGGACCGAGGTGTCGCTCGAGCTCGTCGAGCACGCCGTCGCCCAGGCCGCCGCGCGCTACGACCGCGACGGGGACCAGCACTACGACGTCATCAGCGCGTTCATCAAGTCGCTGCGGGGGAGCGACGTCGACGCGGCGCTCCACTACCTGGCGCGCATGGTCGAGGCCGGGGAGGACCCGCGGTTCATCGCCCGGCGCCTGGTGATCCTCGCGAGCGAGGACATCGGGATGGCCGACCCGACCGCTCTGCAGACCGCCGTGGCCGCCGCCCAGGCGGTCCAGCTCATCGGCATGCCCGAGGCCCAGCTGAACCTGGCCCACGCGACCGTCCACCTCGCCCTGGCGCCGAAGTCCAACGCGGTCACGACCGCCCTCGGCGCTGCGGTGGCCGACCTCCGGGCCGGCGTCGCGGGCCCCGTCCCGGGCCACCTGCGCGACTCGCACTACCCGGGTGCGAAGGGCATGGGCCATGGCAAGGGCTACAAGTACTCGCACGACTACCCCCACGGCGTCGTCGAGCAGCAGTACGCACCCGACGCCGTCCACGGCAAGGACTACTACGCGCCCACCGACAACGGGGGCGAGCGCGGTCTGTCCGACCGCCTGGCGAAGTTGCGCGCCATCCTCCGGGGCGATCAGGGCTGACGGGTGAGCCGGCGCGGCGGGGCCCACGGGGCACCCACCGCGAGGACCGAAAGCTCCCGATAAGGTCGCCGTCGAACCAGAGGAAGGCGGACCCAGGTGTCAGCTGGAGAGCTCGCGGGCCTGATCGTGGCCGTCGCGTGGGCGGTCCTCGTCCTGTTCCTGTCGTACGTGCTCGTCAAGCTCGGTGGGGCGCTCAAGGAGCTCACACGGGTCGTCGGCGAGGTCGGGGACTCGACGGTGCCGGTGCTGACCGAGGTGACGGCGACGGTGGCGACGACCAACGTGACGCTGTCGTCGGTGGAGCAGATCACGGACAACGTCTCCTCGATCACCCGGAACGCGAAGGCGCTGACGGCGATCGCCACGGTCGGGATGGGGAACCCGCTGATCAAGGCGGTGTCCTTCACCTACGGCGTGCGCCGGGCGATGGGCTCGAAGAAGCAGCGCGAGGTCCAGAAGCGGGTGCGGGACGAGATGCGCCGCGAGGCGCACCGCAAGCGCCGCGGGAAGCGGCGCGCGACCAAGGCGGCCGGCAAGGCCCGGCGGACGGCGACGAAGTGAAGCGGATGTTCTGGACCGGCCTGGGGGTGGCGGCCGGCGTGATGGTGACGCGGAAGGCCTCGCGGGCGCTGGAGCAGCTGACGCCGGCGGGGATCTCGGACCGGCTGGCGGAGAGCATCACCGACCTGGGGGACGCGGTCCGGCAGTTCGGGATGGACGTCCGCGAGGCGATGTGGGACCGCGAGGACGAGATCCGCGACGCGTTCGGACTGAACGACGACACCGAGCCCGAGCCCGGCTCGCGAGCTACCGCGCGCTGATCCTCGACCGGGAGTTACTGCGTCGAGGGTCGGCGCGTCGCCCACGTACCCTCGATTTGTCGCCCTCGCGCGTCGCTCCCGAACGACGCAGACACGCTCACAGGAACTGGCTCCCATGGACTCCGCTGACATCCGCAACCGCTTCTTGAAGTTCTTCGAGAAGAACGGGCACACCATCGTCCCGTCGGCCTCGCTGATCGCCGACGACCCGACGCTGCTGCTGGTGCCGGCCGGCATGGTGCCGTTCAAGCCGTACTTCCTGGGCGAGCAGACGCCGCCCTGGAAGCGGGCGACGAGCGTGCAGAAGTGCGTCCGGACGCCGGACATCGACGAGGTCGGTAAGACGACGCGGCACGCCACGTTCTTCCAGATGGCGGGCAACTTCTCCTTCGGCGACTACTTCAAGGCCGGCGCGATCCCGCTGGCGTGGGAGCTGCTGACGTCCGCGGTGGCCGACGGCGGCTACGGCTTCGACGGCGACCGACTCTGGGTGACGGTCTATCAGGACGACGACGAGGCCATCGACATCTGGCACCGAAGCGTCGGGGTCCCGCTCGACCGCATCCAGCGCCGCGGCCTGGCCGACAACTACTGGCACATGGGCGTTCCCGGCCCCGGTGGCCCGTGCTCGGAGATCTACTTCGACCGCGGCCCGGAGTACGGCAAGGAGGGCGGGCCCGTCGCGGACGAGGACCGTTACCTCGAGGTCTGGAACCTGGTCTTCATGCAGTCGGAGCTGTCCGAGGTCCGCACGAAGGTCGACTTCGACATCCACAACGACCTGCCGGCGAAGAACATCGACACCGGACTGGGTTGCGAGCGCATGGCGGCGATCCTGCAGGGCGTCGAGAACATCTACGAGATCGACACGACGCGCAAGATCCTCGACCGCGCGACCGAGCTCACCGGCGTGAAGTACGGCCAGGACGAGCGCCGGGACGTCTCGCTGCGCGTCATCGCCGACCACTCGCGGACGGCCGCGATGCTGATCGGTGACGGGGTCACCCCGGGCAACGAGGGCCGCGGGTACGTGCTGCGCCGGATCATGCGCCGCGTCACGCGCAACATGCGGATCCTCGGCGGACCCGAGACCAACATGCGCGAGCTGATCGACGCGACGATCGCCGCGATGTCGCCGCAGTACCCGGAACTGCTGACCGAGGCGAGCCGCATCCACGCGGTCGCGGAGGCCGAGGAGGCGGCGTTCCTGCGGACGCTGCGGGCCGGCACGACGATCCTGGACACGGCAGTGGCCGACACGAAGAAGGCCGGCTCGACCAAGCTGTCGGGCGAGCAGGCGTTCACCCTGCACGACACGTACGGCTTCCCGATCGACCTGACGCTGGAGATGGCGGCGGAGCAGGGGATCGAGGTCGACCGCGACGCGTTCACGCGCCTGATGGCCGAGCAGCGCGCCCGCGGCAAGGCGGACGCGAAGGCGAAGAAGACCGGCCACGTCGACGTCTCGGTCTACCGGGATGCGCTGGCGGCGGCGGGCTCGCCGGTCGACTTCCTCGGCTACACCGAGGTCGTCTCCGAGGCGTCCGTCCTCGGTCTGATCTCCGGCGGCACCCCGGTGCCGGCGGCGAGCGAGGGCGACGAGGTCGAGGTCGTCCTGAACCGCACTCCGTTCTACGCCGAGGGCGGTGGCCAGCTCGCCGACCAGGGCGTGATCGTGACGGCGAACGGTGCGCGCATCGCGGTGCACGACGTGCAGTCCCCGCTCACCGGGCTGATCGTGCACCGGGCCCGCGTGATTGCGGGTCAGGTGACGGTGGGTGAGGCCGTGCGCGCCGAGGTCGACGTCGCGCGCCGCGGCGCGATCTCGCGCTCCCACACCGCGACGCACCTGGTCCACAAGGGCCTGCGCGAGGCGCTGGGGGAGACCGCGGCCCAGGCCGGGTCCGAGAACTCGGCCGGCCGGTTCCGCTTCGACTTCTCCTCCCCGACCGCGGTGCCCTCGTCCGTGCTTCACGACGTCGAGGACCGCGTCAACCAGGTCCTGATCGAGGACCACCCGGTCGTCGCCGAGCTGATGAGCCAGGAGGAGGCGAAGCGCTCGGGCGCGATCGCCATGTTCGGCGAGAAGTACGGCGACACCGTCCGCGTCGTCTCGGTCGGCGACTACTCCCGCGAGCTCTGCGGTGGCACCCACGTCGCGCGGTCGGGTCAGCTCGGTCTGATCAAGCTGCTCGGCGAGTCCTCGATCGGCGCCGGGGTGCGCCGTGTGGAAGCGCTGGTCGGCACCGACGCGTACCGGTTCCTCGCGCGCGAGCACGTGCTGGTCTCGCAGCTCGCGGACACGTTCAAGGCCCGTCCGGAGGAACTGCCCGACCGGATCGCCGGCGTGCTGGCGCGCCTCAAGGAGGTCGAGAAGGAGCTCGAGGGCGTCCGCGCCGGGGCCGTGCTGGCCGCGGCCGGCGAGCTCGCGGCGAACCCGGCCGACGTCAACGGCGTCGCGTACGTCGGCACCCGCCTGCCGGACGAGACCAAGGCCGACGACCTCCGCAAGCTCGTCCTCGACGTCCGTGGCCGCCTCGGCGAGTCCCGCCCGTCGGTCGTCGTCGCCGTCGCGGCGGCGAACGGCCGCCCCGCGCTGGTGATCGCCACCAACGAGGCCGGCCGGGCCCGCGGGCTCAAGGCCGGCGCGCTGGTCAAGGTCGCCGCCGGCGTCCTCGGCGGTGGCGGTGGCGGCAAGGACGACGTCGCCCAGGGCGGCGGCCAGGACGCCTCCAAGATCGACGACGCCCTCGCCGCGGTCGCCAAGGCCGTCGCCGACACTGCCGGCTGACGCGGACCGGAGATGAGGTCCGGGGTCCGGCTCGCGGTCGACCTGGGGTCGGTACGGATCGGGGTGGCCGCGTCCGACCCGTCAGGGTTGCTGGCGTTCCCGGTCGAGACCGTCCGCCGGGGCGCCGGGGACGTGGAGCGGCTGGCTGCCCTCGCGGTCGAGCACGACGTGCTGGAGGTCCTGCTCGGCCTGCCCCGGGGCCTGTCGGGGCGCGAGGGGGAGGCGGCCCGGGGCGTCCGGGCGTTCGCCGAGCGCCTGGCGACGGTGCTGCCGTGCCCGCTGCGCCTGGTCGACGAGCGCCTGAGCACGGTCACGGCCGGGTCCCAGATGCGGGCCGCCGGGGTGAACAGCCGGAAGGGGCGGTCCGCGATCGACCAGGCGGCCGCCGTGGTCTTCCTGCAGACGGCGCTGGACGCCGAACGGGCGACCGGCGACGCGCCGGGAGAGCCGGTCCAGTGCCCGGATCTGGGATAATGCGAAAGCAGTGAGTGACTCCAGCCCGCCCCCGTACCCCCCTGCCGACGAGCCGGTCCCGGGGCCTGCGCGCCGACCCCGCAAGGCGCACCGTCGCACGCGCCGGAAGGCGCTGATCGCGGTCGTGATCTCGCTCGTCGTCCTCGGGTCGATCGGCGTCGGCGCGACGGTGGGGATCAACCGGATCTACGAACGTCTCACCGAGGGCACGGCCGACTTCTCCGGCCCGCCCGGGGCCGAGAAGGTCGTCCAGGTCACCCAGGGCTCCAGCATCCGTGCGATCGGCCGGATGCTCGAGGAGGCCGGCGTGGTCCGAACGGAGGGGTCCTTCGTCGCCGCCGCGCGTAAGGACTCCCGCGCCGCGTCGCTCCAGCCCGGATTCTACCGGCTGAACCTCAACATGCCGGCCCGCGAGGCGCTGACGAAGATGCTCGACCCCGCCTCCCGCATCCTGGCGCGGATCGCGATCCCCGAGGGCCGCAGCGCCGCGCAGGCGATCGCCAAGCTGAGCAAGGAGTCCGGGATCCCCAAGGAGGACTTCGAGAAGGTCCTCGACAACCCGAAGGCGTTGGGCCTCCCGGGCTGGGCACGCAACAAGGCCGAGGGTTTCCTGTTCCCGGCGACCTACGACGTCGAGCCCAACGCGAGCGCGGAGTCGATCCTGAAGCAGATGGTGACGCGGTTCAACGTGGCCGCGACCGCCACGGACCTGGTCGCCCGGTCGGCGATCGTCGGGAGGACGCCGCTCGAGGTGCTCACGATCGCGAGCCTGATCGAGAAGGAGGCGAAGCTCGCCGACGACCAGCCCAAGGTCGCGCGGGTGATCTACAACCGCCTCGAGGAGAACATGCGCCTGCAGCTCGACTCCACCGTCCACTACGCGGTCGGCGGCGCCGAGGTCGTCACGACGACGGCGGAGCAGCGCGCGATCGACTCGCCGTACAACACCTACCGCTACGAGGGGCTCCCGCCGGGGCCGATCGCCTCGCCCGGCGAGGCGGCCATCGAGGCGGCGCTCAGCCCCGCCGAGGGCCCGTGGATCTACTTCGTCGCGGTGAACCCGGACACCGGGGAGACCAAGTACGGCGTCACGGCCGCCGATCACGCCCGGAACGTCGAGGAGTTCCGCGCCTGGCTGCGGGCGAACCCCGGCCGGTGACCGTGCTGTCCCGCCCTCCCGCTCCGGTTCGCCGGGCGGCCGTTCTGGGCTCGCCGATCCGCCACTCGCTCTCGCCGGTGCTGCACGCCGCCGCCTACGAGGTCCTCGGCCTCGACTGGACCTACGACGCCCACGAGGTCGCTGAGGACGGTCTGGGCGCGTTCCTGGGCCGTCTGGGCGGTCCGGAGCTCCCCGGGACCTGGGCCGGGCTGTCGCTGACGATGCCGCTCAAGCGGGCGGCGATCCCGCTGTGCACCGAACTCGACGAGGTCGCGCGGGTCACCACCGCCGCCAACACCCTGACGTTCCCGGCGCCCGGCGAGGTGCATGGCGCCAACACCGACGTCCCGGGGATGCGTAACGCGCTCGCCGCGGCCGGTGTCGGCGGCGTCGAGCGCGCGGCCGTCCTCGGCGGGGGAGCGACCGCCGCGGCCGCGGTCGCCGCGCTCGGGTCGCTGTGCCGCGGCACGGTCGAGGTGTACGTCCGCACCCCGGACCGCGCCGCCGAGCTGCGCCCGGTGGCGGACCACTACGGGCTGCGGTTGGAGGTTCGCTCCTGGGAGGACGCCGCGCACTCCCTGGCCGCCCCGCTCGTCGTCGCCACCACGCCCAAGGGCGCCGCCGACGCGCTCGGGGCGAAGGTGCCGGAGTCGCCGGGCGTCCTGTTCGACGTCCTCTACGACCCGTGGCCGACCCCGCTCGCCGCGGCCTGGTCGGCCGCCGGCGGCCTCGTCCTGGGCGGGCTCGACCTGCTCGTCCACCAGGCCGTGCTCCAGGTGGAACTGATGACTGGTTCGACCGTCGACCGGGCCGCGGTCGTCACGGCGATGACCGCGGCCGGCGAGGCGGAACTCAGCCGTCGGTGATCAGCCCTCGGTGATCAGCCGTCGGACAGGTCGAAGTTCCCGGTCTGCCACTGGTCCCAGTCCACGTTCCAGTCCTGGTACCGGTTCCACAGCTCGCGGAACCTGCGCGGGGAGCCGGTGGTGACGACCGGGTCGCCCATGATCGTGTTGTTGAACATCCAGCGCATGTCCGACAGTCGCATGCCGACGCAGCCGTGGCTGGTGTTCGCGGACCCGATGCGGCCGTTCCAGGTCGCGTCGTGGATGAACTCGCCGGAGTTCGTCATCCGCATCGCGTACGAGGAGTAGAGCGTGTAGCTCTCCGGCGCGTCGATCGCGGTGTTGGTCCACTTCTTGTTGGTGACCTTCTCCATGATCACCTTGATGCCGTTGCGGGTCTCCCAGCCGCGCTTGCCGGTGGAGACCGCGAAGGTCTTGATCACCTTGCCGTCACGGACGACCTGCATGCGGTGCCGGCGGACGTCGACCTTGATGATCTGCTCACGGCCGACCTTGAAGGTGTTCTCGCGGCGGCTGACGCCCCAGCGCCCGTCGCCGAGGTCCATGCCGACGAGGCTCTCGGAGACCTTGACCTCCACGCCGGAGGGCCAGAACTCCTTGGGCCGCCAGTGGACCTCCTGGGAGTCGATCCAGTACCAGCCGCCCTCGACGGGCTCGGAGGTCTCGACCTGAAAGGCGGCCAGGGCGGCCTCGCGGTTGAGCACCGGCTGGTTGAAGGCGATGACGACCGGCTGCGCGACGCCGACGGTGCTGCCGTCGGGCGGGCTGATCAGGGTGCTGCCGACGGCGTCCTTGCCCGTGACCTCGAGCGTGGAGAACCTGCTGGTCTGGCTGACCGCGGCGCCCTTCTCGCTCGTCGCGCGGACGATCACCGTGTACTTCTCGTTCGGGGAGAGCCGACGGTCGGCGACCCAGACCGTCCGGTCGTCGCTGAAGGCGCCGGTGATGACGGTGCCCTCGGAGTCGAAGACCTGCACGTCGTTGAGGCGGCCGTAGGTGCCGCTGACGGTGACGATGCTGTCCGGCTTGACGTCGGTGGCGTCGTAGGACGGGAACACCGTGATGCCCATGGTGCGCTGCGCGGCCACCGGGGCGAGCTTGTCCTCGCCGCCCCCGCAGGCCGTGAGTGCGAGCAGCGCGGCGCCCAGCAGTGCCGTTCGTCGCGAGATCTCGTTCATCCGGTCCGTCCTCGACCCTCGTAGCGCCCTGTTCCGCGGCCCCCGTTGCCGCGTACAAAAGACGCCGACCCCCGTGATGCGGTTGACGGGTCGGCAGAACCTGACAGTCCTCACAGATCGGCCTCGGTCCCGCCGGAGCGGGGCCTGTCCGAATCGTAAGGATTTGTCAGCTTCTGTGGACCAGTATCCGCACGAGCCTCCTTGATCACTATGGCTGGCGAACCTGTGAATACGGAAGACACGCGAGTGACGGATGGGACTAAATTGAACGGTCCTGACTCGAGATTTGCCACCTCGCCGTGACCACGCGGTTCCGGTGGGACACGGCGGTAGCCGGCGCGGTGGCTCTGGCCCTGGTCTTCTGGGGCCATCTCGGCACCTCCGCGGCCCTGCCCGCGCACCTGTTCCTGGCCGCCGTCGGGGCGCCGCTCGTGGTCATCGACCTCGCCGAGCACCGGCTCCCGAACTGGCTGACGCTGCCCGCCTATCCCGTCGCGGGCGCCCTGCTCGGGCTGGCGTCGATCGCGGAGGACGACTCCGCCGCCGCCTGGCGGGCGCTGGGCGGGATGGTGATCCTGATCGCCTTCTACGACCTCGTCGTCCGGATCAACCCCGCCGGCATGGGCTACGGGGACGTGAAGTTCGCCGGCGTCCTCGGGCTGTACCTGGGCTGGGCGGGTTGGGACGCGCTCGTCGTCGGCACCCTGGCCGCCTTCAGCACCGGCGCCCTCGCCGGCCTGGTGCTGCTCGCCACCCGCCGGGCGCGACTGTCCTCCTCGATCGCCTTCGGGCCGTTCATGCTGGTCGGAGCCGTGGTCGGCATCGTCGCGGGCGGGGACCTGGCGGACTGGTACGTGGACTGAGCGCCTGGACGGGGAGCAGGCGGCGCCGTGGGAGAATTCGGCCCATGTTGCGCTGGTTGACCGCCGGGGAGTCCCACGGCCCCGCCCTCGTCGCGATCCTCGAGGGGCTGCCCGCCGGCGTGCGCACCTCCACGAAGGAAGTGGCCGCGGAGCTCGCGCGCCGCCGGCTCGGGTACGGCCGCGGCGCCCGTATGAAGTTCGAGGCCGACGAGGTGGAGTTTCTCGGCGGGCTGCGGCACGGCAACACTCTCGGCGGCCCGGTCGCGATCCGCGTCGGCAACACCGAGTGGCCGAAGTGGGAGCGCGTCATGGCCGCGGACCCCCTCGCCGCCGACGAGCTGGACGCCCTGGGCACCTCCGGCCGCAACGCGCCACTGACCCGTCCCCGCCCGGGGCACGCCGACCTGGCCGGCATGCAGAAGTACGGGTTCGACGACGCCCGCCCGGTCCTGGAGCGCGCGAGCGCCCGGGAGACCGCGGCCCGCGTCGCGCTCGGCACCGTCGCGAAGGCGCTCCTCGCCCAGACCGTCGAGGCCGTGGTGATCAGCCACGTCGTGCGCATCGGCACCGCGGCCGCGCCGGACGGCGTGATCCCGGGCCCGGACGACTCCGAGCGCGTCGACAACGACCCCGTGCGCTGCCTGGACCCCGCGGCGTCCGCGGCGATGGTCGCGGAGATCGACGCCGCGAAGACCGACGGCGACACCCTCGGCGGGATCGTCGAGGTCGTCGTCCACGGCCTGCCGCCGGGTCTCGGCTCGCACGTCCACGGCGACCGGCGTCTCGACTCGCGGCTGGCCGGCGCGCTGATGGGCATTCAGGCGATCAAGGGCGTCGAGGTCGGAGACGGCTTCGCGCTCGCCGCCACCCGCGGCTCGGCCGCCCACGACGAGATCGAGACCGGCCCCGACGGCGTCCGGCGCCGCACCGGCCGGGCCGGTGGCACCGAGGGTGGCATGAGCACCGGTGAGGTCCTGCGCGTCCGCGCGGCGATGAAGCCGATCTCGACCGTGCCACGCGCGCTCGACACCGTCGACGTCCGCTCGCTGGAGCCGGCCACCGCGATCGCGCAGCGGTCCGACGCCTGTGCGGTCCCCGCCGCCGGCGTCGTCGCCGAGGCGATGGTCGCGCTCGTCCTCGCCGACGCGGTACTGGAGAAGTTCGGCGGCGACTCGGTCGCCGAGACCGCCCGCAACGTCGCCGCGTACCGGGACGAGTTGGCCCGGCGCGGGCTGTCGTGAGCGGGGTTCGCCCCCGCGTCGTCCTGGTCGGTCCGCCGGGCGCCGGGAAGTCCACCGTGGGGCGGCTCGTGGCCGAGCGCCTCGCCCTGGCGCTGCGGGACACCGACGCGGACGTCGAGGCGACCGCCGGCAAGCCGATCAGCGAGATCTTCGTCGACGACGGCGAGGCTGCGTTCCGCGCGCTCGAGCGTGAGGCCGTGGCCACCGCCCTGACCACCCACGCCGGCGTGCTGGCCCTCGGCGGTGGCGCGATCCTCGCGGAGGAGACCCGGGCCCGGCTGGGGGAGTACGCGAATGCCGGCGGGGCAGTCGTCTTCCTCGACGTCGGCCTCGCCTCGGCGACCCGCCGCGTCGGCTTCAACCGCGACCGTCCGCTGCTGCTGAGCAACCCCCGCGCGCAGCTGATGCAGCTGATGGACGCCCGCCGCTCCTTCTACCTCGAGGTGGCCACCGTGACCGTTCCCGCCGACGGCGCCGCGGACGACGTCGCCGACGCCGTGCTCGCCGAACTGACAGCTCGTCAGTCCGGCTTCACGGGCGGCCCCGGAGCCGACTCGTGAGCGGCGGCGCGCACGCGGCCGCCGCGCGCATCACCGTCGGCGGCGCGGCCCCCTACGACGTCCTCGTCGGCCACGCCGTCACGCGCGAGCTCGCCGAGCTGCTCGGCCCGGGCGTCGCGCAGGTCGGGGTCATCGCGTCGCAGTCGCTGAACGACTTCGGCGCCGGCGTCGCGGAGAAACTCACCGAGGCCGGCTACGCGGTGCGGCTGATGGAGGTCCCCGACGGCGAGGAGGCCAAGACCGCCACGGTCGCCGCCGCCTGCTGGGAGGCCCTCGGCGAGGCCAACTTCACCCGCTCCGACGCGATCGTCTCCGTCGGCGGGGGAGCGACCACCGACCTCGCCGGGTTCGTGGCCGCCACCTGGCTGCGCGGCGTGAAGGTCGTCCACGTCCCCACCACACTGCTGGCGATGGTGGACGCCGCGGTCGGCGGCAAGACCGGGATCAACACCGCGGCCGGCAAGAACCTCGTCGGCAGCTTCCACCCGCCCGCGGGTGTGCTGTGCGGGCTGGCGGCCCTCGACACCCTGCCGGGGCCCGAGTGGGTCTCCGGCATGGCCGAGGTCGTGAAGGCCGGCTTCATCGCCGACCCGACGATCCTCGAGCTCGTGGAGTCCGACCCGGCCGGCGCGGCCGTGTCGTCGGGCCCGCACACGCGCGAGCTGATCACCCGCGCGATTCAGGTGAAGGCCGACGTCGTCGCGGTCGACCTCAGGGAGACCGGCGCCGGCGGCTCGATCGGCCGGGAGATGCTCAACTACGGCCACACCCTCGGCCACGCGATCGAGAAGGTCGAGGACTACCGCTGGCGGCACGGCGAGGCCATCGCGGTCGGCATGGTGTTCGTCGCGGAGCTCGCGCAGATCCAGGGCCGCATCTCCGCCGACCTCGTCGCGCGGCACCGCTCGGTGTTCGCCGCGCTCGGCCTGCCGACGCAGTACCGCGCCGACCGCTGGGACGTGCTGCAGGCCGCGATGCGCGTCGACAAGAAGGCCCGCGGCGATCGGCTGCGGTTCGTCGTGCTCGACGGTCTCGGCGTCCCCGTCATCGCGGAGTCCCCGACGCCGGAGGAGCTGACCGAGGCGTTCCGGCGGGTGTCGGCGTGAGCGCGGTCTGGGTGCTCAACGGGCCGAACCTGGGCCGCCTGGGTTCGCGTGAGCCCGACGTCTACGGCTCGATGGACCACGCCGGCCTGGTGACGGCCTGTCAGGAGGCCGGCAAGGAGCTCGGGTTCGAGGTCGAGGTCCGCCAGACCGACGACGAGGCCGAGCTGGTCCGCTGGCTCCACGAGGCCGCCGACGCCGCGATCCCGGTGGTCCTCAACCCCGCGGCGTTCACCCACTACTCGTACGCGGTCCGCGACGCCTGCGCCCAGCTCCGCGCCCCGCTCATCGAGGTCCACATCTCCAACCCCGCCACCCGCGAGGCCTTCCGCCACACCTCCGTCGTCGCCGGCGTCGCCACCGGCACCATCGCCGGGTTCGGCATCGATTCGTACCGCCTCGCCCTCCGGGCCCTCGCGAGGCTCTGAGGCGTAGGTCGGCGCCGGGGCGTCAGGCCAACTGACGCGGCCGCACCCCGACGCCCCAGAGCGCCGCGGTCAGCAGGAACCCGCAATCCGGCCGCGGGGCGTGTCCGTTCGTGGGGCCGGGCGCGGACGAACGGGTCGTCACCGCCCGCACCGCGACCACGCGGAACAGCACCACGGCCAGACCGCGCAGCGCGAGCGCCACCCCGTCCGGCAGGGACCCGCTGTTCGCGACCACGAACGCGAGCCCGAACGCGGCACCGACCAGGGAGCCGGCCTTCTCGGGAGTCGTCGGAACAGCCATCCGGTCCACTGTGCCTCGCATGAACCCAGTGGACGAGTTGCAACGGGTGAGGTGATCTGGCCGCCTCACGAGTTCACCGGTCTTTCAACTCGTCCAGTGGCTTCATGCGCACCCGCCGGGCGCGCCGGTCACGATTCGGCCGACTGGCGCGATCGCCGGATCGGGCGGGGGAGATCGGCCTACGCTGGCAGACATGCCGGAGATCCACGAGGCTCGCCGGGAGCGGTTGCGGGAGTCGATCCGGGCGGCGGACATCGACGCGGCGCTGATCACGAATCTGGTCAACGTCCGGTACCTGACGGGGTTCACCGGGTCGAACGCGGCGCTGCTGCTCACCGCCGACGCGCGCACGTCCGGGGTGCTGCTCGCCACCGACGGTCGATACGTCAACCAGGCCGGGGCGCAGGCGCCCGACGTCGAGCTGGTCGTCGAGCGGGCGTGCGCGGTCGCGCTGGCGAACCGCGCCGACAAGCTGCGCGTCCGCCGGCTCGGGTTCGAGTCGCACCACGTGACCGTCGACCTGCACGGCCAGCTGGGCGGGCAGGCGGAGCTGGTCTCCCTGGGGCCGGTCGTCGAGGAGCTGCGGACCGTCAAGGACGAGGTCGAGATCTCCGCCCTGCGGGAGGCGGCGGCGATCGCGGACGCGGCGCTGGCCGAGATCCTCGAAGGTCTGGTCATGGGGCGCACCGAGCGGCACGTCGCCCGCGAGCTGGAGCGGCGGATGCTCGACAAGGGCGCCGAGGCGCCGGCGTTCGAGACGATCGTCGCGGCGGGGGAGAACTCCGCGGTCCCGCACCACCGGCCCACCGATCGGCGCATCGCGTACGGCGACCTGCTCAAGATCGACTTCGGCGCCCGCGTCGCCGGCTACCACTCGGACATGACCCGGACCTTCGTGGTCGGGTCCGAGCCCGCGTCCTGGCAGGTCGAGCTCTACGACCTCGTCTTCGCCGCGCAGCGTGCGGGGCGGGAGGCGCTCACGCCGGGCGTCGAGATCGCCGCGGTGGACGCGGCGGCACGCTCGGTGATCGAGGCGGCCGGCCACGGACCCCAATTCCCGCACGGCCTGGGGCACGGCGTGGGCCTGCAGATCCACGAGGCTCCGCTGATCGCGGCCACGGCCACCGGTAGACTTCGTGCGCTCACGCCGGTCACCATCGAACCCGGGGTCTACCTGGACGGGGTCGGCGGGATCCGCATCGAGGACACCCTCGTCGTCCGGGACGCCGCTGACGGTGGCCCTGAGCTACTGACCGTGACGACCAAAGAGCTGCTGGTCCTGGACTGACTGCGCGGCGCTCGACCAAGGAAGAACCGGGGAGACTCCGCCGTGGCGACCACGAACGACCTGAAGAACGGCCTGGTGCTCAACATCGAGGGCCAGCTGTGGACCGTCGTCGAGTTCCAGCACGTCAAGCCAGGCAAGGGCCCGGCCTTCGTGCGGACCAAGCTGAAGAACGTCCTGTCCGGCAAGACCGTCGACAAGACCTTCAACGCCGGCGTCAAGGTCGAGACCGCGAACGTCGACAAGCGCGACATGCAGTACCTGTACAAGGACGGCGAGGACTTCGTGTTCATGGACACGCAGACCTACGACCAGATCCACGTGCCGGCGGCGACCGTCGGCGACGCCGCGAACTTCATGCTGGAGAACCAGGTCGCCGTCGTCGCGACCCACGAGGGCGCGCCGCTCTACGTCGAGCTCCCCGCCGCCGTCGAACTGCTGATCTCGTACACCGAGCCCGGCATGCAGGGCGATCGCTCCACCGGCGGCACGAAGCCGGCGACGCTGGAGACCGGCGCCTCGATCCAGGTCCCGCTGTTCATCACCACCGGCGAGAAGGTCAAGGTGGACACGCGTAGCGGCGAGTACCTGGGCCGCATCAACAACTGAGCTGCTGTTGAGCGCCCGAAGCAAGGCTCGCAAGCGCGCGGTCGACATCCTCTTCGAGGCCGAGCTCCGCGGTCGCGGGGTCCTGGAGACGCTGACCGAACGCGTCACCGTCGGCGATCCGCCGGTCGCGGAGTACACGCGCACCCTCGTCGAGGGCGTCACCGAGCACCGCGCCCGGATCGACGAGCTGCTCGCGACCTACTCGGTCGGCTGGCCGCTCGAGCGGATGCCGGCGGTCGACCGGAACGTCCTCCGTGTCGGGGTCTACGAGTTGCTGTTCGCCCCCGACGTCCCCGACGCGGTTGCGGTCAGCGAGGCCGTCGAGCTCGCCCGGGACCTCTCGACCGACGAGTCGCCCGGGTTCGTCAACGGCCTCCTCGGCCGCATCCTCGACCTGAAGCCGACCCTCGCCCTCTGATCTGCGAGGCCGATGTCACAAAAGGGTGTCACCCCTTACTGCGCAGTAAGGGGTGACACCCTTTCTTGACAGAGAGGCGCGACTCAGACGTCGAGGGCGCCGCGGGCGTCGGAGCCGAGGACGCCCCAGTTGATGAGCTCCTCGGTCAGGCTCGACGGGGGCTGGTCGTAGATGACGGCGAGGGTTCGCAGGTCGTCCTGGCGGATCGAGAGGACCTTGCCGTTGTAGTCGCCGCGCTGGGACTGGATCGTCGCGGCGTAGCGCATCAGCGGGCCGGCCTTCTCGGTCGGGACCTGCTGGAGCCGCTCCAGGTCGATGACGAGACGCGGCGGGGGCTCGGCCGCGCCGCTGGGGGCGCCGCCGGGCAGCAGTTCGGCGACGGGGACGCCGTAGAAGCTGGCGAGCTCGGCGAGCTTCTGGACGGTCACGGCGCGGTCGCCGCGCTCGTACGAGCCGACCACGACCGCCTTCCAGCGGCCCTTGGACTTCTCCTCGACCCCGTGCAGGGACAGACCCTGCTGGGTGCGGATCGCGCGCAGCCGCGCACCCAGGGCCTTCGCGTACTCGGTGGGCACGGGCTACTCCTGACCGGGACGGACGGTCACCCCGGTCGTTACGGGGCGTACCGGGCGTCTGCTGAGAGAACTACGCAGTGTAACGTTACGCAGAGTGAGAATGTGAGTCAATATCCATCACCCGATCGTGGGCTTGCTCGAGAGCGCGTGGCCGCCCACGGCGCACGTCGGTCTCACTGCTAATGTCGGCAGCGTCCAGGCGTCCTTTAACACCCGTCCCGAGAGGCGGGTAAGGAGGTCCGAGATCGGCGTATGAACACGTCCGAAAACTCGTCAGAAGTCCCCGCAAGTCCCTCCGGCGATCCCACCGCGCTCGGCCGCCCCGTGCTGGAGGCCTCCGACGTCCGGCGCGCGCTGACGCGCATCGCCCACGAGATCGTCGAGCGCAACAAGGGTGCGCGGGACCTGGTCCTGCTCGGCATCCCGACGCGCGGCGTCCCGCTCGCGCAGCGGCTGGCCGCGCGCATCGGTGAGGTCGAGGGCGTCACACCGCCGGCGGGCTCGCTCGACGTCACGATGTACCGCGACGACCTCGCGCTGCGTCCCGCCCGCGGCCTGGGCCGCACCGACATCCCCGGGGACGTCGACGACCGGGTGGTGGTTCTCGTCGACGACGTGCTGATGTCCGGCCGCACGATCAGCTCCGCGCTCGACGCGATCAAGGACCTCGGCCGGCCCCGCGCGGTGCAGCTGGCGGTCCTCGTCGACCGCGGGCACCGCGAGCTGCCGATCCGCGCCGACTTCGTCGGCAAGAACCTGCCGACCTCGCTGGCCGAGACGGTCGCGGTCCGGGTCGCCGAGCTCGACGGGCTCGACGTGGTGCTCCTCGGTCAGAAGGCGAGCCAGAAGGGGACCCACCCGGAGCCGAAGCCGGAGAGTGCGAAGAAGGGGGACCGCGCATGAAGCGCCACCTGCTCTCGACGGCGGACCTGTCCCGGGACGACGCGCTGCTCATCCTCGACACCGCCGAGGAGCTCGCCCGCGTCGCGGACCGGCCGATCAAGAAGCTGCCGACGCTGCGCGGCCGCACGGTGGTCAACCTCTTCTACGAGGACTCCACCCGGACCCGGACCTCGTTCGAGGCCGCGGCCAAGCGTCTGTCGGCGGACGTCATCAACTTCGCGGCCAAAGGGTCCTCGGTCTCCAAGGGCGAGAGCCTGAAGGACACCGCGCTGACGCTCGAGGCCATGGGCGCGGACGCGGTCGTCGTCCGCCACTCGGCCTCGGGGGCCCCGCACCGGCTCGCGACCTCGGGCTGGATCCGGGGTTGTGTCGTCAACGCCGGCGACGGCACGCACGAGCACCCGACGCAGGCCCTGCTCGACGCGTTCACGATGCGCCGCCGGCTCGGGTCCTTCGACGGGCGTCGGGTGACGATCGTCGGCGACATCCTCCACAGCCGGGTCGCGCGCTCGAACGTCCGTCTGCTGCACACCCTGGGCGCGCAGGTGACGCTGGTCGCGCCGCCGACGCTGCTGCCGGTCGGGGTGCAGACCTGGCCGTGCGCGGTCTCCTACGACCTCGACGCGGAAGTGGCGAAGAGCGACGTGGTGATGATGCTGCGCGTCCAGCACGAACGGATGAACGCGGCGTTCTTCCCCAGCGCGCGCGAGTACAGCCGCCGCTACGGCCTCGACGGCCGGCGCTTCGCGGCCATGCCCGAGCACGCCATCGTCATGCACCCCGGCCCGATGAACCGTGGCATGGAGATCACCGCCGAGGTCGCCGACTCCCCGCGCTCGACGATCGTCGAGCAGGTGACCAACGGCGTCAGCGTCCGGATGGCGGTGCTCTACCTGCTGCTCTCGGGTAGCGAATCAGCAATCGGTTCGATCGAAGGAGAGTCGGCGTGAGTTCGTTCCTGCTGCGGGGGGTTCGGCCCCTCGGCGGCGACCCGGTCGACCTGCTGCTCGCCGACGGGCGAATCACCGAGGTGGGAGTGGTCGGCTCCGTGGCCGGCGCCCACACCGTGGACGCCGGCGGGCTGATCGCCCTGCCCGGTCTTGTCGACCTGCACACGCACCTGCGTGAGCCCGGCCGCGAGGACGCCGAGACCGTCGAGACCGGCACCCAGGCCGCGGCGCTCGGTGGCTTCACCGCGGTGCACGCGATGGCGAACACCTCGCCGGTCGCCGACACCGCCGGCGTCGTCGAGCAGGTCTGGCGGCTCGGCCAGCAGTACGGCCACGCGGACGTGCGCCCGGTCGGCGCGGTCACCGTCGGGATCGCGGGGGAGCAGCTCGCCGAGCTCGGCGCGATGGCTGATTGCCCGGCGGGCGTGCGCGTCTTCTCCGACGACGGGCACTGCGTCTCCGACGCCGTCCTGATGCGCCGGGCGCTGGAGTACGTGAAGGCGTTCGACGGCGTCATCGCCCAGCACGCGCAGGAGCCCCGGCTCACCGAGGGCGCGCAGATGAACGAGGGCGAGATGTCCGCGATGCTCGGCCTCGGCGGCTGGCCCGCGGTGGCCGAGGAGGCGATCATCGCCCGCGACTGCCTGCTGGCCGCGCACGTCGGCTCGCGGCTGCACGTCTGCCACGTCTCGACGGCCGGCTCGGTCGAGCTGATCCGCTGGGCGAAGAGCAAGGGCTGCGACGTCACCGCCGAGGTGACGCCCCATCACCTGCTCCTGACCGACGACCTGGTCAGCAGCTACGACCCGATCTACAAGGTGAACCCGCCGCTGCGCACCGCCGCCGACGTCGAGGCGCTGCGCGCCGGCCTGGCCGACGGCACCATCGACGCCGTCGCGACCGACCACGCCCCGCACCCGGACGAGGCCAAGGACTGCGAGTGGGCCGCCGCCGCGATGGGCATGCTCGGTCTGCAGACCGCGCTGTCGGTCGTGCAGCAGGTCATGGTCGACACCGGGCTGATGTCCTGGGCCGACGTGGCGGACCGCATGTCCACCCGCCCGGCGCGCATCGGCCGGGTCGACGGCCACGGCCGCGGCCTGGAGGTCGGTGCCCCGGCGAACGTGACCCTGGTCGACCCGAGCACCACGTGGACGGTCGACCCGCACGCCCTCGCATCCAAGAGTTCCAACACGCCCTACCGGAGGATGACCCTGCCCGGATCCGTGTACGCGACGTTCCTGCGTGGCAATGCCACCGTGCTCGACGGGAAGCTGGCGTGACGCGCCGGCGCGGTCCCGCGCTGCTCGTCCTGGAGGACGGCCGAACCTTCCGCGGGGAGGCCTACGGTCACGTCGGGGAGACCTTCGGCGAGGCGGTCTTCTCCACCGGCATGACGGGGTATCAGGAAACCCTGACCGACCCGAGCTACCACAAGCAGGTCGTCGTGATGACGGCCCCGCACATCGGCAACACCGGGGTGAACGACGAGGACCCGGAGTCGCGGAAGATCTGGGTCGCGGGCTACGTCGTCCGCGACCCCGCCCGGATCCCGAGCAACTGGCGGTCCCGCAAGCCGCTGGAGGACCAGCTCGACGACGACGGTGTCGTCGGCATCGCGGGCATCGACACCCGCGCGCTGACCCGGCACCTGCGCGACGCGGGTGCGATGCGCGTCGGCGTCTCCAGCGTCGAGACCGACCCGGAGGCGTTGCGCGCCCGCGTCCTGGCCAGCCCGAGCATGCTCGGCGCCGACCTGGCCAAGGAGGTCACGACCCCGGAGGCCTACGTCGTCCCGGCGATCGGCGAGAAGAAGTTCACCGTCGTCGCCGTCGACCTCGGCATCAAGTCGATGACCCCGCACCGCATGGCGCAGCGCGGCATCGAGGTGCACGTCGTCCCGGCGACGGCCACCGCGGCCGAGGTGCTCGCCCGCGACCCCGACGGTGTCTTCCTCTCGAACGGCCCGGGCGACCCCGGGGTCGCCGACTACGCCGTCGAGATCGCGCAGGGCGTGCTCGCCGAGCGGGTGCCGCTGTTCGGCATCTGCTTCGGCAACCAGATCCTCGGCCGGGCGCTCGGCTTCGGGACCTACAAGCTGCGCTTCGGTCACCGCGGCATCAACCAGCCGGTGATGGACCGCACCACCGGCAAGGTCGAGATCACCGCGCACAACCACGGCTTCGCCGTGGACGCACCGCGCGAGGGGACAGCCGAGACCCCCTACGGTCGCGCCGAGGTCAGCCACGTGTGCCTCAACGACGACGTCGTCGAGGGTGTGCGTTGCCTCGACGTGCCGGCCTTCTCCGTCCAGTACCACCCGGAGGCGGCGGCCGGGCCGCACGACGCCGGCTACCTGTTCGACCGGTTTTCCGAGCTGATGAGCACCAGGAGCGTTCATGCCACGTCGTGAGGACATTCGATCGGTCCTCGTCATCGGCTCGGGACCGATCGTCATCGGCCAGGCGGCCGAGTTCGACTACTCGGGGACCCAGGCCTGCCGGGTGCTGAAGGCCGAGGGTCTGCGCGTCGCGCTGATCAACTCCAACCCGGCGACGATCATGACCGACCCGGGCATCGCCGACGCCACCTACGTCGAGCCGATCACGCCGGAGATGGTCCGCAAGGTCATCGAGCGCGAACGTCCGCAGGCGCTGCTCGCGACGCTCGGTGGCCAGACCGCGCTCAACGCCGCGATGGCCCTGCACGCCGACGGGACTCTCGAGGAGTTCGGCGTCGAGCTGATCGGCGCGAACGTCGACGCGATCGAGGCGGGGGAGAACCGCGAGAAGTTCAAGCAGATCGTCGACGACATCGGCGCGGAGTCCGCGCGGTCCGCGATCTGTCACTCGATGGACGACTGCCTCAAGGCCGTCGAGGACCTCGGCTATCCCGTGGTCGTGCGCCCGTCGTTCACCATGGGCGGCGCCGGCTCCGGCATGGCCTACGACGAGGCCGACCTGTACCGCATCGCGGGCTCGGGTCTGCAGGCCTCGCCGACCACCGAGGTGCTCCTCGAGGAGTCGATCCTCGGCTGGAAGGAGTACGAGCTCGAGCTGATGCGCGACCGCAACGACAACGTCGTGGTCATCTGCTCGATCGAGAACCTCGACCCGATGGGCGTCCACACCGGTGACTCGATCACCGTCGCGCCGGCGCTCACCCTGACGGACCGTGAGTACCAGCGGATGCGCGACGTCGCGATCGCCGTCATCCGCGCCGTCGGCGTCGACACCGGCGGATGCAACATCCAGTTCGCGGTCAACCCGAACGACGGCCGCCTGATCGTCATCGAGATGAACCCGCGGGTCTCGCGGTCCTCCGCGCTGGCGTCGAAGGCCACCGGCTTCCCGATTGCGAAGATCGCCGCTCGGCTCGCGATCGGTTACACCCTCGACGAGATCCGCAACGACATCACCCAGGTGACGCCGGCGAGCTTCGAGCCCACGCTCGACTACGTCGTCGTCAAGGTGCCGCGGTTCGCGTTCGAGAAGTTCCCCCAGGCCGACGCCCGCCTGACGACGCACATGAAGAGCGTCGGCGAGGCGATGGCGATCGGGCGCAACTTCACCGAGGCGCTGCAGAAGGCGCTGCGATCGCTGGAGAAGCGCGACGCGACGCTGTCCTGGGCCGGGGAGCCCGGGGACAGGGCCGAGCTGCTGGCACGGATCACCGTCCCCTACGACGGTCGGCTGCGGGACGTCGTCCGTGCCATGCGCGCGGGCGCGACGCCCGAGGAGCTCTTCGAGGCGACGAAGATCGACCCCTGGTTCCTCGACCAGCTCCTGCTGCTGCACGAGGTCGCGACCGACGTGGCCGCGGCCGAGCAGCTCGACCCCGAGCTGCTGCGCCGGGCCAAGCGGCACGGGTTCTCCGACGGCCAGATCGCGGAGATCCGCCGCATCCCCGAGCCCGTCGTCCGCGGTGTGCGTCACGCGCTGGGCATCCGGCCGGTCTACAAGACCGTCGACACCTGCGCCGGCGAGTTCGAGGCCCACACGCCGTACCACTACTCGTCCTACGACACGGAGACCGAGGTCCGGCCGGGGTCGAAGCCGAAGGTCGTCATCCTCGGCTCCGGGCCGAACCGCATCGGTCAGGGCATCGAGTTCGACTACTCGTGCGTCCACGCCTCGTTCGCGCTGCGCGACGCGGGCTACGAGACCGTGATGATCAACTGCAACCCCGAGACTGTCTCGACCGACTACGACACCTCGGACCGCCTGTACTTCGAGCCGCTGACGCTCGAGGACGTTCTCGAGGTCGTGCACGCCGAGCAGGCGACCGGTGAGGTCGTGGGCGTGGTCGTGCAGCTCGGCGGGCAGACCCCGCTCGGCCTGGCCCGCGCGCTGAAGGCGGAGGGCGTCCCGATCGTCGGGACCTCGCCCGAGGCGATCCACCTCGCCGAGGACCGCGGCGCCTTCGGGCGCGTCCTCGCGCAGGAGGGCCTGACCGCTCCGAAGCACGGCACCGCCTTCTCGTTCGAGGAGTCGAAGGCCATCGCGGACGAGGTCGGTTACCCCGTCCTGGTGCGGCCGTCGTACGTCCTCGGCGGGCGCGGCATGGAGATCGTCTACAGCGAGGAGATGCTCGCCGACTACATCTCCCGCGCGACCGAGATCTCCGCCGACCGGCCGGTCCTGGTCGACCGCTTTCTCGACGACGCCGTCGAGATCGACGTCGACGCGCTTTACGACGGCAACGAGCTCTACCTCGGCGGGGTCATGGAGCACATCGAGGAGGCCGGCATCCACTCCGGCGACTCGGCCTGCGTGCTCCCGCCGATCACGCTCGGGAACACCGACATCGAGCGGATCCGCGAGGCCACCGAGTCGATCGCCCGCGGGGTGGGTGTGCGCGGTCTGCTCAACGTCCAGTACGCGATCGCCGCGGACGTGCTCTACGTCCTCGAGGCGAACCCGCGGGCCTCGCGCACCGTGCCGTTCGTGTCGAAGGCGACGGCCGTGCCGCTCGCCAAGGCCGCGGCGCGGGTCATGCTCGGTGCGACGATCGCCGAGCTGCGCGCCGAGGGGATTCTCCCGCCGACCGGCGACTGCGCCGATCTGCCGTACGACGCCCCCGTCGCGGTGAAGGAGGCGGTGATGCCGTTCAACCGGTTCCGCACCGCCGACGGCACGCACGTCGACACGATCCTCGGCCCGGAGATGCGCTCCACCGGCGAGGTCATGGGCATCGACACCACGTTCGGGACGGCCTTCGCGAAGTCGCAGGCCGGCGCCTACGGCGCGCTGCCCACCAAGGGAGCGGCGTTCGTCTCGGTCGCGAACCGCGACAAGCGCTCGATGATCTTCCCGGTCAAGCGGCTCCACGACCTCGGCTTCGAGATCCTCGCGACGGCCGGCACCGCGGACGTCCTGCGCCGCAACGGCGTCCCGGCCACGGTCGTCCGCAAGGGCCACCACGGCCCCGGCCCGGCGACCGCGCAATGGCCCGAGGGCGAGCCGACGATCGTGACGCGGATCTCGAACGGCGAGGTCGCGCTCATCGTCAACACGCCCTTCGGCGTGGGGTCGCGCGTCGACGGCTGGGACATCCGCACCGCCGCCGTCGGCTCGAACACGCTGTGCGTGACGACCGTGCCGGGTCTGGCGGCCGCGGTGCAGGGGATCGAGTCGCTGCTGCGCGGCGACATCGGCGTCTGTCCGCTGCAGGAGTACGCCGACCGGTTGTGGGAGTCGCGCCGGTGAGGGACGCACACGCATGAAGCTCTACACCGCACTGACCCGCAAGGCCCTGTTCGCCTCCGGCGGCGGGGATCCGGAGGCGGCGCACCACCGGACGATCCGCCTGCTGGAGGAGGCGGGGAGCACACCGCGCCGACGGGCCGCCCTGGCCCGCCTGCCGCGGCCCACCGCGCCGACGACGGTGTTCGGCATCCGGTTCCCGAATCCGGTCGGCCTGGCGGCCGGGATGGACAAGGACGGGGTGGCGATCCCGGCCTGGGGCGCGCTCGGCTTCGGCTTCGCCGAGGTCGGCACGGTCACCTGGCACGCGCAGCCGGGCAACCCGCAGCCGCGGCTGTTCCGGGCGGTCTCCTCCGAGGCGATCGTGAACCGGATGGGCTTCAACAACCGCGGCGCCGAGGCGATGGCCGCGCGCCTCGGTGCGCTCGGCCCGGCGCCGATCCCGATCGGCATCAGCCTCGGCAAGTCGAAGGTGACGCCGGTCGAGGACGCGACCGAGGACTACCTGAACTCCCTCAAGGTGCTCCTGCCGTACGCCGACTACGTCGCGGTCAACGTCTCCTCGCCGAACACGCCCGGCCTGCGCTCGCTGCAGGACAAGGGCGCGCTCGACGAGCTGCTCGCCGCGCTGCGCGGGTACACGGTGTCGACCGCCGGACCGGCCGGTCCGGTGCCGCTGCTGGTGAAGATCGCTCCCGACCTCACCGACTCCGCGATCGCCGAGGTGCTCGAGGTCTGCACCGCCCGCGGTGTCGCCGGGATCATCGCGACGAACACGACGATCTCGCGGGACGGACTCGCTCCCGCGGACCGTTACCTGGCCGACGAGGCCGGCGGCCTGTCGGGCCGGCCGGTCCACGCGATGTCCGTCCGGACCGTCGCGTTCGTCGTGAAGGAGGCCGGCGACTCGCTGCCGGTCATCGGCGTCGGCGGGATCCTCGACCCCGACGACGCGACCCGCATGTTCGATGCCGGCGCTCAGCTGGTCCAGCTCTACACCGGCTTCGTCTACCGGGGTCCCGGCCTGGTCCGCGGCATCGTCAAGCGCGCTCGCTGACGAGCACCCGCCCGTCCGCGTCCACCTCGACGAACTCGCCGAGCGCGAGTTCGCCGAGTTGCGGCGTGACCGTTCCGCGGTCGCCGACGACGACCAGGACCATCTCGTCCAGGTCGAGGAAGTCGGCCAGGAGCTGCCGCAGTGAGGCCGGCGTCAGGTCGGCGACCCGGCCGGGCAGGCCGTCGTAGAAGTCGGTCGGCAGACCGCACTGGAAGAGCCCCGCTGTCGTCCGCGCGGCGGCGGACGTGGTCGGGAACAGCTGCGCGATCGACGCCACCAGTGACTGCCGCGCCTTGGTCAGCTCCTCGTCGGTCACGGGCTCGCCGATGATCCGCTCGAGCTCGACGAAGATCTCGCGGATCGCCGGCCCGGTCTGGCGGGCGTCGACCGCGGTGTCGATGAGGAACGGGGTCGGTCCGCGGCCGCCGGTGAAGAACGAGAACGCGCCGTAGGTGTAGCCCTTGTCCTCGCGGAGATTGCCGTTGAGCCGGCTCGTGAACAGGCCGCCGAGCACGAGGTTGCCGACGGCCAGCGGGTCGAACCGCGCGTCACCGCGGGGCCGACCCGGCAGGCCGAGCCGCAGCGCGGTCTGCGTCGCGCCCGGCATGTCGACGAAGGCCAGCCGGGGGCCGGAGCGCCGGGCCGGACCCGGCGTCGGCGGCGTCTCGCCGGCGCCCTCCCACGACCCGAACGCGGACTGCGCGAGCTCGCGCGCCCGCGCCTCGTCGACGTCACCGGTGAGGATCAGCGCACACGTCGCCGGGGTGAAGGTCTTGCCGTGAAGCTCCGTCAGATCGTCGACGGTCACCCGGCCCACGCCGTCGGGATTGCCGACCGACCGGTGGTCGTAGGGGTGGGCCGGTCCGTAGATCAGCGGGAGGATCGCCGAGCGCGCCACCTCGCCGACGTCGGCGCGGGCGCCGCGGATCTCGTCCTGCTGCTGCTTGCGCAGCCGGGCGACGTCCTCCTCGCGCAGGCCGGGGCGCTGGACGAGGTCGGCGAGCAGGTGGAGGCCGTCCGACGCCTTGTCGCTGAGCAGGTTGATGCTCAGCGTGAGGGCGTCCATCTCCGCCGTTGAGCGCAGACTCGCGCCGAGCGCGGACACCTCGGCCGCGGTCCGGTCGGGGGTGCGGCCGGCGTCGCCCTCGCGAAGGACACGGCCGAGCAGCTCGGTCGCCCCGGCGCGGTCGTGCGGATCGGCGGCGCTGCCGCCGAGGGCGACGACCGAGGCCGTGACGAGCGGGAGGCGCCCCATCGGGACGGTGAAGACCCGCAGCCCGTTGGGCAGGGTGAAGCCGCCGATGCGGGGGAGTGTCGTGGGCACCTGCGGACCGGGGCCGGGGACGGCGTCGCGCCAGGATTCGGCCGAGACCACCGGCTCCGACTCCGCGGGCAGGACGGTCGGCTCCGGCGGGTCCGGCGGGAGGTGCCGCGGCCCGGGCTGGGTCTCGATCACCAGCCGACGGTCGGTCAGATAGCGGTTCGCGAACTCGCGCAGGCTCTGCGCGGTCACGGCCCGGTAGGCCGCGAGGTCCTGGGCCAGGTAGTCCGGCGTTCCCGTGTAGTGGTTGTAGAGGTTGAGCTTGTCGGCACGGTCGCCGAACCCGCCGATCGCCTCAACGGAACGGATCGTCGCGACGAGGGCGTTGGTCTTCGCCGCCTCCACGCGGTCGGCGTCGAGGTCGGCCGCGCGCACCTGCGCCAGGACGTCGTCGACCTCCCGCAGCAGCTCGGCGGTGGTGTGCCCGGACGCGGCGACGACCTCGATCTGGAAGGCCGAGCCCTGACCGTGCGAGTCCTGGTAGGCGTAGACCGACGTCGCCACCTTGAGCTCGCGGATCAGGCGCGTCCGCAGCAGGCTGTGCGCGTCGCCGGCGAGGACGTGGGCGAGCACGTCGGCGTCGGCGTCACCCTCCGCGAAGGCGAGCGCGGACGGCCAGGCGAGCGTCAGCTTCGGCAGCACGACGTCGTCGGTGAGGGTGAGCCGGCGCTCCTCGGTCAGGTCGGGGGCCCGGTGCACCTGCCGCGGGACGTCGGCACCGCGCGGGATCGTGCCGAAGTACTTCTCGACGAGCTCGCGGGCACGGGCCGGGTCGAAGTTCCCGGTGATGGCCAGCGTCGCGTTGTTCGGGACGTAGTAGGTCCGGAAGAAGTCGCGGACGTCGTCGAGCTGGGTCGACGCGATGTCGGTGTGCGAGCCGATGATCGACGCGTGGTACGGGTGCGGCGCCGGGAACAGGATCTCGTTCACGGCCTGGTAGGTCAGCGCGTACGGGGCCTGCTCCCAGTTCTGCCGCCGCTCGTTACGGACCACCGCGATCTGGTTCGCGAGGTTCCGGGCGTCCAGGCAGTCGAGCAGGTAGGCCATCCGGTCGCTCTCGATCCAGAGCGCCAGCTCGAGCTGCTCGGGCGGCAGGTTCGGGATGACGTAGTTCGTGTAGTCGTTGTGCGTCGAGGCGTTCGTGTACGCCCCGACCGACTCGGTGAGGATGTCGATCAGCTCGCCGGGGACGTGCCCGGAGCCCTCGAACATCATGTGCTCGAAGAGGTGGGCGAACCCCGTCGAACCGGGCCGCTCGTCGACCGCACCGACGTGGTACCAGAGGTTCGTCGCCACCGTGGCCGCCGCCGGCTCGGGGGAGAGGATCACCTCGAGTCCGTTGTCGAGGACGTACTTCTCGACCGGGATCGAGATCTCCACCAATACCCCCCAGGACTTCGCACCGGCGCCTGCGTTCCACCCTAGGCGCGCGCCGGGGTCTGGACAGAAACTCGTGTGAGATGACAATCTCTAGCGAGTTGCTGGACAATGAACTCCAGTAAGTCGATACTCCATGTCATGTTTACCGCCCGCCCGCGTGGCTCCGTTCTGTCCCGCCGTCAGTTCACGGCCCTGTTCACCGGCACCGCCGGAGCCGTCCTCCTCTCCGCGTGCGGGGGTGGCTCCGACGACACCGTCGGCAGCTCGTCCTCGACGGAGGGCTCCTCGGCGCCCCAGAGCGGCAAGGGCACTCTCGCCCTGGTCGCGTTCGCGGTGCCGAAGGTCGGCTTCGACAAGCTGATCCCCGCGTTCAACGCGACCGAGGCCGGGTCCGGCGTCTTCTTCTCGCAGTCCTACGGCGCCTCCGGCGACCAGTCCCGCAAGGTCGAGGCCGGCCTGCCGACCGACATCGTCCTGTTCTCCCTCGAGCCCGACATGACCCGCCTGGTCAAGGCCGGCCTCGTCGACGCGAACTGGAAGGACGGCGAGTTCCACGGCGTCCCGGCCAGCTCCGTCGTCACGCTCGTCGTCCGCAAGGGCAACCCGAAGAACATCAAGGACTGGGACGACCTGGTCCGCGACGACATCGAGATCGTCAGCCCGAACCCGCTCTCGTCCGGCTCCGCCAAGTGGAACCTGCTCGCGCCGTACCTCTGGAAGAGCAACGGCGGCGAGGACCAGCAGGCCGGTCTGGACCTGGTCAAGGGCATCGTCGACAACCTCAAGGGCCAGCCGAAGTCCGGCCGCGAGGCCTCCGAGCTGTTCACCGCCGGCACGGGCGACGTCCTGCTCAGCTACGAGAACGAGGCGATCCTCCTCGTGAACGACGGCGAGGACGTCGAGTACGTCACCCCGCCGTCGACCCTGCTGATCGAGAACCCGTTCGCGATCGTCAACAAGACCAAGAGCCGCGAGGCCGCCGAGGCCTTCCGCGACTTCCTGTACTCCGACGAGGGTCAGCGCCTGTGGGGCGAGGCCGGCTTCCGCCCGGTGAAGTCGAACATCTTCTCCGAGTTCTCGGACAAGTACCCGTCGCCCGAGAAGCTCTGGAAGATCGACGAGCTGGGTGGCTGGGACAAGATCAACGCCGAGCTCTTCGACGCCGACAACGGCCTGATCACGAAGATCTACACCGAGATCAACTCGTGAGTCTGGCCCTCGACTCTCCGGGGACGCCGGCGGCCGCTCCGGCGCCGGCGCCCCGGCGTTCCCGGCGGCGGATGTTCGCGCCGCCGGTCGGCGGGATCGGGCCGGTCGGCCTCGGGGTCGCCACGCTGTGGTTGTCGCTGATCGTGCTGCTGCCGCTCGCCGCGGTCGCGACGAAGTCCTTCGAGAAGGGCCCGGACGGGTTCTGGGACGCGGTCACCGCGCCGTCGGCCAAAGCGGCGCTGACGTTCACGCTCGGCGTCTCGGTGCTCGTGGCGCTGATCAACGTGCTCGTCGGGACGCTGATCGCGTGGGTCCTCGTGCGCGACGAGTTCCCCGGCAAGGGCGTCGTCAACGCCCTGATCGACCTGCCGTTCGCCCTGCCGACGATCGTCGCGAGCATCGTGCTGCTCAGCCTGTACGGCCCGCGCAGCCCGATCGACGTCAACCTCGTCGCGACCAAGCCGGCCGTCGTGCTCGCGCTGCTGTTCGTGACGCTGCCGTTCGTCGTGCGCACGGTGCAACCGGTGCTGATGGAGCTCGACGCCGAGGCCGAGGAGGCCGCGGCGTCGCTCGGGGCGAGCAACGTCGTGATCTTCCGCCGGATCATCCTGCCGGCGCTCGCGCCCGCGCTGCTCTCCGGCGCGGGGCTCGCGTTCGCCCGGGCGATCGGCGAGTTCGGCTCGGTCGTGCTCATCGGTGGCGGCATCCCGCGCGACACCGAGGTCGCGTCGCAGTACATCGCCACGCAGATCGAGGTGGACCGTCCGGTGAACGCGGCCGCGGTGTCGGTCGCCCTGCTCGCGATCTCGTTCCTGGTCCTGCTGGTGCTGCGGGTCGTCGGCGCCCGCGCGGCGCGGAGGCACTGACGCCGTGCAGACCAGGACCTCCACCAAACTGACGCTGCGTCTGCTCGCGCTCGGGTACCTCGGGATCCTGCTCGCGGTGCCGCTGGGCATGATCTTCTGGCGCACGTTCGAGAACGGCTTCGGCCCGTTCTGGGACTCCGTCACGACGCCCGCGTGCCAGTCGGCGATCCAGCTCTCGCTGCTGATCGTGGCGATCGTCGTGCCGATCAACGTCGTGTTCGGCGTGATCACCGCCCTGGCCCTGGCCCGCGGGAAGTTCCCGGGCCGCGGCATCGTCCAGGCGATCGTCGACCTGCCGTTCGCGGTCTCGCCGGTCGTCGTCGGTGTCTCGCTGATCCTGCTCTGGGGTGTCAACGGCTGGTTCGGCGCGCTCGCCGAGAACGGCTTCCGGATCATCTTCTCGCTGCCCGGCATGATCCTGGCGACGATCTTCGTGACGCTGCCGTTCGTCGTGCGCGAGGTCGAGCCCGTGCTGCACGAGATCGGCGACGAGCAGGAACAGGCCGCCGCCACCCTCGGGGCCTCGCGCTGGCAGACGTTCTGGCGCATCACGCTGCCGGCCATCCGCTGGGGCCTGGTCTACGGCGTCGTGCTCACCGTCGCGCGTTCGCTGGGGGAGTTCGGTGCGCTGACGGTCGTCGCGGGCGGCGTCCCCGGGGAGTCGCAGACGCTGACGCTGCTCGTGCACGCCCGCTACACCGACGACCGCAACACGTTCGGGGCGTACTCGGCCGCGACCGTGCTGATGGGTCTGGCCCTGCTCACCCTGCTCCTGATGACCCTCGTCAACCGCCGGAGGACGAAGCAGTGATCACCGTCTCCAACGTCACCAAGTTCTACTCGGACTTCAAGGCCCTCGACGACGTCTCGCTCGTCGTCCCGGACGGGTCGCTGACCGCGCTGCTCGGGCCGTCGGGCTCGGGCAAGACGTCGCTGCTGCGCGTCATCGCGGGGCTCGAGGAGCCCGACGCGGGTGCGGTCGTGATCTCGGGTCAGGACGTCACCCACGTCCGTCCGCAGGGCCGCAACATCGGCTTCGTGTTCCAGCACTACGCGGCGTTCAAGCACATGACGGTGCGGGACAACGTTGCCTTCGGTCTGACGATCCGAAAGAAGCCGAAGGCGCAGATCGACGCCCGCGTCGACGAACTGCTCGGCATCGTCGGTCTCGCCGGGTATCACGACCGGTACCCGAACCAGCTCTCCGGCGGTCAGCGCCAACGCATGGCGCTCGCCCGGGCGCTCGCGGTGGACCCGAAGGTCCTCCTGCTCGACGAGCCGTTCGGCGCCCTGGACGCGAAGGTCCGTGAGGAGCTCCGCGCGTGGCTGCGCCGCCTCCACGACGAGGTGCACGTCACCACCGTCCTGGTCACGCACGACCAGGAGGAGGCGATGGACGTCGCCGGGCACATCGTGGTGATGAACGCCGGCCGCATCGAGCAGGTCGGCACGCCCCGCGAGGTCTACGAGAACCCGCAGACCGAGTTCGTCCTGCGGTTCCTGGGGCCGGTGGCGACCCTGCGCGGCCGCCTCGTCCGCCCCCACGACCTCGTTCTGTCGCGGCACGCGTCGGCGGGTTCGGTCGCGGGCAAGGTCAACCGCGTCACGCATCTGGGGTTCGAGGTGCGGGTCGAGGTGCGCACCCACGACGAGGAGATCGTCACCGCGCAGCTGACCCGCGGCGAGGCCTGGCACCTCGGGATCGAGGCGGGGGACGAGGTGCACATCACCGCCGAGACGGCCCCGCGGCGCCCCGGCACGGGCGCGCACGACCCGATCGCGGTCGTCTGAGAGTGCTCCGCGGGTCGTAGGGTCGAGACCATGACGGAACCCTTCGGTCAGCGGCTCTGGAACGCGGTCGCCTCGCACGGCCCGCTGTGCGTCGGGATCGACCCCCACGCCTCGCTCCTGGCGGCCTGGGGGCTCCCGGACGACGCCGGCGGGGCGGAGCGGTTCGGCCGCACCGTGGTCGAGGCGCTGGCCGGGCGCGTAGCCGTCGTGAAGCCGCAGTCGGCGTTCTTCGAGCGGTTCGGCGCGGCCGGGGTGTCGGCGCTGGAGCGCACGGTCGCGGACGCGCGGGCGGCCGGTCTGCTGGTCCTGCTCGACGTCAAGCGCGGCGACATCGGGACGACCGCCGCCGCCTACGCGCAGGCCTACCTGGACCCCGCCAGTCCGCTCTGCGCGGACGCCCTGACCGTCTCGCCCTACCTGGGCTTCGGCTCGCTGCAGCCCTTCCTCGACGCCGCGGCGGCCCACGGCGGCGGCGTCTTCGTGCTCGCCCTGACCTCCAACCCGGAGGGGCCGCAGGTGCAGCACGCGCGTACCGCCGAGGGACGCACCGTGGCGGGGAGCATGCTCTCCGCAGTCGCGGCCGCGAACGCGGGGCAGGCTCCGCAGGGTTCGATCGGCGTCGTCGTCGGCGCCACGATCGGTGACACGGCAGAGGACCTGGCGATCAACGGTCCGCTCCTCGTGCCCGGCCTGGGTGCGCAGGGTGGCGGCGCGGACGACCTGCGCCGGCTCTTCGGTCCCGTCGCCCCGCACGTCCTGCCGAGCGTCTCCCGGGAGATCCTCGGGGCGGGCCCGGATCCGGCGGCGCTGGCGGATGCCGCCGCCCGGGCCGGTGACCTGTACGCAGCCGTTTTGCGGTAGCGTCGCCGCTGGTGGCACGGCGGATGCCATCACGAAGTCGAGTCCGAACGAGTAAGTCGAGGTGACCCTGCCGTGGCCCTTCCCCCGCTGACTCCCGAGCAGCGTGCCGCAGCACTTGAGAAGGCCGCCATTGCCCGGCGGGAGCGCGCCGAGGTGAAGAACCGCCTCAAGCACTCCGGGGCCTCCCTCGCGCAGGTGATCAAGGAGGGGCAGGAGAACGAGATTATCGGCAAGATGAAGGTCTCGGCCCTGCTCGAATCCATGCCGGGTGTCGGCAAGGTGCGCGCGAAGCAGATCATGGAGCGCCTGGGCATCTCCGAGACGCGTCGCGTCCGCGGCCTCGGCACGAACCAGATCGCGGCGCTCGAGCGCGACTTCGGCTCGAGCTGAGCTTGTCCGCATCTGACGGGGCGTCGGTTCCGGCCCCCCGCCTGATCGTGCTCTCCGGGCCGTCAGGGGTGGGCAAGTCGACGCTCCTGGCGTACCTGCGCACGCACAACCCGGAGTGGTGGCTGTCGGTCTCCGCGACGACTCGCTTCCCGCGCCCGGGAGAGCGGCACGGTGTCGAGTACTACTTCGTCAGCCGGGCCGACTTCGAGGCGATGGCTGCCGCCGGCGACCTGCTGGAGTGGGCCGAGTTCGCGGGCAATCTCTACGGCACACCGCGGCTGCCGGTCGAGGACCGGCTGGCCTCCGGCCAGTCCGTCCTGCTGGAGCTGGAGCTGGAGGGTGCCCGGCAGGTCCGGCAGGCGATGCCGGAGGCGCTGCTGGTCTTCCTCAAGCCGCCGAGCTGGGACGAGCTGGTCCGCCGGCTCACCCACCGCGGCACCGAGCCGCAGGACGTCATCGACGCCCGCCTGGCCCGTGCGCGGGAGGAACTCGCGGCCGAGTCCGAGTTCGACGTGTCGCTGGTCAACACGTCGGTCGAGGACGTGGCCGCCGAACTGGTAGCCTTGACCCGGGCGCCGAGTCCACGACCCGCCCCCTGACCTGCACCGATGCGGGTCGCGAATCGCTCCAGACCCCTGCTGAAAGGCACCACGTGTCCGCTTCCGCCACCGGCGAGGGCATCACCAACCCGCCGATCGACGAGCTGCTCGAGGCCACCGACTCCAAATACAGCCTGGTGTCCTACGCCGCCAAGCGGGCCCGGCAGATCAACGCGTACTACTCGCAGCTCGGCGAGGGCCTGCTCGAGTACGTCGGGCCGCTGGTCGAGACCCACGTCCACGAGAAGCCGCTCTCGATCGCGATGCGCGAGATCAACGCCGGCCTGCTCACGTCCGAGCCGCTCGAGCCCGCCCCGACCGCGGTCTGACCGCGGTCGAACGTACCCGCCGGCCATGCCCGACGCGCAGGGTCGTCCCCGGGTCGTCCTCGGGGTCACCGGCGGCATCGCCGCGTACAAGGCCTGCGAGCTGCTACGCCGCCTCACCGAGGGCGGCGCGTCGGTGCGCGTCGTGCCGACCGAGTCGGCCCTGAAGTTCGTCGGCGCCGCCACCTGGGCGGCCCTGTCCGGGCAGCCCGTCTCGACGTCGGTCTTCGACGACGTCCACGAGGTCCCGCACGTGCGCATCGGCCAGCAGGCCGACCTCGTCGTTGTCGCGCCGGCGACGGCGGACCTGCTCGCGAAGGCCGCCCACGGGCAGGCCGACGACCTGCTGACCGGGACGCTGCTCACCGCCCGGTGCCCGGTGCTGTACGCGCCGGCGATGCACACCGAGATGTGGGAGCACCCCGCCACGGTCGAGAACGTGGCGACGCTGCGCCGCCGCGGGGCGATCGTCCTCGACCCCGCCTCGGGCCGGCTCACCGGCGCCGACACCGGGCCCGGCCGGCTGCCCGAACCCGCCCAGATCTACGCCGCCGCGATCCGGCTGCTCGAGCGCGGTCCGGCCGTTCCCGACCTCGCCGGCCGCCGCGTCGTGATCTCCGCCGGCGGAACCCGTGAGCCGCTCGACCCCGTCCGGTTCCTCGGGAACCGCTCGACCGGTCTGCAGGGGTACGCGCTCGCCGAGACCGCCCTCGCGCGCGGCGCCGAGGTCGTGCTCGTGTCCGCGAACGTCGAACTACCCGACCCGGCCGGGGCGAAGGTCGTCCGCGTCGGCACCGCCGAGGAGCTGCGGACCGCGGTGTTCGAGGCCGCGTCCGACGCCGCCGTCGTCGTCATGGCCGCCGCCGTCGCCGACTTCCGCCCGGCGCAGCGGGTCGACGCCAAGATCAAGAAGTCCGACGCCGATCCCGAACCCCTCGCGCTGGTCCGCAACCCCGACGTGCTCGCGGAGCTGTGCGCGGACCGCCCGCGCCCCGGGCAGATCATCGTCGGGTTCGCCGCCGAGACCGGCGACGCCGACGGGACGGTCCTCGACCACGGCCGGGCCAAGCTCGCCCGCAAGCGCTGCGACCTGCTGGTGGTCAACGACGTCGGGGCCGACGCGGACGGACGAAGCAAGGCATTCGGGTCACCGGACAACGCCGCCGTGATCCTCGGTGCCGACGGCAGCGAGACGCCCGTGGCGCGCGGCCCCAAGGCCGTCCTCTCCGACGCGATCTGGGACCTGGCGCTCGCGCGTCTGACCTGACGCTCCCTCAGGAGAGCGCGCCGGCCGTTCGCCACGTACCGTGGCCCGGTGGGCGTCGCGGCGCGACAGACGCGTGGACGATGGGCGCTGGTCGCCGGCGGCCTCGCCGTGCTCGCCTCGCTGCCGGCGCTGATCGGGGCCTGGCCCGTCTCGGCCCCCGACGTGGAGCCGGCGGAGCTGCGCGAGCGGATCCTGGCATCGGCCGACGTGGCCTACGCCGGGTACGCCGAGAGTGACGGCTCCCTCGGGATGCCCGACCTGCCGGCGATCGACAACGTGGGGGCGCTGCTCGGCAGCGTCACGCGGCTGCGGGTGTGGGAGTCGCCGGACGGCTCGCGCGTCGACGTCCTGACGCCGACCGGGGAGCGCGGCCTGTACGAGGAGCCCGCCCGGCCGGGACGCCCGGTGGGGCCGTCGGGCTCCGGACCGGTCGGGACGGGCCTGTTCTCGTGGGACTTCGAGGAGAACACGACGACGGCGCTCTTCGGTGAGCCCGGCCTGCGGCTGCCCCGCGCCGCCGACCTGGCGCCGCCGCGGTTGGCCCGCCGCCTGCTCGGCGGACCGCGCGGCGCGGAGCGGTTGGAGGCGTTGCCGGACCGGCGCGTGGCCGGGGTCGCGGCAGCCGGGGTGCGCCTGGTCGTCACGGACCCGGAGACGACCGTGGGCCACGTGGACGTGTGGGCGGATCCGCGGACCGGACTGCCCCTCGAGGTCCGCGTCGTCGGTCGCGGTGGCGGCGCACCCGGGCTGCGCACGCGGTTCCTCGATCTGACGCAGGGTCCGGGCGCGGTCCCGACCGACGTCCTCGAACCGCCGCACCCGGAGGGCGGCCGGCGGGCGGAGGCGTTGGTCAGCTCGATCGGTCGCATCGACCAGTTCGCACCCGACGTCCTGCCGGACCGGCTCGCGGGCCGGGCGAGCTCCCAGGTCGTCGACGCCGGGCGGTCGGTGCGCACCTACGGGCAGGGGTTCTCGACGTTCGGCGCGCTCGCGCTGCCGCCGGGGCTGGGGTTCCGCGTCTACGACACCGCCCGGTCCGCGGGCGGGGTGGCCGTGGAGCTCGAGGGCGGTGATGCCGTCCTGCTGACGACGCCGCTGCTGAACCTGCTCGTGGTCTCGGCGCACCGCGGCCCCGGCTTCGTCGTCGCGGGCCCGGTGGGGCGGGACCTGCTCGCGGAGGCGGCGCTCGACCTGCTGGCGGTCACGTCGTGACGGCGTCCGTGATCCGCACCCGCGGGCTGACGAAGCGATTCGGCAGCTTTGCCGCCGTCGACGGGGTGGACCTCGACGTCCGTGAGGGCGACATCTACGGGTTCCTCGGCCCCAACGGGTCCGGCAAGACGACGGTCGTGCGGATGCTGCTCGGCCTCGTCCACGCGACCGCGGGGGAGATCGAGGTGCTGGGCGCTCCGGTGCCGGCCCGGGTGCGTGAGGTGCTGCCCGCCGTCGGGGCGCTCGTCGAGGGGCCGGCGGCCTACGGGCACCTGTCCGGGCGGCGGAACCTCGCGCTGCTGGACGCGGCGGGGCCGGGCAGCCGGCGCGCGTCGCGGGCGGGCCGGGTGGACGACGCACTGGCCCGCGTCGGGCTCGGCGGCATCGACAACCGGCCCGTGCGGGCGTACTCGCTCGGTATGCGACAGCGGCTCGGCCTCGCGGCGGCGCTGCTGGTGCCGCGGCAACTGCTCGTCCTCGACGAGCCGACCAACGGCCTCGACCCGGGCGGCATCGGCGAGGTGCGCTCGCTGCTCGCGGAGCTGCACGCCGCCGGGACGACGGTGTTCATGTCCTCGCACCTGCTCGCGGAGATCGAGGCGACCTGCGACCGCGTCGGCGTCCTCGACCGCGGGCGGCTGCTCGTCGAGGACTCGCTGGCGGCGTTGCGGGCTCCGACGGGGCGCGTGATCGTCGAGACGCCGGACCCGGACGTGGCGGTCGCCGCCCTCGACGGCCGGGTCGAGGAGTGGATCGGCGACCGGCTCGCGGTCCGCGCCGACGACCCGGCGGAACTGACGGCTCATCTGGTCGGGCGCGGGGTCCGGGTCATCGGCGTCGCGGTGGAGCGACGGACGCTCGAGGACGTCGTGCTCTCCATGGTCGGTGCCGGCAGCGATCGGGTCGACCGATGATCCGCGTCGAGCTGGTGAAGATGCTCCGCCGCCCGCGGACGTGGGTGAGCGTGTTTCTGCTCTGCCTGCTGCCGACGGTCGTCGCGATCTTCGTGTCGGTGCGTGACATCGGTCCGCGGCCGGGGGAGGGACCGGCGTTCCTGTCCGCGGTCCTGAACAACGGGGCGCTGTACCCGGCGGCGGCGCTGGCCATCGTGCTGCCGATCTTCCTGCCGGTGTCGGTCGCCCTCATGGCGGGCGAGGCCATCGCGGGCGAGGCGAACGCCGGCACCCTGCGCTACCTGCTGATCCGGCCCGTCAGCCGGACCCGCCTGCTCGTCGCGAAGCTGATCGCGGTCGTGGTGTTCGTCCTCGGCGCGGTGGTGATCGTCGCGCTCGTCTCACTCGTCGTCGGTCTGACGTTGCTCGGCAACGAACGCGGCTCGGTGGTCTCGGTCTCCGGCGCGGAGCTGACGCCTACTCAGGTGGCGGGTCGCATGATCCTCGCCGTCGGGTTCATCGGGTTCTCGATGGTGGGCGTCGCCGCGGTCGCGCTCTTCCTGTCGACGGTGAGCGACTCACCCTCCGGCGCCGCCCTCGGCGCGCTGGCGGGGCTCGTCGGGAGCCAGGTGCTCGTCTCGCTCCAGGCGTCCTCCCCGGTCGCCCCATACCTCCCGACCCGCTACTGGCTCGCGTGGGTCGACCTGTTCCGCGACCCGATCCTCTGGCGCGAGATCGAACGCGGCGTCGGGATCCAGATCGTCTACGCCGCGGTCTTCCTCGCCCTCGCCTGGGCGAACCTCGCGTCGAAGGACATCACCGCGTAGATCCGTCAGGAGCAGACCGCGGCGGTCGGGGCGGCGAGGGGGGCCGGGGCGAGGACGCGGTCGAGGATGCGGCGGACGACGGGGTCGGTGGGGAGCCCACCGTGGCCGACGGTGACGGCGGGGCACAGCTCCTGGAGGTCGATGTTCGTCGCGCCGGCGAGGCGGGACGAGGTCGGCGGGGTGACGGTGGTGTCGAAGCGGGTCCAGATCGAGATCCAGGCCGGGTGGTCGGTGGCGGCGACGCCGTCCGGGCCGAGGCTGCGGACGAGATCCGAGCCGGGGACGAGCTGCTGGCACGCCTCGGGGCAGAGGACGGGACCGAGCGCGGCGCCCGCGGCGGCGATCTGGGTGCCGGCGAACGGCGAGCCGAGGGTGACGATCCGGCGCGCGCGGGCGGCCCCGTCGTGCTCCTGGGCCCAGAGCAGCGCGACCACGCCGCCGGCGGAGTAGCCGACGAGATCGACCGACGGCGCCCCGGCGCGCAGGGCGGCGGTCACGGCCGCCTCGACGGCGTCGACCTGTTTCCGGAGGTCCCCGGTGTTGAGCGCGGCGGCACCCGCGACGACCGCGGCGTCCCGCCCGTCCGCCCGCAGCGCGGCCGCGAGGCGCTCCAGGTTGGCGCTGGGCGCGCCGTAGCCGGGGACGAGCACGACCGGGCCCGGGCGGTCCGGGGCCGCCACGGCGGTCGGCGCCGAGGTCGCGTCGTCGTCGCCGGACGTCAGGGCCGCGGACCCGGCCGCGAGCAGCGTCACGACGACGGCCGCGGTGACCACGCGCGCGACGCGGCGGCGGGGCGGGCTCAGGTTGCGGAACGGGGCGGGGAGGGCCGGCACCGGGTCATCGTTGCTCGAGCGAGCCCACGAGGCGGAAGTCGGCGAAGTCGAAACCCGGGACAACCACGCACGAGACGAGGACCTCGGCGTCGCGGGCGGGCCGGGCGGACTGCCAGACGCCGGGCGGGACGAGCAGCGAGGGGAGTTCGCCGGCCTCGACGTCCGCGCCGAGGAGGTGCTCGGCCGGGCCGGTGGGGGCGTCCTCGTCCCCGCCGAGGGTCAGAACGAGCGGGCCGCCCCGGTGCCAGAACCAGAGCTCGGCGGATCGGACCTGGTGCCAGACCGAGGACTCGCCGGGGCCGAGCAGGTAGTGGATCGCCGTGCCCGCGCTCCGCGGCCCGGAGTACCCCGGCAGCCCGGTCAGTTCCAGCGGCGACCGCCAGGTCTCCCGGTACCAGCCGCCCTCCGGGTGGGGTGCCAGGTCGAGCAGCTCGGCCAACGGTGGACGCAATCCGGTCATGTCGGGCAGCGTCGCAGATTCGGTGATCCAATTGACCACCACGGGGCGCGGGCGCGCGCCATGCTGTGATGGGCGCCGAGGGGGCTGAGGGTGGACGCGGCATGAACACGGATCTGTTGCTCGAGATCAACGGGTGGTCGGGCAACTCGGTCGTCGACGAGGTCATGAAGTTCGCCGCCGGGACGATGATCTACGGCGTCTTCGTCGTGCTCGCCGTGCTGTGCGTGCTCCAGCTGATGGCCCGTCGCCTGGACCGTCTGATCCTGATCGGGACCTCGCTGGTGCTGGCGCTCGCGCTCGGCCGCGGGGCCGCCGAGCTGTTCCCGAACGAGCGGCCCTTCACCGAGCACCCCGAGGTGAAGCAACTCGTCCACCACGAGCCGGGCCAGTCGTTCCCGAGCGACCACTCGCTGGCCGCGTTCGGCATTGCGTTCGCGGTCCTCGCCTTCCTGTCCGTGCGCTGGGGCGCCGCGCTCCTCGCCGTCGCGGCACTCGTCGGGTTCTCCCGCATCTACGTCGGCGTGCACTACCCGGCCGACATCGTCGGCGCCGCCGCCTTCGCCGGGATCGCGGTCGGTGCGGTGGCGCTGGCGGCCCGGTCCGGTCCCGTCGCGCGGCTGCTGGCGACCCGCTTCCCGGTCGACGCCCGGGCGGCGTAGGAGGACCCGACCGGGTCCGGGATCATCGGCGGCGTGACCGCCCCCGAGCACTCCCCGCCGCCCATCGACCTGCCCACCGTGGCCGCGGCCGCCGACCGCGCACTGAACCGGGTCGCCGAGCTCGTCCGCGGCATCCCCGAGCAGAGTGATCAGGCGCTGCCGGAGTGGACGATCGCGCAGACCGCGGCCCACCTGACGGGCGTCGTCGGTGCGTACATCGACATCGCCGCCGGCCAGGGCTCGCCGTACACCGACATCCGCAACGTGGCGGCGACGAACACCGAGCTGCTCGCCCGCGTCACCGACCGGACGCCGTTCCTGCTCGCGGAGCAGATCCAGGCGTTGCGGCCGGCGCTGGCCGCGGCGATCGGCGACGAGCCGGACGGCTACCGCCCCGGCCACGAGGGCGTCCCGCTGCTGCGGTCGACGGCGGTGGCGCGGATTCTCGGGGAGGCGGTGGTCCACGGCTGGGACATCGCGACGGCCGCGCAGCGCATGTGGTGGATCGAGCCGTCCGACGCGGCGCTGATCTTCCGCTCGTTCCTGCCGTTCCTGCCTCGGTTCGTCCACCCGGAGAACGCCCACGGGGTGAACGCGCGCTTCGACGTCCGCGTCCGGAAGTTCCCCGAGGCGCGAGCGGTGTTCGCGTTCCGGGACGGGCACCTGACCGTGGAGGCCGAGCCGCAGGGCCGGGTGGACTGCACGATCGTCGGTGCGCCCGCGTCGATGATCCTCGTGATCCACCGCCGGATCGGCCTGTGGAATCCGATCTCGCGGGGGCAGATGGTGGCCTGGGGGACCAAACCGTGGCTCGCGTTCCGCCTGGTGAGCCTGTTCGACCCACCCTGACCGATAAGATCTCCGGGTTGTCGGCCCGCGGATCGGGCCAGCCCCGCCAGCCTGGAGTGTGCCGTGTCGCGTCGTCTGTTCACCTCGGAATCCGTCACCGAGGGCCACCCGGACAAGATCGCGGACCAGATCAGTGACTCCATCCTCGACGCCCTCCTCAAGGAGGACCCGCGCAGCCGGGTCGCCGTCGAGACCTTGATCACCACCGGCCAGGTCCACGTCGCGGGTGAGGTCACGACCCAGGGCTACGCCGACATCCCGACGATCGTCCGCGACCGTGTCCTGGAGATCGGCTACGACTCGTCCAAGAAGGGCTTCGACGGCGCGTCCTGCGGCGTCTCGGTCTCGATCGGCTCGCAGTCGCCCGACATCGCGCAGGGCGTCGACGCGGCCTACGAGGCCCGTGAGGGCGAGGGCACCGACGAGCTCGACAAGCAGGGCGCCGGCGACCAGGGCCTGATGTTCGGTTACGCCTGCGACGACACCCCCGAGTTCATGCCGCTGCCGATCCAGCTCGCTCACCGGCTCTCGCAGCGCCTGACCGCCGTCCGCAAGTCGGGCACGGTTCCCTACCTGCGTCCGGACGGCAAGACCCAGGTCACCATCGAGTACGACGGCGACCGTCCCGTCCGCCTCGACACCGTCGTCGTCTCCTCGCAGCACGCCGACGACATCGACCTCAAGACCCTGCTCGCGCCGGACGTCGCCGACCACGTCGTCGCCCCCGAGCTCGCGAACATCGACATCGACACCGCCGGCTACCGCCTGCTGGTCAACCCGACCGGCAAGTTCGTCGTCGGTGGTCCGATGGGTGACGCCGGTCTGACCGGCCGCAAGATCATCGTCGACACCTACGGCGGCATGGCCCGGCACGGTGGTGGCGCGTTCTCCGGCAAGGACCCGTCCAAGGTCGACCGCTCCGCCGCCTACGCGATGCGCTGGGTCGCGAAGAACGTCGTCGCGGCCGGGCTCGCCCGCCGCTGCGAGGTCCAGGTCGCCTACGCCATCGGCAAGGCGCACCCGGTCGGTGTCTTCGTCGAGACCTTCGGCACCGAGAGCGTCGACCCGGCCAAGATCCAGTCGGCCGTCACGACCGTGTTCGACCTGCGTCCGGCCGCGATCATCCGCGACCTCGACCTGCTCCGCCCGATCTACACGCCGACCGCGGCGTACGGGCACTTCGGCCGCGACCTCCCGGACTTCACCTGGGAGCGCACCGACCGCGTCGACGCCCTCCGCAGCGCCTGCGGCGTCTGACGCAACTCCGGCGGCCGCGTCCCGCCTCGTGAAAACAGTGTGAAAAAAGGGTGACACCCCTTACTGCGCAGTAAGGGGTGTCACCCTTTTTTGACGCCGGGTTCTGACGGCGGGCGCGTCAGGGCGCGAGGCCCTTCGCCTGCTGGTTCTGCCAGCGGGAGTTGCGGCGGAACTCGGTCTGCTTCGGATCGACGCCGAGGAACGCGGACGCGGCGTAGGCGTCGTCTAGCAGGTGCCAGCGCAGCCAGGCGGTGAGGTACCCGAGGTACCCGCTCCGGTTCCGCTGGATCGCGAGGTGGTCAGCGCCGCGCAGGACGCCGAGCGCGCCGTGCGGGACGCGTTGGTAGTAGCCGCGTAGGCCCCCCGGCGTGGAGATCAGGCCGTCGGTTCCGCCGCCGAGGAAGAACGTCGGGGTCGTCAGGTCCGAGACGGAGAACCGGCCGCGGCGCTCGACGTAGCGGGCGTCCGGCAGGTTGATCGGGACGACGGTGTCGACGAGTCCGCCGGAGCCGTTGGCGGCGTTGATCGCGCCGCCGGCGCCCTGCGAGTGGCCCAGGGTCCCGACCCGCGTCGGGTCGAGGACGCCGAAGAACGGACTGGTCCCGTCGAGGTTCGCGCCCAGCAGGTGGCGCAGCGCCGCGAGCATCGTGCGGCCGTCGGCCTGCTGGGTGTCGGACGACCCGATGACGACGAAGCCCCACGACGCGAGGTGGCGGAACACCCCGCCGTACTGGTCGGGCGTCGCGTTGGTCCCGTTGCCCCAGACCAGGATCGGGTGCCGCGTCCCGTCGCGCCCGAGCGCGCGCGGGTGGGCGATGGAGAACGACAGCCCGTCGGGGATCGCGACCTCGCTGGTGGTGACCGCCCACGGTCCGGTGGCCCGGTACCGGTCCTCGACCGGAGATCGCGGCTCGACCTCCACCGACGGGGGCGACGACGGCGACGACGAGGGCGCCGGAACGGCGACGCCCGTGGCGATGACCGGCCCGGCGACCGCCAGGGCCAATCCGAACGTGAGCATCCGCGCAGCGCGCGGCAGAGACCGTTGCGGAGACAGCGGCACCTGATCCCCCCCGAGATCACCGACCGCCGCCGTTTCTAGCAGCGATCGCGGGTGCGCGGGCCGGATTCCGCCCGATCGGCGCTGACCGTTCGGGAAGGCCGACCTTTCCACAGGGCCCGCCGGGGAGGTGGGGGATCTCTGGTAGGACAGGCGGGTGAGCTCCGGAGGGGGACCGCCCGAGGCGGCGGTCGAGCAGCTGGAGCTCGTGCGCGAGACCGCGCGCCGCACCACGAAGTCGGTCCGGAAGAAAGAACGTGAGCCCGCCCCGGTCGCCGCGGACCGGCCGGTCGCGCGCGTCGCCGTCGACGTCCCGTTCCCGCACCTGGACCGGCCGTTCGACTACCTCGTCCCCGCCGAGCTCGACGCGGACGCCGTGCCCGGGGCGCGCGTGCGTGTCCGGTTCGCCGGCCAGCTCGTCGACGGGTTCGTCCTCGCGCGGGAGGACCGCAGCGAGCACACCGGCTCGCTGGCCCGCCTGCCCAAGGTCGTGTCGCCGGAACCGGTGCTCGCCCCGGAGATCGCGGATCTCGCCCGGGCCGTGGCGAACCGCTACGCCGGCACGGTCGCGGACGTCCTGCGCCTCGCCGTCCCGCCCCGGCACGCCCGCGTCGAGGCCGAGCCGCCCCCGGAGCGAATCCGGCCCGCCGGCGGCCTCGACCCCGGGCCCTGGGAGGCCTATCCGGACGGGGAGACGTTCCTGGCCGCCCTGGCCGACGGCCGCCCCGCCCGCGCCGTCTGGGCCGCCCTGCCGGGTGCACCGTGGGCCCCGGCCGTCGCGGCGGCGGTCGCGGCCACCCTCGCGGGCGGGCGCGGGGCGCTGGTCGTCGTGCCGGACGCCCGCGACCTGGCGCGCCTGGGCGCCGCTCTGGACGCCGCCCTCGGGCCCGGCGGCCACCTCGAGCTCACCGCGGACCTCGGGCCGGCCGAGCGGTACCGCCGCTGGCTCGCGGTCCGCCGCGGGGCCGCCCGTGCGGTGATCGGGACGCGCGCCGCGATGTTCGCCCCCGTCGCCGACCTGGGCCTCGTCGTCGTCTGGGACGACGGGGACGACCTGCACGCCGAGCCCCGGGCCCCGTACCCGCACGTGCGGGAGGTGCTGTGCCTGCGGGCGCATCTCGCGGGCGCCGCGGCGCTGATCGGCGGGTACGCCGTGACGGCGGAGGGCGCCGCGCTGGTGGAGACCGGGTGGGCCCGGTCCCTGGCCGCGCCCCGGGAGATCGTGCGGGCCCGCGGCCCCCGCGTCGCGCCGGCCGGCACCGACACCGACCTGGAGCGCGACCCCGCCGCCCGGGCCGCCCGGCTGCCCAGCGTCGCCTGGCAGACCGCGCGCGCGGCCCTGGCCAACGGGCCCGTGCTGCTGCAGGTGCCCCGGCGCGGGTACCTGCCGATCCTCGCCTGCGTCCGCTGCCGGGAGGTCGCGCGCTGCCGGGCCTGCTCGGGGCCGCTGGGGCTGGCCGCGGGGGAGCGCAGCGCAACCTGCCGGCTGTGCGCCCAGCCGGCCGAGGAGTGGGCGTGCCCGGCCTGCGGGGCGACGGCCTTCCGCTCCGTCGTGGTCGGGGTCGCGCGGACGGCCGAGGAGATCGGTCGCGCGTTCCCCAACGTGCCCGTCCGGCACTCGAGCGCCGACGGCACCGTGTTGGCCGCCGTCGACGACACCCCGGCGCTGATCCTTGCGACGCCCGGCGCGGAGCCCGAGGCTGCGCACGGCTACGCCGCGGCCCTGCTGCTCGACGGCGATGCCCTGCTCGCCCGTGCCGACCTCCGTGCCGCGGAGGAGGCCGTGCGCCGGTGGGCCAACGCGGCCGCGCTGGTGCGCCCCGGCGGGCACGTCGTGCTGATGGCCGACCCCGCCGCCCCGGCCGTGCAGGCGTTGGTCCGTTGGGACCCGTTCGGCTTCGCCGAGCGGGAACTGACGGATCGTCAGGCACTGGGCTTCCCGCCCGCCGTCCGGCTCGCGGTCCTCACCGGTCCGGCGGCCGCGATCTCCGAGCTGCTCGAGGCGGCGCGGCTGCCCGCCGCGGCGTCCCAACTCGGCCCGGTCCCGACCGGCCGCGACGGGACCGACGACGCCGCCCGGGCCGTCGTGCGCGTCCCCCGGGCCTCGGGGAGTGAGCTCGCCGCCGCCCTGCGGGCCGGCGCCGGGGTCCGGAGTGCCCGCAAGGCCGCCGGGTCCGTGCGGATCCAGATCGACCCCGCCGCCCTCGGCTGACCCCGTCGCGCGGCACCTAGACTGACGGCGGCCCTCCGCACCAACAGAATCGGGAGCTCCACCGCGTGGCGATCCAGCCCATCCGCCTGTTCGGCGACCCCGTCCTCCGCACCCCGGCGGCCCCGGTCACCGAGTTCGATCGCGAGCTCCGGCAGCTGGTCGCGGACCTGACCGACACCATGCAGGACGCCCCCGGCGTCGGCCTCGCCGCGCCCCAGATCGGCGTCGGCCTGCGCGTGTTCACGTACTGGGTGGACAACGAGCTCGGGCACCTGATCAACCCCGTCCTCGACCTCTCCGACGAGGAGCAGGACGGCGAGGAGGGCTGCCTCTCGATCCCCGGTCTGAGCTTCCCGACGACGCGGGCGCTGCGGGTCGTCGCGAAGGGGCAGAACATGTACGGGGAGCCGGTCGAGCTCGTCGGCTCCCATCTGCTGGCGCGGTGCGTCCAGCACGAGACCGACCACCTCGACGGCATCCTGTTCGTCGACCGCCTGGACGACGAGACCCGCCGCGCCGCGCTGCGGGCGATCCGGGAGTCCGCGTGGGCCGACGAGGCTCCGCCCCAGATCAGGATCTCGCCGCACGCCACCGCCGGCCGCGCGACCTGACGGCGCCTCATGCGTCTGGTCTTCGCCGGCACCCCTGAGGTCGCGCTCCCCAGCCTGCGCGCGCTGCTCGACTCGAATCACGACGTCGTCGCCGTCGTGACCCGGCCCGACGCCCCGACCGGGCGCGGCCGCGCGTTGCGTCCCAGCCCGGTCGCGGAGCTCGCGGGCGAGGCGGGGCTGGAGATTCTGCGGCCGCCCTCGCCGAAGGATCCCGAGTTCCTCGCGCGGCTCGAGCAGATCGCGCCGGACTGCGCGCCGGTCGTCGCCTACGGCGGCCTGCTGCCCGACGACGCGCTCGCGATCCCGCCGCACGGTTGGGTCAACCTGCACTTCTCCCTGCTGCCCGCGTGGCGCGGCGCCGCTCCGGTGCAGCGGGCCGTGCTCGCCGGCGACGAGATCACCGGCGCGACGACCTTCCGGATCGTCCGTGAGCTCGACGCCGGGCCGGTCTTCGGCGTCCTCACCGAGACGATCCGGCCGACCGACACCAGCGGCGACCTGCTCGGCCGCCTCGCTGACGCCGGAGCCGGGCTGTTGCTCGCCACCCTCGACGGCATCGAGGCGGGGACGGTCGACGCCGTGCCCCAGCCGGCCGACGGCGTCTCCCTCGCGCCGAAGCTGAACCCGGCCGACGCCGAGGTCGACTGGCGTGCGCCGGCGATGCACGTCGACCGGCTCATCCGCGCGTGCACCCCGGCCCCGGCGGCGTGGACGATCTTCCGCGGAGAGCGCCTGCGCCTCGGCCCCGTGACGCTCCGTCAGGACAGCCGCGGCCTCGCGCCGGGCGAGCTGCTCGTCGAGAAGAACGGGGTGCTCGTCGGTACCGGGACCCACGGTGTCGCCCTCGGCGACGTGACCGCGCCGGGCAAGAAGCCGATGCGCGCCGCCGACTGGGCGCGCGGCGCCCGCCCGACCTCCGGGGAGCTGCTCGGCGGCGAGGCGTCGTGAACGACGACCCCCGCGGCCGATCACGGCGGGGCGGCCGACCGGCATCGCGCTCCGGCGACCGTCCGCGCTCGGCCCCACGCAGCCCGCGGAACGAGCCGGCCGACCCCGCTCGCCGGGCCGCGCTCGACCTCCTGCGCGCGGTCGCCGATCGCGACGCCTACGCCAACCTCGTCCTGCCCGGCCTGCTCCGCGAGCGCGGGCTGACCGGCCGCGACGCCGCGTTCGCGACCGAGCTCGGCTACGGCACGCTGCGCGCGCAGGGCACCTACGACGCGGTCCTCGCGGCCTGCGTCGACCGTCCGCTCGAGAAGCTCGACCCCGGCGTCGTCGAGGTCCTGCGACTCGGTGCGCACCAGCTGCTCGGCCTGCAGACGCCGCCGCACGCCGCGGTCTCGGCGACGGTGGCGTTGTGCCGCGCCGCCGTCGGGCCCGGTCCGGCCGGCCTCGTGAACGCGGTGCTGCGCAAGGTCTCCGCCCGCGACCTCGACGCCTGGGTCACCGAGCTCGGTCCGGCCCGTGACGCCGACCCGGCCGGCCACCTCGCCCTGCGGCACGCACACCCGCGCTGGGTGATCTCCGCCGTCGCGGACGCGCTCGGTGCGGGGGGCCGGGCCGACTGGGACGAGGTCGAGGCCGCGCTCGCCGCGAACAACGCCCCGCCGCGGGTCACGTTGGTCGCGCGCCCCGGTCGGGCCACCGTCGACGACCTCGTCGCCACCGGAGCGCAAGCCGCCCCGTACTCGCGGGTCGGCGCGATCCTCCCCGGGGGCGACCCGGGCGGGCTCGCGCTCGTCCGCTCCGGGGCGGCCGGGGTCCAGGACGAGGGCAGCCAGCTCGTCACCCTCGCTCTCGCCGACGCGCCCCTCGACGGCCCCGACGCCCGCTGGCTGGACCTGTGCGCCGGCCCCGGCGGCAAGGCCGCGCTGCTGGCCGGGCTGGCCGGCGAACGCGGCGCCCGCCTCGTGGCCGCCGAGGTCGCCCCGCACCGCGCCCGCCTGGTCGCCGCCGCGCTCGGGAGCGAGCGCGCCGCGGCCCCCGTGGTCGCCGACGGCCGCGCCCCGGCCTGGCCCGCGGACACCTTCGACCGCGTCCTCGTCGACGCCCCCTGCACCGGCCTGGGCGCCCTGCGCCGCCGCCCGGAGAGCCGGTGGCGCCGCGAGCCCGGCGACGTCGGCCGGCTGTTCGACCTCCAGCGCGAACTCCTGCTGTCGGCGATCGGCTCCGCCCGGCCCGGCGGGCTCATCGCCTACGTCACCTGCTCCCCGCACCCGGGGGAGACCCGCGGAGTCGTCGCCGCCGCCGTCGCCGACTCGGCGCGGGCGGGCCGCCCCGTCGAGCCCGTCGACGCCCGGCCGCTGCTGCCCGGCGTCCCCGACCTCGCCGACGGCCCCCACGTCCAGCTCTGGCCCCACCGCCACGGCACCGACGCGATGTTCCTCGCCCTCCTCCGCCGCGTCTGACCCCGCCCCGTCATCCCGCAGGGCCCCCGTGTCGGCCCCCAGGAGGGGCGGGTACGCGGATCTGCGTAGCGGGGAGCCGATCCGGGGCGGACGCGGCAGAGCCGCGGGGGAGCGTGTCGGTGGTCAAGCCGTGGGGTCGCCTGCGCCGCAGCTGAGCGGTCGTGTTCCATTCTCCCCGTGAGTTTCGCCCGGGTCCCCAAGCGGATCCTGCTGGGGACCCCGATGCGCAGCGACAAGCTCGGGGACACCCTCCTGCGGAAGCGGGTCGGACTGGCGATCTTCGCCTCCGGCCCGCTCTCGTCGGTCGCCTACGCGCCGCAGGAGATCTTCCTCGTGCTCTCGGTCGCCGGAGCGGTGTACTTCCAGGAAGCGGTCTGGTTCGCGCTCGCGATCGGCGTCCTCATGGTCGTCGTCATCTCCTCCTACCGGCAGAGCGTGCGCGAGTACCCCGGCGGCGGCGGTGACTACGACGTCGCGATGGACAACCTCGGCCGCACCGGAGGGCTCACGGTCGCGAGCGCGCTGATCGTCGACTACATCGTCACCGTCGCGGTCTCGGTCTCCGCGGGCGTGGACAACCTCGGGGCCGCCGTCCCCTTCGTGGCCGAGCACCGCGTGCAGACGGCGATCGCGGTCATCGCCGTCCTCATGCTGCTCAACCTGCGCGGGATGGCCGAGTCCGGGTTCTGGTTCGCGATCCCGGCCTACACGTTCGTGGTCGGGGTTCTGGCCCTGATCGGCATCGGGCTGTTCCGCATCCTCGTCCTCGACGACGACGTGAAGGCGCCCAGCGCCGACTACGAGGTGGTCGCGAGCTCCGGCGAGGTCACCGGCCTCGCGCTCGCGTTCCTGGTCGTGCGCGCGTTCTGCGCCGGCGGCGTCGCGCTCGCCGGCGTCGAGCAGTCCGCGAACGGTGTCCCGGCGTTCCGCGAGCCCAAGGGGCGCAACGCTGCAAGCGTCCTGCTGTTCATGGGCGGCATGGCCATCACCATGTTCGCCGGCCTGGTCACGCTGGCGGCCCTGACGGACTTCAAGGTCGCCGACGACCCGGCCACCGAGATCCTCATCGACGGGCAGCCGGCGGGGCCGGGCTACGAGCAGGACCCGATCATCGCCCAGATGGCCGAAGCGGTCTTCGGCGACGGATCGTGGCCGTTCGTGGCCCTCGCCGTCACCACGACGCTGATCCTGTTCTTCGCCGCGAACACCTCGTTCAACGGGTTCCCCCAACTCGGGTCGATCCTCGCGCGCGACCGTTGGCTGCCGGGGCAGCTGCGCCAGCGCGGCGACCGCCTCAGCTACAGCAACAGCATCGTCGCCCTCGCCATCTCCGCGGGCCTGCTCGTCTATGTCGTCGACGCGAACGTCTCGAGCCTTGTCGGCATGTACATCGTCGCGGTCTTCATCTCACTGACGCTGGGTCAGGTCGGGCTCGCGAAGCATTGGACGACACTGCTGCGCGCCGGCACCGAAGCCGTGGCGCGCCGTCGGATGCAGCGTGACCGCGCCGTCAACGTCGTGGGGGCAGTGTTCACGGGAGCAGTCCTCGCGGTGGTCCTCGTCAGTGACTTCCTCGACGGGGCCTGGGTCGTCGTCGCTGCGGTGCCGGTGTTCTTCGCGATGATGCACAAGATCGCGAAGCACTACGACCAGTTGAACTCCGAGCTCACCCCGACCGCGGGCGGCGTCACCCTGCCCAGCCGGATCCACGGGATCGTGCTCGTCTCCAAGCTGCACACCCCGACCCTGCGCGCGCTCGCGTTCGCCCGCGCCACCCGGCCGGACACCCTCGTCGCGCTGACCGTGCAGACCTCGCCGGAGAGCACCGCCGACCTGTTGCGGGAGTGGGCCGCACACGACATCGAGGTGCCGCTCACGGTCCTCGACTCCCCGTACCGGGAGGTCACGCGCCCGGTGCTGGAGTACGTCCGCAACGTGCGCGTCGCGAGCCCGCGCGACGTCATCTGCGTCTTCGTGCCCGAGTACGTGGTCGGCAAGTGGTGGGAGCAACTGCTCCACAACCAGACCCCGCTGCGGCTCAAGGCCCGCCTGCTGTTCCAGCCGGGCGTGATGGTCACCAGCGTCCCCTGGCAGCTGGGCTCGGCCGAACAGCTCGAGGCCCGCCGGACCTACAAGCCGCGCTGATCCGGCCGGGCCCGCGCTGGGCGTTAAGAACCCGTCAGGATCCACCGCTCGCCCGCCAGGGAGCCGTCAAGGGCGGCCCGCGGGGTCGGCCCTGGGGTGTTGGTTGAGGACGTGACGCTGCTCCAGTCCCCGAAACGGCTCCTGCTCGGTTCGCCCCTGCGTTCGGACCGCCTGGGGGAGACCCTGCTGCGCAAGCGGGTCGCGCTGCCGATCTTCGCCTCCGACCCGCTGTCCTCGGTCGCGTACGCCCCGCAGGAGATCTTCCTGGTGCTGTCGGTGGCGGGAGTCACCTACTACTCGTACAGCTTCTGGTTCGCCGTCGCGGTCGCGGTCCTGATGGCGACCGTCGTCGCGTCCTACCGGCAGAACGTGCACGCCTACCCGGGCGGCGGGGGTGACTACGAGGTGGCGAGGCGCAACCTCGGGGAGGCCGGCGGTCTCACCGTCGCGAGTGCGCTGCTCGTCGACTACGTCCTCACGGTCGCGGTGTCCGTCGCGGCCGGCGTCGACAACCTGGCCTCCGCGGTCGGGGCCGTGGGCGAGCACAAGGTCGCCGTGGCGCTCGGCGTGATCACGCTGCTGACGCTGGTGAATTTGCGCGGCGTGAAGGAGGCCGGTCTCGCGTTCGCGCTCCCGACCTACGCCTTCATCGCCGGGGTCCTGACGCTGATCGCCGTCGGGCTGACGAAGGCCTTCGTCCTCGGCGGCGACCTGCGGGCGCCGACGGCCGGGTACGAGATCGTCGCCGAGCACAGCGAACTGACCGGCCTGGCGCTCGTGTTCCTCCTGATGCGCACCTTCGCCTCCGGTTGCGCGGCCCTGACCGGCGTGGAGGCGATCGCGAACGGCGTCCCCGCGTTCCGGGAGCCGAAGAGCCGCAACGCCGCGACCACGCTCCTGGTGATGGGTGCGCTCGCGGTCTCGATGTTCGCGGGCCTGATCCTGCTCGGGCAGCAGTCGGACCTGCGGGTCGCCGAGCACCCGGCGACGGAGATCCTCATCGACGGCGCGCCCGCGGGGCCGGACTACCACCAGGACCCGATCATCGCCCAGGTCGCGGCGGCGGTCTTCGGCGACGGGTCCTTCGCCTTCGTCTACCTCGCGGCCGTGACTGCGCTGATCCTGTTCTTCGCCGCGAACACCGCCTACAACGGCTTCCCGCTGCTCGCCTCGGTCCTGGCGCACGACCACTACCTGCCACGGCAGCTCCGCCAGCGCGGGGACCGCCTCGCGTACAGCAACGGCATCGTCCTGCTCGCGGTGGCGGCCGGCGCCCTGGTCTACGCCTTCGACGCCGACGTCACACGCCTGATCCAGCTGTACATCATCGGCGTCTTCGTCTCGTTCACCCTCGGCCAGACCGGGATGGTGCGGCACTGGACGCGGCTGCTCCGCACCGAGACGAAGCCCGCCCGCCGGTCGCGGATGGTCCGTGCGCGGGTGATCAACTCCGTCGGGCTGTTCTTCACCGGAGCGGTGCTCGTCATCGTGCTCGTGACGAAGTTCACCCACGGTGCGTACCTGGTGCTGATCGCGATGCCGATCCTGTTCGCCGGCATGAAGGGCATCCGGCGCCACTACGACCAGCTCGTCGACGAGCTCACGCCCCCACCCGCCGGGGTGACGCTCCCCAGCCGGATCCACAGCATCGTCCTGATCTCGCGCCTCCACACACCCGCGCTGCGAGCGCTCGCCTTCGCCCGCGCCACCCGGCCGGACACCCTGACGGCGCTGACCGTGCAGATCTCGCCCGCGGCCACGCGCGCGCTGCTCGAGGACTGGGCCCGCCGCGACATCCCGGTCCCGCTGACGGTGCTGGACTCGCCGTACCGCGACGTCATCGGCTCGATCGTCGAGTACGTCCGGGCGCAACGCCGCGAGAGCCCGCGTGACGTCGTCTGCGTGTTCATCCCCGAATACGTCGTCGGTCACTGGTGGGAGCAACTTCTCCACAACCAGACCGCGCTGCGACTCAAGGCTCGGCTGCTGTTCCAGCCGGGGGTGATGGTCACGAGCGTCCCGTGGCAACTCGGGTCGGCGGAGGGTCGCGAGGCGCGCCGTGCGCCGGTTGCCTGACGGGGTGTGAGACTGATTCCCGTGCCGGACGACGGACCCGCGAGCAGCGCGGGAGCGGGACTGCCCCGCACTCGGCGGTGGGCCGCCCTCGCCGCAGCGGCCGCGGTGCTGCCGGCGATGACGGCCGTCATGGTCCGGGTGCGCGAGAACCTGGACCTCGAGAGCGTCCTGCTGCTCTACGTCCTCGCGGTCGTGCTGACCTCGCTCCTCGGGGGCGTGCTGCCGGCCGTGCTCGCGGCGGGCGCCGCCCTGCTGCTCGCCACCCACTGGTTCACCGAGCCGTACGGGGACTGGGACGTCACACACCGCCTCGACGCCATCGCGCTCGTCACGTTCGCGCTCGTCGCCGTCGGAGTCAGCGTGACCGTCGAGCTCGCGGCCCGGGCGCGCGTCGCGGCGGTCCGCGAGCGCGTCGAGGCGGATCTGCTCTCGCGCGTGACCTCCGGCCCGGTCCGGGAGACCTCGCTGACGGATCTTCTCGCCCAGGTCCGCGACACCTTCGGCATGACCTCGGTGGCACTGGTCGCCGGCGCCGGGACCGAGTCGGCCCGAACCGTCGGCCTGGTCGGCCCGGCGCTGACCGGACCACCGGTCATCGCGGCCGACGCCGGGGACGGGCTGCGGCTGGTCGCCGCCGGCCCGGAGCACCTCGCCGCCGACCGCCGCCTGTTCGGCCGCCTCGCCGGGGCGGCGGCGCGGGCCTGGGACGCCCAGCGGCTGGCGGAGGAGGCCGCCCAGGAGGCGGCCCGGGCGCGGGACCTCGCCGAGGTGGACCAGCTCCGCTCGGCACTGCTGGCCGCGGTGGGGCACGACCTGCGCACCCCGCTGGCCGGGATCAAGGCGGCGGTGTCCAGCCTCCGCGCGCCGGACGTCGCGTTCGACGAGGGCGACCGCGCGGAACTGCTCGCCTCGATCGAGGAATCCGCCGACCGCCTCGACGGGCTCGTTGCGAACCTGCTGGCGATGAGCCGGCTCCAGGCGGGCGTGCTGTCGGTGCAGCTGGCCCCCGTCGCCCTCGACGAGGTCGTCGCGCGGGTGCTCCTCGACGGACCGCGGACCGCACCGGTGGACGTCGACGTCCCCGACGACCTGCCCCACGCCTCCACGGACGCGGGGCTCCTCGAACGGGTGGTGGCGAACCTCGTCGACAACGCGTGCCGGTTCGCCTCGGCCGGTACCACGGTGCGCGTCGTCGGACGTGCCACGGCCGACCGCCGCGCGCTGCACCTGGCGGTGGCCGATCACGGGCCCGGCGTTCCGTCCGAGCGGTGGGAGGAGATGTTCACCCCGTTCCAGCGGCTCGACGACCGGCACGGTCCCGGCGTCGGCCTCGGGCTCGCCATCGCGCGCGGCTTCGCGGCGGCGGTCGGCGGCACCCTCGAACCGTCCGCGACCGAGGGCGGCGGCCTCACGATGACACTGACGCTCCCGGCGACGCAGAACCGGGCGGAGCAGACGTGACGCAGCGTCAGGAATCAGCGGGAACGGGTCGGGCCTGCGTGCTCGTGATCGACGATGACGCCACCCTGCGCCGGGCGCTGGGCATCAACCTGCGGGCCCGCGGCTACGAGATGCTCGACGCGGCCGACGGCACAACCGCCCTCGCCGTCGCGGCTCGCCGGCCGCCCGACGTGGTGATTCTCGACCTCGGGCTGCCGGACCTCGACGGCGTGGAGGTCATCCACGGCCTGCGCGGCTGGTGCCACGCGCCGATCGTCGTGCTCTCGGCCCGGGAGGACCAGGCGCAGAAGGTCGCGGCGCTCGACGCCGGCGCGGACGACTACGTCACCAAGCCGTTCGGCATGGACGAGTTGCTCGCACGCATCCGGGTGGCCCTGCGCCGCCCCGCCGTCCCGGCGGACGAGAGCGCGCCGGTCGTCACCACCCCGGACTTCACCGTCGACCTCGCGGCCCGGCGGGTGACCACCGCGGGGGGCGAGGAGGTCCGCCTGACCCCGACCGAGTGGGCGCTGCTCGAGGTCCTGGTCCGGCACCCCGGCCGCCACGTCCCGTCGCGCATGCTGCTGCAGGAGGTCTGGGGGCCGGCGTACGGCACCGAGACGAACTACCTGCGCGTGTACGTGGCGCAGTTGCGCCGCAAGCTCGAACCCGACCCGGCCCGTCCGCGGTACCTGATCACCGACCCGGGGATGGGATACCACTTCGCACCCGCCGACCCGCGCTGATCCGGGCCGCCCGCTTCGTCGCGGCCCCGCCCGTCGTCGCGGAGTCGCGGTTCTTGGCGCCCGGGAGGGTGAACGAGATCGCGATCTCGCCCGGACCGGAGACCGAGCCCGGCCCGATCTCGGCCTTGCTCAGCCGGACCCCGGGTCCGGCGCTGGCGACGAAGCCGCTGCCGCCGCCCCCGCCGCCGCTGACCATCTGCAGGTCGGCCGGCGAGATCGCATCGGTGGGGACGCTCGTCCCGCCGCCGCCCCCGCCGAAGAAGCCGCCACCGCCACCGCCCCCGCCACCGGGGGCGGACAGCGACGCGGCGCCGAGACCGCCGACCCCCTGCTCACCGTCCCGCCCGCCGGGGCCGCCGGCGCCGCCGCCCGAGGTCAGCCCGCCCTGGCCCCGGTTGGGTCCGCCGTTGCCGGGGTCGCCCTCAGGACCGCCACCGCCGCCACCGGCGCCGCCCGGCGTCCCGCTGTAGGTGCCCCCGCCCCCGCCGCCGCCACCGGCCGCGAGCAGCGGCACCGCGACCTGCGGGAGCGTGGTGTGGGCCATCACGAACGACCCGCCTCCGCCGCCGCCCCCGCCGCCGCCGAACTGGTTGAACGGGTCGCAGACATCGGTGCTCGGGTCGAGCTGCACGGTGCCGCCGGGCGCCCCGCCGTTCACCCCACCGGCTCCACCGGTGATGCCGTTCGCGGACGAGCCGATTCCGCCGACGTAGAGGTCGAGCACCTGCCCGGGTTCGACGTTGAGGACCGCTCGAGCGGTACCGCCGAGGCCGCCCGGCGCGCCGGTCACGGTCCGGGCACGGGGGAGCGAGAGCGTGCCCTCGGTGCAGTCGCTCTGCTGGTCCGCATCGCCCGGTCCGCCGGAACCACCGCGGGCCCCGACGACGAGGTTGACCACGCCGGCGGGGACGGTGAAGACCGTCGCGATCGCCGAGGGTTCGGTGAACAGGCACTGGACGGCCCGCCCGCTCGCGGTGCACTCGGCGGGCAGCGGCGCGCGGGGTGCGGCGCCGGCCGGGGGAGCGGTCGTGGCCACGAGGAGCGGTACCAGCAGCGGACCGAGAATCCACGGCCGGGACGACCCACCGACCCTGCCCCGCATCACCCGCTGTGCCATGGCGATCCTCCCCGGTGGCGCTCAAGCTAGTCGAGACGTGCCCGTGTCATCAGGGTCCACACGAGCGATTCGCCACCAGGTAAGGGCATTTCCGGTCAAGAAGTCCGCACGGTGATCCGGCGGCGCGGTGAGATCCGGCTGTGGTCGCGGCCTCGCCCGCGACCGGTCTGCCGATACGCTCCCGGTCCCATGGGTGTGCAGATCTCGCCGAGCATCCTCTCGGCCGACTTCTCCCGGCTGGCCGAGGAGTGCGACCGCGTCGCCGGGGCGGCGGACTGGCTCCACGTCGACGTCATGGACAACCACTTCGTGCCGAACCTGACGCTGGGCCTGCCGATCGTCGAGTCGCTCCTCAAGCGCGTCAGCACGCCGGTCGACTGCCACCTGATGATCGCCGACCCGGACCGCTGGGCCCCCGGGTACGCCGAGGCCGGCGCCGGCTCGGTGACGTTCCACGTCGAGGCCGCCCACGCCCCGATCCGGTTGGCCCGCGCGATCCGCGCCGCCGGCGCCCGGGCCGGGATGGCGCTCAAGCCCGCCACCGACGTCGAGGGCTACGCCGACCTGCTGCCCGAGCTCGACATGGTGCTGATCATGACCGTCGAACCCGGTTTCGGCGGCCAGGCGTTCCTCGACGTCGTCCTGCCGAAGATTCGCCGAGCCCGCGAGCTCATCGCCGGCCGCGACCTCGACCTGTGGCTGCAGGTCGACGGCGGGGTCTCCGCGAGCACGATCGAGCGGTGCGCCGAGGCCGGGGCCGACGTGTTCGTCGCCGGGTCCGCGGTCTACGGCGCGGACGACCCGGCCGAGGCCGTGCGCCGGCTCCGCGCGCAGGCCGAGACCGCCACCGCGGCGGCGCCCTGGGCGAAGTCCGCCGAGTCCGCGGGTCCGGAGTAGGACCGATGGCGTCACCGGCCGAGTACGCGGCGATGCGCCGTGCCCTGGCGCTGGCCGGGCGCGGGCTCGGGACGACCAGCCCGAACCCGGTCGTCGGCGCCGTGGTGCTCGACATCGTCGGCACCGTGGTCGGCGAGGGCTTCCACGTGAAGGCCGGGAGCCCGCACGCCGAGGTCCTCGCGCTGGCCGCCGCCGGCTCGCGGGCGCAGAACGGCACCTGCGTCGTCACGCTCGAACCCTGCAACCACACCGGCCGGACGCCGCCGTGCGTCCAGGCCCTGCTGGACGCCGGCATCGCGCGCGTCGTCATCGCGGTCCGCGACCCGTTCGCGCCGGCGGCCGGGGGCGTCGAGGCCCTGCGCGCGGCCGGGCTCGAGGTCGAGGTCGGCGTCCTGGCGGCCGAGGCCGAGCGGGTCAACGAGGCCTGGCTGACCTCGGTCCGCGCCGGCCGGCCCTTCGTCACCTGGAAGTACGCCGCGAGCCTCGACGGTCGCTCCGCCGCCGCCGACGGCACCAGTCAATGGATCACCGGCCCCGCGGCCCGCGCCGACGTGCACCGGCTCCGCGCCGAGTGCGACGCGGTGCTCGTCGGCTCCGGCACCGTGCTCGCCGACGACCCGGCCCTGACCGTCCGCGACGCCCCGGTCCGCCACGGCCAGCCGCTGCGGGTCGTCCTCGACTCGGCCCTGCGCACGCCGCCGACCGCGCAGGTCCTCGACGACACGGCGCCGACGCTGATCTTCAAGGCCCCGGGTGCGGTGGACGGCGACCCGCGCCTGTACGAGGGCGCCAAGATCGTGACGGTCCCTCAGGCGCCCGATGGCACCGGCGTCGACCTGCACGCGGTCCTGGCCGAACTGCACTCCCGCCAGGTCGTCTCGGTCCTCCTCGAGGGCGGCCCGCGGCTCGCCGGGTCGTTCCTGGCGGCCGGTCTGGTCGACCGCGTCGTCGGCTACGTCGCCCCGGTCCTGATCGGCGGCGACGGTCTACCGGCCCTGGCCGGCCCCGGCGCCCCGACGATCGAGGCCGCCCGCCGTTTCCGGCTCGACGAGATCACCCCCGTGGGCCCGGACGTCCGCCTCGTGGCCCGGCCGGTGGTCCCGAGCCCGCCCCGCGAACCGGCCGTCGAGAATTCAGTGGAGAATTGAGCGATGTTCACGGGCATCGTCGAGGAACTCGGTGAGGTTCTCGGCCTCGAAAACCTGAGCGAGGACGCCGCGCGGCTGACGTTGCGCGGCCCGCTGGTCTGCGGCGACGCCCGGCACGGGGACTCCATCGCCGTCAACGGCGTCTGCCTGACGGTCGTCGACGTCGTCGACGGCGCGTTCACCGCCGACGTCATGAAGGAGACGCTCGACCGGTCCGCGCTCGGCGCCCTGGGCTCGGGCTCGCCGGTGAACCTGGAGCGGGCGGTGACGATGGCGACCCGCCTCGGCGGCCACCTCGTCCAGGGTCACGTGGACGGCGTGGGGGAGGTCCTCTCGCGGCGCCCGGCCGAGCACTGGGAGCTGGTCGAGATCAGCCTCCCGGCGTCCCTGGAGCGCTACGTCGTCGAGAAGGGCTCGATCGCCGTCGACGGGGTCTCGCTGACCGTCGCCGCCCTCGGTCCGGGCTCGTTCACCGTCAGCCTGATCCCCACCACCCTGGCGGCGACTACGCTGGGCCGACGAGCGCCCGGCGACCAGGTCAATCTCGAGGTCGACGTGCTCGCCAAGCACGTCGAGCGGCTGCTCCACCTCGACCAGCCGGTCGAGGGCAGCACCGAGGACCGGGTCGACGGCACGGTTTCTGGACGCGGAGGTGACCGATGACGGCCGAACAGGCCGGGGCACCCCCCGCCGACCCCGGATTCACGTTCGACTCGATCGAGCGCGCCGTCGCCGACCTGCGGGCCGGCAAGGCGATCGTGGTGGTCGACGACGAGGACCGCGAGAACGAGGGCGACCTGATCTTCGCGGCGTCCAAGGCGACCCCGGAGCTCGTGGCCTTCATGGTCCGGTACACCTCCGGTGTCATCTGCGTCGCGATGCCCGGCCCCGAGCTCGACCGGCTCGGCCTGCCCCCGATGACGATGGTCAACGAGGACCGCAAGCAGACGGCCTACGCGGTCTCCGTCGACGCCCGGGACGGCATCTCCACCGGCATCTCGGCCAAGGACCGCGCGCGGACCATCAAGGTGCTCTGCGACTCGGCCACCGAGCCCTGGGAGCTGACCCGGCCGGGCCACGTCTTCCCGCTCCGCGCCGTCGAGGGCGGCGTGCTGCGCCGTCCGGGCCACACCGAGGCCTCGGTCGACCTCGCCCGCATGGCCGGGCTGACCGCGGCGGGCGTGATCTGCGAGATCGTCAACGAGGACGGGTCGATGGCCCGCCTGCCCGAGCTCGCGAAGTTCGCCACCGAGCACGACCTCGCGTTGATCTCCATCGCGGACCTGGTCAACTACCGCCGTCGCGTCGAGTCGCAGGTGAGCCGCCTGGCCAAGACCCGTCTGCCCACGGTGCTGGGGGAGTTCCAGGCCTTCGCGTACGCCGATTCCGGCGCCGCCCACACCGAGGACGAGCACGTCGCCCTCGTGCGCGGTGACATCGCGGGCGGCGAGGGCGTGCTGGTCCGCGTGCACTCCGAGTGCCTCACCGGTGACGCGTTCGGCTCGCTGCGCTGCGACTGTGGCCCCCAGCTGCGCTCCGCGCTCGCGCGGATCAACAAGGAGGGCCGCGGCGTCGTGGTCTACCTGCGCGGACAGGAGGGCCGCGGCATCGGCCTGGCCCACAAGCTGCGGGCGTACGAGCTGCAGGACGCCGGCCGCGACACCGTCGACGCCAACCTCGACCTCGGCCTGCCGGTCGACGCCCGCGACTACGGCGTCGGCGCGCAGATCCTGCTCGACCTCGGGGTCCGCTCGGTGCGCCTGATCACGAACAACCCCGCGAAGTGCCGCGGTCTGGAGTACTACGGCGTGCCGGTGCTCTCCCGTGTCCCCTCGATCATCGAACCGACCCCCGAGAACGTGCACTACCTGCGGACGAAGCGGGAGCGCATGGGCCACGACATCCCGGAGGCCGACATCTGCGGCGAGCACGACGACAGCGCCGGACCCTGGACGCCGTTCACGTGAGCGGGTCGGCATGAGCGGAGCAGGAGCACCCAAGCTCGACCCGACCGAGCTCGGCGACGTCGCCGGCCTGCGGGTCGCCATCGTCGCCGCGCAGTGGCACGCCGAGGTGATCGACGGCCTCCTCGACGGCACGCACCGCGCCCTCAAGGAAGCCGGCCTGGAGGCGACCACGCTGCTGCGCGTCCCCGGCGCGTTCGAGCTGCCCGTGGCGGCCCGCCGCCTGGCGGCGTCGCACGACGCCGTCGTGGCGCTGGGTGTCGTGGTCCGCGGTGGCACCCCGCACTTCGAGTACGTCTGCCAGGCGGCGACGCTCGGCCTGACGCAGGTGGCGGTCGAGACCGGCGTGCCGGTCGGTTTCGGGCTCCTGACCACGGACAACGACGAGCAGGCCTTCGCCCGCAGCGGCCTCCCGGGTTCGTCCGAGGACAAGGGGTACGAGGCCGCGCAGGCGGCCGTGCAGACCGCGGCGGCGCTGCGCGCGCACCCGCTCACGTAGCCTGTCCCCCCGTGAAGACGTTCGACGGGCTGTTCGCGGAGCTCACGGCGAAGGCGGCCCAGGGTGACCCCGCGTCAGGGACGGTGCAGGCCCTGGAGCGGGGCGTGCACTTCATCGGCAAGAAGGTCGTCGAGGAGGCCGCCGAGTCCTGGATGGCCGCCGAGCACGAGGGTGCCGACCGCGCCGCCGAGGAGATCTCGCAGCTGCTGTACCACGTCCAGGTCCTGATGCTGGCCACGGGCCTGACGCTGGACGACGTATACGCTCATCTGTGACCGCGGTACGAAAAGGGTGTCACCCTTTTCGTGCATCGCCCCCGTCGCTCGATCCCCGGAAAGGGGCCGTTTCCCATGCTCCGCGTCGCCGTGCCGAACAAGGGCTCGCTGTCCGAGCCCGCGGCCGCCATGCTGCGCGAGGCCGGCTACCGGCAGCGCGGCGACGGTCGTGAGCTGGTCCTCCAGGACCCGGACAACGGTGTCGAGTTCTTCTTCCTCCGCCCGCGGGACATCGCGGTCTACGTCGGCTCCGGCCGGCTGGACGTCGGCATCACCGGCCGCGACCTGCTGCTCGATTCCGGCGCACCGGCCGAGGAGGTCCTCGAGCTCGGCTTCGGCGGCTCGACCTTCCGCTTCGCGGCCCTGCCCGGCACCGCCGACGCGGGCGTCAGTGCCCTCGGCGGCCTGCGCGTGGCGACCTCGTTCCCCGGCCTGGTGGCCAAGCACCTGGCCGAGGCCGGCGTCAGCGCCGAGGTGATCCGGCTCGACGGCGCCGTCGAGACCTCGATCCAGCTCGGGGTGGCGGACGTCATCGCCGACGTCGTCGAGACCGGCACCACCCTGCGCCAGGCCGGCCTGGTCGTGATCGGCGACCCGATCCTGCACTCCGAGGCGGTCCTGGTCCGCCGCATCGGCGCCGGTGCCGCGACCGGGTACGACCAGCTCGTGCGCCGGCTGCAGGGCGTGCTCGTCGCCCGCCGCTACGTGCTCATGGACTACGACTGCCCGGTGGAGGCGGTCGAGGCGGCGGTGGCGATCACCCCCGGCTTCGAGTCGCCCACCGTCTCGCCGCTGCGCGACAAGAACTGGGTCGCGGTCCGGGCGATGGTCCCCAAGCGGGACGCGCAGCGCCTGATGGACGACCTCTGGGAGGTCGGCGCCCGCGCGATCCTCGTGACCGACATCCACGCCTGCCGGCTCTGACGCTGCGTCAGGTCCAGTCAGGTCGAGGTTGAGGTCGGGCCGAGTCGATGAGCACATCCCTGCCGCACACCTGGCGGCCCCGAAAGGCACGCATCTGGTGCTACGCGATCGCGACGTTCATGCTCGTCGTCCTCGGCATCGTCGCGGTGATCCTGCCCGACGACGGGGCGCGCGCCTGGAACCTGCCGTCGCGCATCGGGGTTTTCGCCGTCGGCGTCGGGCTGGCCGCGTTCCTGCACCGGCACGCGAACGTCCGCGTTCTGGCCACCGACGCGGGGCTTGAGGTCGTCAACCTGTTCCGTCGCCACCAGCTCGCCTGGGGGGAGGTGCTCAGCGTCCGCCTGCGCCGCGGCGACCCCTGGGTCTACCTCGACCTCTCCAACGGCGAGACGATCGCGGCGATGGGCATCCAGAACTCCGACGGGGCCGCCGCCCCCGCCGCCGCGCGCGCCCTCGCGGAGCTGGTCCACGAACGCTCCCGAGACGGGCTCTGAGACAGCGAAAGCCTTCGCGTCCGCGCTAATCTCGCGCGGTGCAGCGCTCCATCCCCGACCCCGGATTCTTCGGCGACGACGGCTCCGCCGACCCGACCCTCGCCGCGGCGCTCGCCGCCTGGGCGGCCGGGGGACCGCCCGGCCCCGTCCACGCGGCGCTGGTCGGCGGCCGCGTGCTGGTTCCGGTCGTCGCCCGCGCGGTGAACGTCGACGTCATCACCGGGGCGGACAAGGAGACCGACATGATGCTGGTCACCATTCAGGGGGAGGACGGCCGCACCGCGCTCCCGGCCTTCACCAGCCTCGCTGCGCTCGTCGACTGGAACCCCGAGGCGCGTCCCGTCCCGGTCGCCGCCACCACCGCCTGCCTGTCGACCGTCGCCGAGCAGGGGGATCTGCTCGTCCTCGACCCCGGGGGGCCGGTGACGTTCCCGGTCGAGGGCCCGGCGCTGCGCGCGCTGGCGCAGGGCCGCGTGCCCCTCCCGCCGCTGGAGGACCCGGAGGTCACGGCCGCCGTCGAGGTCGTCGTCGCGGCCGAGCCCGCGGTGACCCGGTTCCGCCTCGCCCCGTCGCCGAGCGCCGACGCCGTGCTGGTGTTCGCGGTGACCGCCGGCTCCGACCCGGTCACCGTGGCCCAGGGTCTGGCCGGTGCGCTCGCCGAGCACCCGATCCTGCGCGAACGACTCGACCTCGGCCTGGAACTCGCCCTGGCGGCGCCCGAATCGCACAGTGACCGCACAGTGATACGCTGACGGCGACCCACTCGGTCCTGTTTCGGCAGGTCCGGAGCACAAGTGGAGCCCGACTCCCACCCGCATCGACCGCGTCAGGTCGTCGGGTCCCGGTCAGAACAGCCCCTCGGGGTTGTTTGCGCACGATCCCGCTCCGGTGGGGACGTGTGCCGGGTCGTCGGCTTCCGCGAGTGCGCGGAAGCTTTTTTTGTGCCTTTCGCCCCGGGTCGCAGACGAGAAGTTTTTCCGAGGAGGCACTATCAGCGCAGAGCCGCGCATCAACGACCGGATCCGCGTGCCGGAGGTCCGGCTGGTCGGCCCCAACGGCGAGCAGGTCGGCATCGTGCCGATCCAGAAGGCCATGGAGCTGGCCCGCGAGGCCGATCTCGACCTGGTCGAGGTCGCCCCGATGGCCCGACCGCCCGTCGCCAAGCTCATGGACTACGGCAAGTTCAAGTACGAGTCGGCCATGAAGGCGCGCGAGGCCCGGCGCAACCAGGCGCAGACGATCGTCAAAGAGATGAAGCTGCGCCCGAAGATCGACCCCCACGACTACGAGACCAAGAAGGGCCATGTCGTCCGGTTCCTCAAGGCCGGCGACAAGGTCAAGATCACGATCATGTTCCGTGGACGCGAGCAGTCGCGGCCGGAGCTCGGTTACCGCCTCCTGCAGCGGCTGGCGGAGGACGTGACGGAGCTCGGCTTCGTCGAGTTCGCGCCCCGGCAGGACGGCCGCAACATGATCATGGTGCTGGCCCCGACGAAGAAGAAGTCCGAGGCGATGGCCGAGGCTCGCGCCGAGCGCGCGGCGCGGAAGGACCGCGACGGCGAGTCCGACGCGCCGGAGGCGGCCGAGACCGAGGTGGACACCGCTCCGGCGGAGTGAGACGCCACCGGCACGCGCGGGTCGGACCCGTTCCGACCCGCGTCCTGCACGACCCGCCCGGCCGGGCATCCTGCCTGGCCGAGTACGGCTGAGATCGAGGAGAGACGGCACCATGCCGAAGGTCAAGACGCACAGCGGCGCGAGCAAGCGCTTCAAGATCACCGGGACCGGCAAGGTCATGCGCGAGCGTGCGAACCGCCGTCACCTGTTCGAGTACAAGTCCTCGCGGCGCACCCGTCGCCTCGCCATGGAGGCCGAGATGGTCCCCGGCGACGCGAAGCGCATCAAGAAGATGCTCAAGAAGTAGCGCCTCGCGCACTTCGGCATCCCCGCGAGACGTACTCGCACCCTCGACCCCACCGGACCGGGACTGCGCCCCGCAGGCAGTCCCTCGCATGAGGAGTAATTCGACGTGGCACGCGTGAAGCGGGCGGTCAACGCCCAGAAGAAGCGTCGCGAGGTTCTCGAGCAGGCCAGCGGTTACCGCGGCCAGCGTTCGCGTCTGTACCGCAAGGCCAAGGAGCAGGTCACCCACTCGCTCGTCTACGCCTACCGGGACCGCAAGAAGCGCAAGGGCGACTTCCGCCAGCTCTGGATCCAGCGGATCAACGCGGCCTCCCGCGCCAACGGCCTGACCTACAACCGCCTCATCCAAGGCCTGAAGCTCGCCGGCGTCGAGGTCGACCGCCGCATGCTCGCCGAGCTCGCCGTCAACGACCCGCCCGCGTTCGCGGCGCTCGTCGAGGTGGCGAAGAACGCCCTGCCCGAGGACCGGAACGCCCCGGCCGCCTGACCGGACGGCCGATCCCGCTGTCCGAGATCACGAACGTCCGTGCGGCGCCCGTCAATGCCGCGCGCCGGCTGGCCAAGCGCAGCTTCCGGAACTCCGACCGACGGTTCCTCGCCGAGGGGCCGCAGGCCGTCCGGGAGGCGCTCGGCCGGCCGGGCAGCGTCGTCGAGCTGTTCGCCACCGCCGAGGCGGGGGAGCGGCATCCCGAGCTGCTGAAGGGCGCCGCCGCGGCCGACCTTCCCATCCACCGGGTCTCCGGCTCGGTGATGGCGTCGATCGCGCAGACCGTCACCCCGCAGGGTCTGGTGGCGGTGTGCCGGTTCCTCGACGTCCCGCTCGCCCTCGACCCGGCGCCCCGGCTCGTGGCCCTGCTGGCCGAGGTCCGCGACCCCGGTAATGCCGGCACCGTGATCCGCGTCGCCGACGCCGCCGGAGCCGACGCCGTCGTCCTGACGCGCAGTTCGGTCGACGTCTACAACCCCAAGTGCGCCCGTGCGTCGGCCGGCAGCGTGTTCCACCTGCCGGTGACGGTCGAGGCGGACCTGCCGGCGACCGTCGAGGCCCTCCGCGCCGCCGGGGTGCAGATCCTCGCCGCCGACGGGGCCGGTCCGGACGACCTCGACACCCTCGACGACGCCGGCGACCTCACCGCCCCGACCGCCTGGCTGTTCGGCAACGAGGCCTGGGGCCTCCCCGCCGAGCTCCGCGCCCTCGCCGACCGCGTCGTCCGCGTCCCGATCCACGGCCGGGCCGAGAGCCTCAACCTCGCCACCGCCGCCGCGGTCTGCCTCTACGCCTCCGCCCGCGCCCACCGTCGCCCCGCCCGCCCCTGACCCGGCACGGTCTCCGCCGCGAGCCCCGCACCAGCTTCACCAGTTCCCCCGCGCACTTCACCGGCCGAGCCCTCCTTCACCGGCCCTGCCGGGCTGGTGAAGGAGGGGCCCAGCTGGTGAAGCCATCCGCGGCCTCTCCGCTCGGCCGGTGAAGATGCCCCCAGGCGCCGAATCCACCCCGCCCGCGCCCGCCGCCGCCCCGCCGCCGACGAGGTGTCCCGCTGCTCATGGATGACCGGGTGGCGATTCGAACCGGGACAAATCGGACAGAAATCGACCGCCCGCTCATGCATGAGCAGAATGCGGTCACAACTGACTGACAGAAACCCGCTCTCCGGGGCAGAACCGAGTTGCGGTAACGCAAAAAGCTCTCGCGACTTTGATCGCTCCGAGATCCTGACGAGGTGATGTTGAGCGCGCCGGGGGACGCACAGGACGGCCGGATCCCGTACGACGACCTCCCGGACGGGGTCGTCGTCGCGGACGACACCGGTGCCGTCGTGATCGTCAACGTCGCCGCCGAGCGCCTTCTGAACCTCCCCGCCGACGAACTGATCGGCAAGGACCTGGGCAGCGTCCTGCCGCTGGTCGACCGGAACAACCGCGACTGGTGGGAGCTCTGCGACCCGTACGGCGGCCTCGCGATCCGCACCGGTCACCCCGAGCGCGCGCTGACGCTGCTCGGCGGCCGCGAGGTGCTCGTCTCCGCCCGGTACCTGCGCGCGAGCCGGCTCGGCCGGGTCGTCCGCGTCGTCGTGACGCTCCGCAGCGGCGCCGCCCGCGAGCGCTGGGACCGCGACCGCGCCGAACTGGTCGCGATGGTCGCCCACGAGCTGCGCAGCCCGCTGACCGGCGTCAAGGGCTTCACCTCGACGCTGCTGAACCGCTGGGACCGGTTCACCGACGCCCAGCGCAAGGAGATGCTCGCGACCGTCGACGCGGACGCGGACAAGCTCGCCCGCCTGATCACCGAACTGCTCGACATCGCCCGGATCGACTCGGGCCGTCTCGAGCTCTACCGCCGGCCGACCGACCTCGCGGCCGCGCTGCGGCGCCACGTCGCGACCCGGGTCGCCGCCGGTGCCGCCCCGCAGGACTTCCGGATCGAGCTGCCCGCGCCGGTGGCCGAGATGTGGGTCGACGCCGACAAGGTCGACCAGGTCATCGGCAACCTGCTCGAGAATGCCCAGCGCCACGGCGACGGCGTCACGACCTTGCGCCTGGAGCCGATCGCCAACGGCGTCGCGATCACCGTCAGCGACCAGGGCCCGGGCGTCCCGACCGAGCTCGTCGGGCAGATCTTCGACCGGTTCTGGCGCGACCGTCGCCACGGCGGCACGGGTCTCGGCCTCTACATCGCCAAGGGTCTGGTCGAGGCGCACGGCGGCACGATCGGCGTCGGCCGCGCCCCCGGCGGCGGCGCCGCGTTCCGCTTCACCCTCCCCGAGTACCTCCCCGAGGGCGCCTGACCTTCCCCGGGATGACGTCCCGTACGGACACGTGTCGGCCCGCACGCGGGCTGACAGGGCACTGCTGCGGGACGTCATCCCGCGGGAGGGCGTTATCGGTTTCAGCGGGCGGGAGGGCGCCGCCTAGACTCCCGCGAGTGTCCGCACCGAACTCCAACTTCGACCCCGTCGAGGTCAGCGCGCTGAAGCCCGAGGCGATCGAGGGCGCGGTGGACGCTGCGCTGGCCGCGATTGCGGCCGCGTCCGACCTCGCCGAACTCAAGCAGGTGCGCCTCGACGTGGCCGGCGACCGGTCGCCGCTCGCGCTCGCGAACCGGGAGATCGGCGCGCTGCCGCCGGCCGCGAAGGCGGAGGCCGGGAAGCGGGTCGGGACGGCGCGGAAGACGGTCGCCGACGCCCTGGCCGCCCGCACCGCGGAGCTCGAGGCCGAGCGCGACGCCCGCGTCCTGGTCACCGAGGCCGTCGACGTGACGCTGCCGACGACGCGCCGCCCACGCGGTGCCCGGCACCCCCTGACGACCACTCAGGAGTACCTGGCGGACGTCTTCGTCTCGATGGGCTACGAGATCGCCGAGGGCCCGGAGATCGAGACCGAGTGGTTCAACTTCGACGCCCTGAACATCGGGCCGGACCACCCCGCGCGCTCGATGATGGACACGTTCTTCGTCGACCCGCCGGAGAACGGCCTCGTGCTGCGCACGCACACGTCGCCGACGCAGATCCGCGCGCTGATGGAGCGCGACCTGCCGGTCTACGTCGTCCACCCGGGCCGGGTGTTCCGCACGGACGAGCTCGACGCGACGCACACCCCGGTGTTCCACCAGATCGAGGGCCTCGCGGTCGACGAGGGCATCACGATGGCCCACCTCAAGGGGACGCTGGACCACCTCGCGTCGACGCTGTTCGGCGCCGGTACGCAGACGCGCTGGCGGCCGTCGTACTTCCCGTTCACCGAGCCGAGCGCGGAGTTCGACCTCCAGTGCTTCGTGTGCCGCGGGCGGTCGGTCAGCCCGGCCGCCGCGGACTACTCCGGCCCGTGCCGGACCTGCCGCTCCGAGGGCTGGATCGAGTGGGGCGGCTGCGGGATGGTCAACCCGCGCGTCCTGGTGGCGTGCGGTGTCGACCCCGACCGCTACAGCGGGTTCGCGTTCGGCATGGGCATCGAACGGACCGTCATGTTCCGCAACAACGCCGAGGACATGAGAGACATGGTGGAGGGTGACGTGCGCTTCAGCCTGCCGTTCGGGGCGGACGTCTGATGCGCGCACCCCTGTCCTGGATCCGCGAGTTCGTCCCCGGCCTGCCCGCTGACGTGACGGGTCGTCAGGTCGCGGAGCGGATCATCGCGGCCGGCCTCGAGGTCGAGACCGTCGACGCCCCCGGCGAGGCCGTCACCGGCCCGTTGGTGGTCGGCCGTGTCCTCTCGATCGTCGAGCTCCAGGAGAAGCTGAAGCTCAAGAAGCCGATCCGGTACTGCCGGGTCGACGTCGGGCCGGAGCACAACGAGACCGAGGGGGACGGCGCGGGTTCGCGCGGCATCGTCTGCGGTGCGCGGAACTTCGCCGAGGGCGACGTGGTCGTCGTCGCACTGCCCGGCGCCGTCCTGCCCGGAGGCTTCTCCATCGCGGCGCGCAAGACCTACGTGCACATCTCCGACGGGATGATCTGCTCCGAGGCCGAGCTCGGCATCGCCGGCGACGCGAGCGGAATCATCGTGCTGCCCGCGAGCACGCCGATCGGCGCGGACGCCAAGGGCGTCCTCGGTCTCGACGACGAGGTGCTCGACATCGCCGTCACCCCGGACCGCGGGTACGCGCTCTCGATCCGCGGCGTCGCCCGCGAGGTTGCGACCGCCTACGACGTCGAGTTCGTCGACCCCGCGGGGCGCGGCGCGATGACGGCCGGCGACGGCTACGAGATCCGCCTCGGGGACCCGGCCTGCGACCGGTTCGCCGCGCTCGCGATCACCGGCGTCGACCCCGAGGCGCCGTCACCGGACTGGCTGCGGCAGCGGTTGCAGCAGTGCGGGATGCGACCGATCTCGCTCGCCGTCGACATCTCGAACTACGTGATGCTCGAGCTCGGGCAGCCCACGCACGCCTACGACCTCGCGAAGCTGCGCGGCCCGATCGTGGTCCGCCGCGCCCGCGCGGGGGAGAAGCTCGAGACCCTCGACGGCGCCACCCGGGACCTCGATCCCGAGGACCTGCTCATCACCGACGACTCCGGCCCGATCGGTCTCGCCGGAGTCATGGGCGGCGCCTCGACGGAGATCTCCGGCACGACCACCGACGTCCTGCTCGAGGCGGCGCACTTCGACCCGGTTGCGATCGCCCGCGCGGCCCGTCGGCACAAGCTGCCGTCGGAGGCCTCCCGGCGCTTCGAGCGCGGGGTCGACCCGGCCCTCGGCCCGGTGGCGGCGCTGCGGTTCGCGCAGCTGCTCGCCGAGCTCGGTGGCGGCACCGCGGCGGCCACCGGCACGGACGCCGGCGGCCTGCCCGCTCCCACGACCATCACCCTTGCGGTCGACCACCCGACCCGCGTCGCCGGCCGGGAGCTCGACCAGGCCACCGTGCTGCGGCGCCTGGCCCAGGTCGGCGCCGAGACGTCCGTCGACGGCACCACGCTCACGGTGACCGCCCCGACCTGGCGGCCGGACCTCACCGACCCGGCCGACGTGGCCGAGGAGGTCCTCCGCCTCGAGGGCTACGACTCGATCCCCGCGGCGCTGCCCGCCGCCCCGGCCGGCCGTGGTCTGACGGTGGCTCAGCAGCAGCGGCGCCGCGTCGGTCGTGCGCTCGCGGGCGCGGGCCTGGTCGAGGTGCTCTGCTACCCGTTCGTCGCGCCCGGGGTGTGGGACCAGCTGGGGCTGGAGGCCGACGACCCGCGCCGCGTAGCGGTGCGTCTCGCGAACCCGCTCTCCGACGCCGAGCCGGACATGCGCACCTCGCTGTTGCCGGGCCTGTTCTCCGCCACCCGGCGCAACCTGGGCCGCGGTTCGGTCGACCTCGCCCTGTACGAGATCGGCCGTGTCTACCTGCCCACCCGCGGCGCACCGCCGGCGCCGCGGCCGCCGGTCACCCGCCGGGCGACGCCGGACGAGCTCGCCGCCATCGAGGCGGCCCTGCCGGCGCAACCGCGGCACCTTGCGGCCGTGCTCACCGGCCTGCGCGAGCCGGCCGGCTGGTGGGGCCCGGGTCGCACCGCCGGCTGGGAGGACGCGATCGAGACCGCGCGCATCGCCGCCGCGGCCGCCGGTGCGGAACTGATCGTTCGGTCGGGCGCGTCGGCGCCGTGGCACCCCGGCCGCTGCGCCGCCCTGGCCGTGCGGACCCCGGGCGGGGAGCACCTCGTGGGCCACGCCGGGGAACTGCACCCGCGCGTCATCGGGGCGCTGGAACTCCCGGCACGCACCGTCGCGATGGAGCTCGACCTCGACGCGCTGCTGGCCGCCGGCGGCGGGGTCGTCGAGGCCCCGGCGATCTCCTCCTTCCCGCTCGCGAGCCAGGACGTCGCGCTCGTCGTCGACGCGGCCGTGCCGGCCGCCGAGGTGGAGGCCGCGCTGCGTTCCGGCGCCGGGGGGCTGTTGGAGTCGATCCGGCTCTTCGACGTCTACACCGGCGAGCGGATCGGCGAGGGCCGCAAGTCGCTCGCGTTCGCCCTGCGCTTCCGGGCCCCGGACCGAACACTCACCGTGGAGGAGGCGACCGCAGCGCGTGACGCCGCCGTCGCCGCGGCGGCGGCGGCGACCGGAGCCGTGCTGCGCGGCTGAGCCGGCCGACCCGCCCAGGACCGCGGAACACGCGCCCGCCGGCTTGCCCGATTCGCGGAAAAGGCCGTCAGGACCCGGTCAAGTGTGAGTCTCGTCGCACGGATCCTGCGCACCTTTCCAAGATTCGCAACGGAACCTGGACGGGATGGACGGACGCCCACCCACCAGGCACGCCGCCCCCCGCCGACGCCGGTTCGGCGCGCGGGCCGGCCGGTTCCTGCTGACCGGGGGAGCGGCGATCGTGTGCGCGCTGGGGGTCACCGGGGCGCTGGACCCGTCCACGCACGTCTCCGAGGCCACCGCGATCACCCCGACGACGTTCGGCGTCCAGCCGGGCCCGCTGAAGGCCGCTGTGGCCAAGGGCGCCCGGGACGCCGCGGCCGCGACCCCGGCCTGGGCGCAGGGCCTCCCGCAGGACACCACGCAGGTCCTGCGGACCGTCCGGACCGACCGCTGGTGCAAGCAGATCTGGTGCGCCCGGACCGAGGCCTGGGAGCGGGTCGACGGCGTCTGGCGCATCGCGACCCGTGGCAGCGGGGAGAACGCGCGCCCGATGGTCGTGCGCTCCCAGATCGGTCAGAACGGTTTCGCCTCGCCCGGCGTGCGGCGCCAGGGCGACATGCGCACGCCCAGCGGCGTCTACGGGGTCGTCACGACGTTCTCCACCACCAAGCACAGCCCGACGGCGATGCCGTGGCGCCGGCGGCTGCCAACGTCGGTGGTCAGCGACGCCCGCGGCAGGACGTACAACACGTGGATCGAGGTCAAGGGCGCTCGCGGCGGTGACCGGCGAATGATGAGCTGGGGCCTCTGGATGGACTGGAACAACCCGCGGCTGGCGGTCGGACAGGGGCTGGCCCCGGTGCCCGGGCGCGGGAGCGGCATCTTCATGCACACCTCGAACGCCGGCGCCCCCTGGGTCCCGACCGCCGGGTGCGTCCAGCTCGGCAACCCCGCGGACATGGAATGGGTCGTCCGCTGGCTCCGGCCCGAGGCGAATCCGCGAATCGTCAACAATCGCTAGGCCCGACGCCACCGAGGTGGCACGCTGCCCTCATGGCGTCGCTGCCCCTCTTCTCGATCACCGAGGCACGTGAGGTCCTCCTCGAGCTCCATCCGACGCTGCAGCGCTTCATCGAGCTCCGCGCCGACGCCGCCGAGCTGGGCGCGTCGATCCGCGGGCACTCGATCGGCGGTGCGATGGAGCTGCGTGATCTGAACGCGCAACTCGAAGGCCTCATGCGCACGGTGCAGGAGACCGGCGTGCAGGTGAAGGGCTGGGCTCCGTTGCTGATGGACTTCCCGGCGGACCTCGACGGCGAGCACGTCCTGCTCTGCTGGTTGGAGGGCGACCTCGGGCTCGCCTGGTACCACCGCCCCGACGCCGGGTTCGCCGGGCGCCGGCCACTGCGCTTCGACGCCTGAGCCCCCCTTGTTGCGACCCCTTCGCAACAACGAGATCCTGGGGATTAAGGTGGCGTCATGCGCCGCCTCCCCGCCCTGCTCGTGTTCACCCTGCTCGTCCTGCCGCTCGCCGCGTGCGGGGACGACGACGCCGACGCCGCCGCTCCGGCCGGGACCGCCGCCGCCGAGCCCGCCCTGCGGATCGTGACCACGGTCGCGCCCATCACCTCGATCGTCGCGGCCGTCGCGGGGGACCGGGCCCGGATCGACGGCCTGGTGCCCGAGGGCACCAACTCGCACACGTTCGAGCCCCCGCCGAGCGCCGCGAGAGTTCTGTCCGAGGCCGACGTCGTCTTCATCAACGGCCTCAAGCTTGAGGAGCCGACCAAGAAGCTGGCCGAGCGGAACCTGGCCGACGACGCCCGGCTGGTCGAGCTCGGCGACGAGGTCCTGCCGGAGTCGGACTGGATCTACGACTTCTCCTTCCCGGAGAAGGAGGGCAAGCCGAACCCGCACCTGTGGACCGACCCCACGTACGCGATCTCCTACGCCGAGGTCGTCCGCGACACCCTCGTCGACGCCGACGCCGAGGGGCGCTCGGTGTACGAGGCGAACTACGCCTCGTTCGAGAAGCAGGCGACGGCCCTGTCCGACGCCCTGAAGGAGGATCAGAAGAGCCTGGACGCGGACGAGCGCGAGCTGCTGACCTACCACGACGCGTACGCCTACTTCGCGAAGACGTACGGCTGGAAGGTCGTCGGCGCGATCCAGCCGAGCGACTTCGCCGACCCGACGCCGAAGGACATCGCCCGCCTCATCGACCAGATTCGCGCCGAGAACGTCAAGGCGATCTTCGGCTCGGAGGTGTTCCCCTCCGACGCGCTCGCCGAGATCGGCAAGGCGACCGGCGTGCACTGGGAGGACACCCTCCGCGACGACGACCTGCCCGGGGCGCCCGGCGAGCCGGAGCACTCCTGGCTCGGTCTGATGCGCAGCAACTACGTCACGATCCTGACTCGGCTCGGCGGCACGGCCGACGCACTTGAGGCGCTCGACACGACGCCGGCAGTGCCCGACACGGCGCACTATCCCCAGTGAGCGCCCTGCTCCGGCTCTCCGACGTCGTCCACTCCTACGGCGACGACCACGTCCTGTGGGGCGTGGACCTGACGGTGGGTCGGGGCGACTTCGTCGGCGTCGTCGGGCCGTCCGGCTCCGGGAAGACGACGTTGCTGAAGATCCTGCTCGGGACGATCCGGCCGCTCGGCGGGGTGGTCGACCGGGCGCCCGACGTGCGGATCGGGTACGTCCCGCAGCTTGAGACCGTCGACTGGAACTTCCCGGTGACGGTGGCGGAGTGCGTGCTCATGGCCCGCCCCGGGCGGGGTCTGCCGTGGCCGACCCGGGCCGAGCGCCGCGACGTGGCGCGGGTCCTCGACCGGCTGGGCATCGGCCATCTGGCGCACCGTCACATCCGGGCTCTCTCGGGGGGCCAGCAGCAGCGGATGTTCCTCGCCCGCGCGCTGCTGCGGGAGCCGGACCTGCTGCTCATGGACGAACCCACCACCGGCGTCGACTTCACGAGCCGCCACGAGGTGCTTCACCTGCTCGGCGACCTCAACGCCGAGGGCACGACGATCCTGCTCACCACGCACGACCTCAACGGCGTGGCCGCGCACCTGCCGTCGCTGGTCGCCCTCAACGGCACGGTGATCGCGGCGGGCTCGCCGGTCGAGGTGATCTCGGGGCCGGTGCTGGAGCGGACGTTCGGTGCTCCGATGGAGGTGCTCCAGCACCTCGGTCTGCCCGTCGTGCTCGACCCGGGGCCGCACCTGGCCGTCGCGCGCGGGCACCGCGCGGGCTGACGGAGGCGCGCGGTGTGGGACCTGTTGGACCCGTACTCCTACGAGTTCTTCGTCAAGGGAGTCGTGGCCGCGACGCTCGCCGGGGCGCTGTGCGGGCTGGTCGGGGTCTTCATCGTTCTGCGGGGGATGAGCTACATCGGCCACGGCCTCTCGCACGCGATCTTCGGCGGCTTCGCGGCGTGCTCGGTGGTCGGGGCGAACTACTACCTCGGCGCCGGGGCGTGGGGTCTCGGGTCGGCGCTCGCGATCAACGCGATCTCCCGGAGCCGGCGGATCGGAGCCGACGCCGCGATCGGTGTCGTCACGACCGCCTCGTTCGCGCTCGGGGTGGCGATGATCTCGATCTGGGGGTCACGGGGCGCGAGCTTCGACGCGGCGCTGTTCGGCAGCATCCTCGGCATCTCGCGGACCGACCTGTGGGTGCTGACTGGCGTCACCGTCCTCACCGTCGCGGTGGTCGTGCTGCGCTACCGCGCTCTGCTGTTCACCACCTTCGACCCCGAGGTCGCGGACGCCAGCGGCGTGAAGGTCGCGCGGACCGACGCCCTGCTGATGCTGGTGCTGTCGCTGTCGATCCTCACGACGCTGAACGTCATCGGCGTGACGCTGGTGGCTGCGACGCTCGTGATCCCCGCCGTCGTGGCACGGATGCTCACGAACTCCTTCACGCACATGCTCGTGCTCTCGACGGTGGTCGGGGCCCTGTGCGGGTTCGTCGGGATGAACCTGAGTTACCACCTCGACGTCCCGTCCGGTACGACGATCGTCCTGACCGGAGCGGCCTTGTTCCTCCTCGTGCTCGCGGCCACCGGTGGCCGCCGGCTCTCCCGGACCGCCCGCAGCGCGCCGGCGCCGGTCCGGCCGGAGGAGACCGTCAGCCTGCCGTGAGCTCGGCGAGCGCGACGACCGTGTTCCAGTTCCGGACCGTCACGACGGCGTCCGGGTCCGACCGGAAGGCCTCGCGGCACACCACCTCGGCGAGCCGGCTGCGGCCGGGCGAACTCGCCACGTAGTGCAGGTAGACGCACCGCTCGCCGAACATCCACTCGTCCGGCGCCCACGTCGCCGGGTCGAGGGCGGCCTTCGGGTCCGGCGCGGCGGAGGCATAGGCCACGTTCAGCAACTTCGGCTCCGCGACCGCCTCGGGCCAGGGGTTGCCCGCGACCACCGCCGCGAGCTCCTTTCCGCTGCGCACGAGGAACTCCGGCGTCCAGGGCAGGTGCGCGGCGATGGCCTCCCGGGCCCGCTCGGCGACCTTGACGGCCGTGGTCCGGCCCGCCGCGGACACGACCGCGTTCCCGCTCTGCAGGTAGGTCGAGACGTCGGAGAACCCCGCGCCCTCGAGCGCGGCGCGCAGGTCGGACATCGGGAAGCGGGTCCGGCCACCGACGTTCACGCCACGGAACAACAGCGCGTACCTCACCGGCGGCGCCGGATTCGCGGGTCCAGGCCGTTGACGACGTCGAGCACCGGTTCGCCGGCGAGGACGCGGCGCAGGTTCGCGACGGACTTCTCGACGATCCGCCCGACGGACTGCCGCGTCGCGCCCGCCGCGTGCGGGGAGAGCAGGATCCGGTCGTGGTGCCGCAGCGGGTCGTCCGCCGGAAGGGGTTCGACGGGGAAGACGTCGAGGGCCGCGCCGCCGAGGTGGCCGGAGTCGAGCGCAGCGATCAGCGCGGCGCTGTCGAGCAGGTTCCCGCGGCCGACGTTGATGACGTACGCGCGGGCGGGCAGCGCGGCGAGCAGGTCGGCGGACATCAGGTGGTGGGTGTCCGGCGTCAGCGGAAGGGCGAGCACGAGGATGTCGCTGCGCGCGCACAGCGGCGCCGGCTCCAGCCAGGTGTACGGGACGTCGCGCGGCGTCCGCGACCAGTAGGCGACCTCGCAGCCGAACGCGGCGAACAGGTCCGCGGCGACCGCGCCGACCGGGCCGAAGCCGAGGATCCCGACGCGCAGGCCGCCGATCTCGCCGTGCCCGCGGCGGACGACGTCCATCTGCGGCCAGCCGCCCGCGCGCACGCCGGCGTCGGCGAACGGAATCGAGCGCGACAGCGCCAGCGCAGCCGCCACCGCCCACTCCGCGACCCCGCGTGCGTTCGCGCCGGCCGCGTTGGCGACCGGTACCCCACGGGCCGTCAGACCGGGCACGTCGAGCACGTCGACCCCGGCGCTCGGCTGCTGCACGAACACGAGGTCGGGGCCCGTGGCCGCGACCGCCGCGCTGTCGAAGTGATGCGCCCCGGCGCTCTGCCACGCGCCGAGCACGATCTCCGCGTCGGCGAGAGCGGCGTGCAGGTCCGCGACCGAGGACGCCGGGAGCAGCGTCAGCTTCGTGCGCTCCGCGAGATCACCGAGCGCGGCGAGGGTTGCGTCGTCCGGCAACGGCAGGAGCGAGAGCAACCGCCAGGGTTCGGTCACACGGATCCTCCGTCACCTCTTGCATCGCCCGCCTGAAGCACCGTCACCGTGCCCGCGGATCCGTCCACCTCGATGAGGTCGCCGTCGGCAATCCGCACCGTGCCGTCACGGGTGCCGATGACGCACGGGATGCCGAGCTCGCGGGCGACGATGGCGCCGTGGCTGATCGGGCCGCCGATGTCGATGACCAGCGCAGCCGAGACGATCAGCACCGCCGCCCAGCTCGGGTCGGTCGTGCGGCAGACCAGGATCTCGCCAGGGGCAGGGCCCTCGTCGACCTCCGGGTCGCGCACGACCCGGGCCACTCCGGCCGCGACGCCGGGCGTGACCGGGATGCCGGTGACGACCACCGGACCTTCCGCCGCGGCCGGCGGCGCGGTCACGGGCTCGGGGGAGCCGAGCCAGAACTCCGGGAGCTCGATCGCCCGGTAGCGCTCGTGCAGCTCCCGGCGGGCGGTGACGAGGTCGGTGACCCCGGCCGGCAGCTGCGGCGCCGCCAGCTCCTCGACGGTCAGGTGGAAGACGTCCTCGGGCGCGGACAGGACGCCCGCCTCGGTGTGCAGCTCACCCAACCGCAGGGCGGCGGCGCGGGCGGCGTCGACGCACTGCAGGAACGCGCCCTTCCCGACGCCGCGCAGCGGGAAGAAGCGCCGCGCGACCTTGAGCACGATGCCCGCCGGGGTGCGGGCCCCCCGCGGGGACGCGGCGAGCAGCTCCCGCTCGGCGGCCTCCCGCTCCGCGGCGCGGGTCGTCTCCAGCGCCCGCGGGCCGGCACTCTCGGCCATGCCCGCGTAGTGTCCGAGCAGCTTCTCCAACGGCGTGGGGTCCAGCCGCCAGACCCGCGCGGCGAGCTCACCCTCGTTGGGGCCGTGGTACCCGTGCCGGGCGAGGAACTCGGACAGCTCGATACGCCCACGCGACACGTCCCAGAGGTCCCCGACGAACGCGGTCTCGGCCATCTCGCCGTACCCGGTGAGGACGGCGATCTCCAGCCCGGGCCGGTCCGCACGCTCGGCCGCGGCTCGCACCTGTTCGTAGACGCCCTGACACAACATCGCGGCCACGATGTGGGGCCGCATGACGCCGGCGAACTTGCGCATCGCGGCGTCCAGGGAGCGCCGGGCCTGATCGGCCGTCATCTCCGGCGCGGCCACGATCGTGTTCCGCCACCAGGGGGCGATGTGCTCGGCGGCCCGCTCCAGTCGTCCGGCGACGCCCCACATCGCCATCGGTGCCTTGGCGGCCACGACGGGATAGCGCTGGTACCGGGGCCGGCTGGAGACCCCGGGGCGCACGGTACCGAACAGCTGAGACTCCATCGCGTCGCCGCTGGTCCCCGGCATGCGGTCGGCAAGGGAGCGGAACGTCTCCAGGTTCGCGGCGGCGCGGCCGTGGAAAATGTCCCAGACGCGGTCGTCGGGGTGCGCCGGGCGCGCGACCTGACTCTCCGTCAGGACACCGAGGTCGGCGAACGCGCCCCGCAGGCCGCGCTCGGTCCGCTCGCCGAACACGCTCCACGTCAGGGTCGTCACGACACCGGGGATCGCCTCGCCGGCGTTGATCGTCGACCAGGCGACGGTGGGCGAGGACCCACCGCAGTGCAGGACGTTCGCCGGCTCGCTCACTCCGTCTCGCCCGCGAGCGCACCGGGTTCGGGACCGGTGTCCTCAACCTCGCCGTTCTTGCGCTGAAACATCTTGCGGACCTTCTGGCCGTTGACGACGGCCTTCTCCGGGTCGACGAGGTAGGTGACGTCCTCGACCAGACGGGCGAGGGAGTCCGAGATCCGCTTCTGGTCGATCCGGCTGCCGGCGACCTCGACCGCGGCGGTGACGCCCTCGGCGATCCGGCCGACGGTCTCGGTGACGACCTCGTCGAACGACTTCTCGTGCTCCGGGCACGGGGGCAGCGTCGACGGGGTCGGCCGCACGAGCTTGTGGCGGGTCTTCCACCGCGGGTCGTGCAGGTACGGCCGGCCCGCGACCTCGTAGCGGCAGACCAGTCCGGCTTCGTCCAGCGCCGCCAGGTCGCGCTCCATCGCCGCCGTCGGGTGCGCGTCCGCGCGCAACGGCCAGAGGAACCCGTTGAGCACGGCGGGGGCGTCCTTCGCCCGTCCCTCGTCGTCCAGCACCGTCGGGAGGTACGCGTAGGTGAACGCCGTCTCCAGGTCGAGCGCCGCGAGTCGCTCGTCCTGCGCGTCGTCCGGGTGGATGCTGCGGGGCTTTTGCGGCATGACGGCAGTATCCCCGACGGGGCCACGTGCCGGCCTGCACCGAGTGCGCAGTTCGGCACTGGTCGACCCCGCGTTCGTGGTGCCGATCTGCGCACTGGGCGCACGTCGGCCCCCGCAGCCGCTCCGATCAGCGGAATCTGTCGTCCCTGCAGCTGGCAAGGATCCGCTTGCCGTTGTGCAGCTTGAAGGTCACGCCGACGCCCATGCCTGGGCCCAAATTCGGCATGTCGAACGAGTGCCGGTCGTTGACGACAACGTTGGTCCGCACCCTCTCCGAGCCGCGGGCGGTAGGGATACACCCGAACCGACCTGACCCCAGTCGGCCCGCGTGGAACGAACGGGCATGGCCGATCGCGCGGACGGCGGACGCACCGTCATGCGCGCCGTGGAACGGTGCCGCGCCCGCGGTGGCTCTAGCGACGTGGCCTGGTGATGATGATCCCGCCTGCGACCTCGCAGTCGTCGCACGGCGGGTACTTGCCGAGTGTGCAATCCAGAACGATCGCCTTCCCGTTCCAAAGGGTGTACCTCGCGCCGAACTCCACGATGTCCCGGCTCTTGGCGTAAAAGGTCGGCGGCAGGTCGCGCCACTTGGTGAAGATGATCTTCTCGGAGTGATGGTTCACGGAGTAAGTCGAGCCCTGGACGCGCCTGATTCGGTTGTTGTCGAAGTTGCCTGACCCGCTCGGGTGCGTGATCCGAATGCGGACCCGCTTGCCGTTGTCATCCATGAGGGCGCGCAGCTTCACGCCGTGGCGCTCGGTCAGGCACGTCTTCAGTCGCTCGGAATGGTCCCGGGCATCGACGGGGGAGGCGAGGACGGCGGTCGGCAGCAGCAGTGCGGCGCTGGCAGCAAGAGCAACGTTTCGGCGCATGGTGGGCACCTCCTGAGCGCACTGTGCGCTGCTGAGTGAGGCTTCTAAACCTTCATCTGGCAAAGGCACTCAGACCCCGAACAGGACCGGCACGCCACGTACTGCGCGAACCTCCTGGCGAACATCTCGGACTCGTCGAGCGCGTACTCGGCCCATTCTTCGCCGTGGAGCGAGTCGGAGATCAGCTGACGGACGGTCGGCGTCCGGCGCAGCACCTCTACTGCGGGGGCGGCGTCCAGGCCACCAACATCGTCCAGGACGGGGCCGAGCTCGTGGAGTGCTGTCCGGGAAGCGCGAGCGTCGACGCCATCTCGATCGCCCGAGCGTTTTACGTCATTGATGGATGCTGCGGGGCCTCTGCGGCATGACGGCAGTATCCCGCGTCCGTCGGTGGGGCCGACTACCGTGGCGGGTGTGTGTGGGAGGTACGGAGCGAGCTGGGGGGTGGACGACCTCGTCGCCGAGTTCGATCTGGACTCGGTCGACGTGCCGGTCTCCGAGCGCCTCGAGGCTGACTACAACGTCGCGCCGACGAAGCCGGTGTACGCGGTCGTGACGCGGCGGGGCCGGGACGAACCGGCCGAGGCCGAGGCCACGCGCCGCCTGGCGACGCTGCGGTGGGGCCTCGTGCCGTTCTGGGCCAAGGACCCGAAGATCGGCGCCCGCATGATCAATGCGCGGATCGAGACCGCGGCCGAGAAACCGGCGTTCCGGGAGGCGTTCGCGAAGCGGCGCTGCCTGCTCCCCGCCGACGGCTACTACGAGTGGTACACCCCGACCGACGGGGCGGCGAAGAAGCAGCCGTTCTTCATCCGTCGCCGTGGCGGCGGGGTGCTCGCGATGGCCGGCCTCTACGAGTTCTGGCGCGACCCCACCAAGGACCGCGACGACCCCGACGCGTGGTGGCGGACCTGCACCGTCATCACGACGACGGCCAGCGATGCGATCGGCGAGATCCACGACCGCCAGCCGATGTTCGTCGAGCCCGGGGCGTGGGCCGATTGGCTGAGTCCCGAGCAGTCGGACCCGGACGCCCTCCGCGGGCTGCTCGTCCCCAGCCCGGGCGACGGGCTCGAGGCCTACCCCGTCTCGACCGCGGTCAACAACCACCGCAACAACGGCCCGGAGCTCGTCGTGCCCCTCGAGCACGCCGAGCCGCAGACACTCTTCTGACGGCATCCGGTGTTCTGACCAGCGGTGCGCGACCATGGGTCGGTGCGACCGATCGTCCCCGCCCTCGCCCTGCTTCTCGGTGCGCTGCTGCCGGCCGCCTGCGCCGACGACGCCGACCGCGCCGCTCCGACCCCGGCCGGCTCGACGACCGCGACCGCCGTGCCGACGGCGAGCGCGGGCCCGACCGCGGACCCCGCCCGCCTCGCCGCCCTCGGGGTCAACGAGCTCGGCGCGATCCCGGTCTTCATGTACCACCAGTTCGTCGAGAAGCCCCGGCGCATCTACGACATGAGCCCGGACGCGTTCCGGGAGCAGCTGCAGACCCTGTACGACGCGGGGTACCGCCCGATCACCGCGGCCGCGCTCGCGGCCGGGGAGATCGACCTCCCGGCCGGCCGCCATCCGGTGGTGCTCACCTTCGACGACTCCACCTGGGACCAGGCCAGGCTCCGGCCCGACGGCACCATCGACCCGAAGTCCGCCGCCGGCATCCTCGAGGAGTTCGAGCGGGAGCACCCGGACTTTCCCGCCGTCGCCACGTTCTTCGTCAACTCCACGCCCGAGCCGTTCACCGACCGGCGGGTGCTGACCTGGCTCGCCGAGAACGGTCATGAGATCGCCGCCCACACCTGGTCGCACGCGGACCTCGGCAGGCTGGACGACGCCGGCGTGCAGGCCGAGATCGGGCAGGACATCGCGTGGCTGGAGGAGGCCGTGCCCGGCCTGACGGTCCGGACGCTCGCGGTGCCGTTCGGTGTGCACCCCCGCAACCGGGAGCTGCTCCGGGCGGGGAGCCACGACGGCGTGCCCTATCGGTTGGAGGCAGTGTTCGGGGTGTCGGAGATCGCGTCCCCGTCGCCGTTCTCGCTCCGCTTCGACCTCTTCGACATCCCCCGGCTCGACACCGGTCTCGGCGTGCGCGACGCGCAGGACGCGCTCGAGCGGCTGGCCGCGGACCCGACCCTGCGCTACACCTCCGACGGGGACCCGGACCGGATCACCTTCCCCGCCGACCGCGCCGACCGGCTGAACCCCGACCTCGCCGACCGCGCCCACGCCTACTGACCGCCGTAACCCCCTCGGGATTCCCAGCTTCGTGATCTAGGTTGCGCGCCATGGCGATGCGCGAGTACCTGGTGGGCGAGGTTGCCGAGGAGTACGCGGAAGGGCTGCTCAGCCGCCGGGAAGCGGTGCGCCGGCTCGGTCTGCTCGGCGTCGCGTTGCCCGGCGCGACGGCCCTGCTGGCGGCCTGCGGCGGGGACGACGACGATGCCGAGGCCGAGGGGCCGCAGGCGACGCCCGCCGGCCCGGTCACCCCGGCGGCGACGCCACCGCCCGGCAAGGACGTCGGCAAGCTGATCACCTACACCGCGGACGGCCAGCGGTTCCGCGCGGCGTACAAGGCCGCGGCGAAGCCGAAGGGCGCGGTGCTCGTCATCCACGAGAACAAGGGCCTGACGACCCACTTCTTCGAGCTCGTCGGACGGATGGCGGCCAACGGGTACAGCGCGCTGTGCGTCGACCTGCTCTCGCGCGAGGGCAAGGACGGGCTGGCGGGCTTCGACGACCAGGCGGCCGCCACGGCGGCGCTGTCCGCGATGCCGGCCGAGCAACTGCTGGGTGACCTCAGGTCGGCGGCGGACGAACTGCTCGAGCGCGCCGGGGACGACCTGAAGCTCGGCGCCATGGGGTTCTGCTTCGGCGGTGGGATGACGTGGAACCTGCTGCAGAAGGGGCCCGGGCAGGAGCGGCGGCTGCGCGCCGCGATCCCGTTCTACGGACCGGCCCCGGCCGAGCCCGACTTCACCGGGTCCAGGGCAGCCGTCCTGGGTATGTTCGCCGGGGACGACGAGCGCGTGAACGGCACGATGGCCGCGGCCGAGGAAGCGCTCCAGACCGCGAAGCTGACCTACGAGATCAAGGTCTGGGACGGTGCCCAGCACGCGTTCTTCAACGACACGGGGGAGCGGTACGACGAGACTGCCACCACCGCCGCGCAGAAGCAGCTGCTCGCCTGGTTCGACAAGCACCTGGCCTGAAGCAGCGTCAGCGCTGGATCAGGAACCCCGGACCACGTCCACGTGGATGTGGTCGAGATGACGCAGCGTCACATTCGTGACGTTGCCGGACGGGTGGACGTAGGGGCGCCACCCGAGCGGTGAGTTGACGTTCGACCAGAGCATGTCGTCGAAGATGAGGGTGGCGATCTGGTAGTAGTCGGCGTGCGCGACCAACCAGTGCGCCAGCAGCCAGCCCCGGGCCTTGTTGTCGGCGTCGTCGAGGCTGAAGAAGATGTCGACCGCCCGGCCGTCGTAGTGCGCCGAGTTCTCGATGTGGCCGCCGGTGACACCGCCCGGCGCGAACCCGCCGATCGGCCGGCCGCCGTAGGCCTCGGCCCACCCGCGGATCAGCGCGAGCGACCGCATCGTCAGACCGGTCGTCGTCATCGGCTGGGCCGGCATGGAGCGCTGGGGGGTCACGCAGGTGAGGGCGTGCGGGCGGAACAAGGCGTAGACGGCGTCAAGAGAGGTCGTGCGCGGCGACGGGTCCTTGCGCTTGCGCTTGATCTCCTCGACGGACTGGTCGGGCCGCAGCGGGACCCGGCCCTCCTTCTGCAGGGACCGGTCGAAGGCCCGCGCGGCCCGGACGTAGTTCCGGCCGTCGCGGTAGGCCACCGCGGTCAGCATCGTGAGCGTCCGCGCCGCCGTCATGTCGATCTCCCAGACCCCGTAGCCGAGGTCGAGGCGGCACTCCGCGTTCTTCGTGGTCGGGGCGGGCACGACTCGCGGGCCCTTCGTCCGCACCGCGGAGCGCGTGGCGATCGGGCGGTCGCGGCCGGACATGTCGAGCAGGCTGCTCGACCCGGCGGGCGCCTCGGGCGCCGCCGGCGTGGCGGACCCGTCACTGCGCGTGGCCTGCACGGTGACGGCGCCGGCCGCCAGCAGGATCGCGGCGAGGCCGACGCCGAGGAACCGATTGACGGCCTGGCTGGGCGGGCGGTGCTTGCTCATCCCCACCATTCTCTCAGATTTCCCGGGAAGTGTCGGGGGACGCGGGGCCCACGCCGCCCTCCGGGAGGACCTGACGGGCGGTCAGGACTTCTTGCTCTTGCTCGACTTCTTGGCCGAACCGGACTTCTTGGTGTCCTTCGCGGACGAACCGGCCGCCACCGAGACGAACAGGCGGCCCGGCCGCGCCGGCGAGGAGGTCGTGGCGGGGTCCGGGGACCGCCAGCCGACGGTCGGCGCCCAGATCAGGTCGCCGTAGGCGATGGTGTCGAGCTTGTAGTCGGCGCCGCGGGCGGTCAGCCAGTGCGCCACGACCCAGCCGGCGTTCGCCTCGGGCGTCGCCACCGGCGACGAGGCGGGGGAGGCGACCGGGGAGATCGTGTCGGGCACCGTGACGCTGAGTGCGCGCCCGGCCGCGCCGGCGGGGTTGTCCTTGGCCTTGGGTCCGAAGGTGCTCATCGCCAGCTTGCCGAACGCGTCGACGATCCCCTGCCGCATGACGTCGGCCCGCGGGGTGAGACCCGACTTGCCGCGGCTCTCCGCGGCCGCCACGGGCGCGGCGAACGCGCAGGTGAGCCCGCCCGGCTCGGTCAGGGCCCGCAGCTTGGCGACCGACGCTGCGGTGGGCACCGCCGAGTCCTCGCGGGTGAACAGGTCGAGCGCCTCGGTAACCGACGGGGACTTGCCCGGCTTGCCGGCCGCGACGTCGAGGACGCGCGCGACCATCTCCTCGGGTGCCTTGACCTGCCAGCCGACGGCGGCGATCTGGGTCAGCGTCCGGGCGTCCGCGAGCGAGGTCGCCAACGGCTTGCCGGCGACGCGGAGGAAGCAGGTGTTGACGGCCGGGGCGGAGATCGGGTCGGCGGCCGACATGGCCTGCACGACGCCCTTGTCCGGGCTGCCGTCGGTGGTGGAGGAGGAGTTCCCGCCCCCGAGGGTCACCGCGGCGGTCAGGGCCGCCACACCGACGCAGACGCCGACCAGGGGCACGACCGGCCCGCCGCGCAGCGACAGGCCTGAGCCTGCCCGTGGGCTCCGCGCTCGTGCCGCCATCGCGTTCTCCTCGACGTACTGCGCCAGGTTCGGCGCACTGACAGGTACAGAGTGCGGCTTAACCGGTCGCCGTGTCCGCACGCTGAGAAATCGTTGGTCCGATCAGGCGACGAGAAACCGTACAAAACCGGACGAGGTGGCCCACGCCACCTCGGCGCCCCCGAACACACCGGTTTGAAACTGGCCGCGGCGGGGAATCCCCACCGGCTGCGCTCGTGCCCGCCCTGCTCCGTTCTTCCGTTCCCACCCCGGGGCCGACCCGACGACGTCGTGGAGTCGGCCGACCGCTCACGGCGCCGTCACGTCGTCGTCACGACGCCGCGGCAGCCTCCGCTCCAAGGTACGTGGCGATGACCGTCGGGTCGGACAGCACCTCGTCCGGCGGACCCTGCGCGACCACCCGGCCGGACTCCAGGGCGATGATGCGGTCGCAGGTGCGCCGCAGCAGCCCGACGTCGTGCTCGACGATGACCAGCGCCCCGCCGGTGGCCTCCCGGATGCGCTTCATCAGCGGCCCCATCAGCTCCGCCTCCGCGCGGGCCAGGCCGGCCGCGGGCTCGTCGAGCAGGAGCACGTCGGGTTCCTGGGCGAGCAGGCACCCGAACTCCACGAGGCGGCGGGAGCCGGTCGAGAGCTCGCTGGCGAACCGGTCCTGGAAGACCCCGAGCCCGAGCAGCGTGATGATGCGGTCGACCCGCTCGGCGACGTCGATCTCCGAGAGCAGGGACGCCGGCAGCCGCAGGGCGGCCGCCAGGGGCTCCCGGGAGGTCACCCAGCGTTCGCAGGACACCGCGATGGTCTCGGTGACCGTGAGGCCGGGGAAGAGCTTCGCGTCCTGGAACGAGCGGCCCAGGCCGAGGTGTGCGCGCGCCTGCGGCGTCAGGTCGGTGACGTCGGTGCCCTTGAAGTACACCCGGCCCGTGTCGGGGACCAGGAATCCCGACATCGCGTCGAGGATCGTGGTCTTGCCGGCGCCGTTCGGGCCCATCAGGCCGACGATCTCGCCCGCGGAGATGTCGATGTCCACCCCGGCGATCGCCGCGACACCGCCGAACGTCTTCCGCAGGTTCCGGGTCGCGATCGCGACCTTGGGCGTCGGCGCCGCGTCCGCGGCCGCGTCGAGCGCCTCCGCGATGTCGGCGAAATCCTCGTCCTCGTCGTCGGACCCGGCCGCGCGCTTCGGCGCCGGCCGAGCCTCCCTCACGACCCGGGGCAGCTCTCCGGTCTCGTCGTCGAGCTCGACCCCCTCGGCCCGGGTCCCGGTGACGTTGACCGGCCGCGCCCCACCCCCACTGGAGATGTCATCTTCAGTGGGGGTTCGAGCGGGGGAGTCCTCCAGGTGGAGCTCGTCGATGTGCGGGAGCTCCTCCCTGTCGTGGGAGCGCTTTTCCGGGGGGTCGTCGGGGGGCGGAGCCCCCCGACTGTCTTGCTCAAGAGCGCCGGCGAGGAAGACGGAGCGGATCAGGTCGCCGCGGTCGAGGATCTCCTGCGCGGGGCCGGAGAAGCGGACCTCGCCCTTCTCCAGGAACATCGCGCGGTCGGAGACCTTGAGCACGAGCTCGGCGGACTGCTCGACGAGCAGGATGCCGAGGCCCTCGTCGCGCAGGTGCCGGACGACGTCGAGGAGCTCGCTGACGATCGCCGGGGCGAGGCCGAGGGAGAGCTCGTCGATGAGCAGGACGCGCGCGCCGGGCTTGCCGTCGGTGCCGGCGGGACCCTGCACGAGTGCCTGCGCGAGCGCCAGCATCTGCTGCTGACCGCCGGAGAGCAGGCCGGCGCGGTCCTCCATGCGGGTCGTCAGCGCGGGGAAGAGCTCGATCGCGCGGGTGACGGCGGCGGCGCAGTAGTCCTTGTCCTTCCGCGTGACCCAGGTGGCCATGCGCAGGTTCTCGGCGACCGACAGGTCGGGGAAGATGCCGCGGCCGCCGGGCATGTACGCCAGGCCCAGCCGCGCCATCTTCATCGGCGACCAGCCGGTGGTGTCCTTGCCGTCGAAGCGGACCTTGCCGTGCCGCGGCGGTGTCAGGCCCGAGATCGCGCGTAGCAGCGTCGACTTGCCCGCGCCGTTGGTGCCGAGCAGGCCGAGGACCTCGCCGGCGTCGACGCGGACGTCCACGCCGTGGAGCACCTTGTTGCGCCCGTACGAGACCTGCAGGTCCGTGCACTCGAGAAGGCTCATCCCGCACCTGCCGGTCGCTGGGTCGGCCGCGGGCCTGGGCCATCCTCGCCCGTCGCCAGCGGGTCGGGGCCGGCGGCGGACAGGCGTCCGCCGATGGAGGCCAGGTCGACCTCGGTCGCGCCGGTCTCCCCTCCGGGACCGGCGAGGGTGATGCCGCGCATCCGCGCGACGGTGCGGAACCAGAAGCCGCGCGCGGAGATCACTACGCGGGCCAGACCGCCGGGCAGGACGAGCAGGACGAACAGCACGCCCGCGCCGGTGACGAACAACTGCATGCCGCCGGAGAGGTTGTACTTCGCGACGGCGAGGAAGATCGCGCCGAGCAGGGCGCCGGTGACCGACGTCGCGCCGCCGAGCACGACCATCGTGAACGCCTCGAAGGAGATCGCGGGGGAGTATGTGCCCGCCCGGACGCCGTCGAGCGCGATGACGTGCATCGAGCCGGCCAGACCCGCGAGCGCGCCGCTGACCGCGAACGCCGCGAGCTTGATCTTCGTCGGGCTCAGGCCACGGGCGGCGGCCGCGCGCTCGTTGTCGCGGACCGCGATCATCGCCCGGCCGGTGCGGCTGTGCCGGATGCCGTGCACCAGCACGAGCGCCAGGGCCAGCACCGTCAGGCAGAACCAGTACAGCGTTTTCTCGTTGTAGAGGTCGAAGCGCTCGAGCACCAGCGGCCGGTCGACCTGCGTGGGGATCGCCTCGGGGAAGTTCGCCGGGTTCAGGAAGAACGTCGAGAGCGGCACCGCGAACGCCAGCGTCGTGACGCCGAGGAACAGACCCCGGATCCGCAGCGCGGGAATGCCGATGGCGACGGCGGTCAGCATGCCGGCGCCCATGCCCGCGAGCATGGCGAGAAGCAGGTCGGCCCCGGTCTTCGCGACGAGGTCGCCGGCGACGACCGCACCGACGCCGGCGATCGCGAACTGCCCGAGGCTGATCTGCCCGGCCCAGCCGGTGAGGACGACGAGCGAGACCGCGACCAGACCGTAGATCACCGTCACGGTGCCGAGCAGGCTGATCTGACTGGGGCTCAGCTGGTAGGGAAGCGCGATGGCGGCGGCGATGACCCCGCCGAGCAGGAGGCGACGGCCCCAGATGATCTCCGGCAGGTGCCGGATCTCCGCGGGCACCGGCGGCATCTCGTCGGCGGTGTTCCAGCCCGCGGTGTTCGCGTCGGCGGCGCGGGTGAGCTGGTGCCGCTGCAGCAGCAGCGCAATGAGGACCGCGACGAGCAGGAAGACGTCCACGTAGCTCGAGCGCGAGGTGTTCCAGAAGACCGCCTGCTGGAAGACGCCGACGCCGATGCCGGCGAACACCGCGCCGGACAGGCTCTCCATCCGCGCGATGACGGCGGCGGCGAGGGCCGGCAGCAGCAGCGCCGGCCCGCCGGCGATCTCGCCGCCCTGCCCCACCAGCGGGGCCGAGAGCATCGCCGCGAGGGCGGACAGCGCACCGGCCAGGGCCCAGACCAGCGTCGACAGGCGCCGCACCGGGATGCCCAGCAGCATCGCGCGCTCGGCGTTCGAGGACGTCGCACGGATGCCGACGCCGACGGCGGAGTTGCGCAGGAACAAGGCGAACAGCAGCAGCACGATCGGGACGGTCACGAGGATCATCACGTGCGCGCCGGTGAAGACCAGGCCCTCGAAGGTGAACTTGATGTCGAGCGGGGTGCGGAACGACCCCTGCAGCCCGCCGAACCCGCCCCCGGACCCGACGATGCTCGGCACCGCGAACTGAAGAGCCGCCAGAATCTGCGCGAGACCGATGGTGGCGACGGTCAGGATCAGCCGCGGGGCCCAGAACAGTCGCTGCACTACGAGCCGGTCGCAGAGCGCGCCGATGACCGCCGCGACCACCAGGCCCACGCCGAGCGCCACGTAGTAGTTCCAGCCCTTGACGAGGAAGAGCTGCACGGCCAGGAACGCCGCTGCCGACCCCAGCGCGGCCTGCGCGAAGTTGATGATCCGCGAGGACCGGTAGACCAGCACCAGCCCGAGGGCCGACAGACCGGTCAGCGACCCGAGGACCACGCCCTGCAGCACGACGCCGAGGGGCAGGCCGGACGGGAGGACGGCGTTCAGCACCACCCAGACCAGCGGGGCGGCGACCACCATTCCGACCGCGCGCTTGCGCTTGTCGGCCAGTGCGGCGGGGACGGCGGCGGGAACGGCGGGCAGCGGGCTCACCCTTCGACTCGGCTTCCGGGATCCGGCCGGGCCGCTACGGCGCCACGGCCGGCGGCGTCGGCATGGTCACCCGCGCCGGCCAACTCGCCCCGACGTAGCGCCTGCCACCGTTGAGGGGCACGCACCGGCCGGGCCGGTTGTTGAACGGCGAGAGCGCCTTCGGGTCGTAGTAGAACTCCCGGGCGTCGTCGGTACTGGTGAAGTCGTTCGGGCCGAAGCTCCACTGGCCGTAGTCGCCGGTCCGTTTGCCGTAGCTGAACATGCCCTGGGCGAACGTCGCGGGCGTGAGGTTCGGACCGGCCTGCTGCAGACCGATGAACAGCATCATCAGCGTCTGGTAGGTCAGGTCGACCAGGGACGTCGGCTTGCCGTTCTTCATCGTGGCGAAGGCTTTGTACGCCTCGGTGTTCTTGCCCCCGCCGAAGCCGGTCAAATAGCTCTGGCCGAGGGCGAACTGCCACTGGTCGCTGTCGTAGAACTGACCGGCGACGTCGGCGTCGGTGCCGATGGTCCCGGAGACGAACCACTCCGGGTAGAAGTCCTGCTGGGTCGCCGAGCCCGTGAGGAAGAACGGCAGCAGCGGGTCGGTGACGAGCACCAGTGTCGTGACGCCGGCCGCCTTGAGCTGCGCGGCCATGTTCGGCGCCTCCTGCTGCAGCTTGGCGAACTGCAGCGCGTAGCGGATCTCCTTGGCGAACGAGATGCCCGCCGCCTTCAGCTTCGGCCGCGCCTCGTTGATGCACTGCGAGTACACGGCGTCGTCCGGGAAGATCAGGCCGTACTTGCGCGGCTTCTGACGCAGACTCGCGCTGCCCGCGCGCGTCGCGTTCTCGTTGGCCGGCAGGCGCTTCGCGATCAGGTCGACCGCGGAGTTCATCAGCGTCGTGCAGTCCACGAGCTGGCCCCAGGCGAACGGGGCGCGCTGGCGGTAGTAGCTCTGCGGCATGTGCAGGCCACCGATGGCGAGCACCTTCTGCCGCACGAGGGCGTCCATGTACGGCTGCGTCAGCGCGGAGATGTCGGCGAAGGCCTTGATCTCCTGCGCGACCTTCACCGCGTCCGCGTTCGCGCCCTCCTGGCCGCCACCGGCGATCTCGGCCTGGCCGTCCCCGCGACCGGTGTACCGGACGAGCTTCACCTTGCGGCCGTAGAGCTGGTAGTTCTTGTTGAAGTAGTCGACGAGGGTGTCCAGCTCGCGCTTGCGGTCCGCGGGGCTCGCCGAGATCCCGGCCTCCTCGGCCTTCTTCTCGAGCTCGCTGTCCTCGTCGTCCTCCTGCTCACGCTGGTCGGAGGCGCTGCTCTCGCGGATCGCGATCGTGATCGTGTCGGCGGAGACCCCGCGGTAGGTCGCACCGCCGTTGTTGCCACTGAAGTTCACGCAGGCGGGGGAGTACGCGCTGCCCGCGACCTGCAGGGCACCGCCCGCGCAGTTGCTCGCGGCGGCGACGCCCTGGGCGCGCGGCGCGCCGGCCGCCTGCGCGGTCGTCACGACCTTGCCGCCCTTGCCGGGCTTCGCGCCCGGGGCCGCGGCGCTGGTGCCCGGCGCGGCACCGGTCGTCCCCGGCGCACCGGCGACGACGGGCGCGCCCGCGGCGTCGACCCCGACCGCGCCGAGCTCGGGGCTCGTCGCGGCGTAGGGGTCCGGGCCCGCCATCGCGAGCTCGTTCGCGTCCCCCGGGGCCTTGCTGGGCACGGTGACCGTGACGAGAAGCAGGACCGCGATGACGCCGGCCAGCGGGCCGTAGCCCGACAGGATCAGCCGGTTCGGCCGGGGCTTCATCGCGCGCTCGCGGCCATCCGCAGCCGATCGCCGAGCGCCAGCACGACGACGGCGGCGAGTCCCAGCGCGAGCGCGAGGACGGCGAGACCGTTGTTCGTGTCCCCGGAGGATCCGAGGGCGGCGTTCTGGGTGGCGGGCGACTGAGCGGGGACCAGATTGGTGTCGGCCGGGACGTCACTGGCGGGGACGTCGCCGATGCCGGCGGAGACGGAGTCGACGGCCGGGGCGGACCCGGTCGACGAGCTGGGGACGTCCGAGTTCGTGGACGGCAGCAGCGGTACGACGGAATTCGTCGCGGCGTCGAGAGCGCTCTCGAGCTCGACCAGCGCGGAGCGGGCGCTCACGCCACCGATCTCGAGGCGACCGCCGCTGCGACCGCCGGCCCCGCCCACGAGGGCGTTGGCGACGATCTGGGCGGCCGCGGCGTCCGGGTTGGCGGCGATGACCGCCTCCATCAGCTGCGTGACGACCGGGGCGAGGGCGGCCGAGGCCTGGTTCGTCGGCTCGACGAGCGCCTCGGGGTTGCGGATCTGCAGGACGAGCGGGGCGACCGAACCGCCGCCGGCGTCGGCGAGGTTGGTCGGCGCGTCGAGCACGAGGCCGAGCGGCGCCAGTTGCTGGTTGGCCTGCGCCAGGCTCGAGGCGAGCTCCGCAGGGCTGTCCACCGGCAGGCTCTGACCTGCGACGGTCAGGGAGCCGAGAGAGAAGCCGGAGGTGGCGTCCGCCGCGTTCTTCTGGTCGGCGGCCCACCGCAGTCCGGTGAGGACGACCTGCCCGGCGCCGAGGTCGAGCTTGTCGAGGACGACCTCGGACCCGGCCCCGTTCTTCGTGGCGTTGGCGATCGAGCGGCCGCCGGCGAGTTCGAACAGGCCCGGGAGCGTCAGCGTCGGGCCCTGCACGGTGCCGGTCGCGGCGAGCGGGTCCTTGGTGGCCGACGCCGACTCCTTGCCGAGAAAGGCCTGCGGGTCGGTCGCGCCGCCGGGAGCCGGCAGGGCCGGGGCGCCCGCGGCGGCGAACGGGTCGCGCTCGACGGTCTCGCCGGTGCCGGCGTCGCCGCCCTCGCTGTCCGCGCTGATGGGCGCCGGGATCTCCAGCGCCGGCAGACCCTCGGGCGCCTGGCCGGACGCCGCGCCCCCGGCGAGCGTGCCGAGCAGACCGAAGTCGGCGGCGGCGGCGGAGGCCTGCGACGTGCCGTTGGCGACCTGCGCGGTCACCAGACCGACGCTGGTCGTGACGCCGGGGAGTCCGACGTACGGGACCACCCGGGCCAGCACCGCCTGCGACTGACCCTGAGCGTCGGTGGCCGGTGCGTTCTTCGCCGACCCCTTCTTCTCCGGGCCGGCGTAGCCGGAGGCGGACGCGGCAATCAGCGCGGCCGCGGCCAGGGGCAGTCCGAGCCGGATGCGACGGCTCGCCCTCATGGGCGCCTCCCCAGGTTCCAGGGGTGTGGATTGACGGTTCGGCGGCCGAAGTGGGACCGTCGATCCGCCACTTTCACACTATTCGGAAATTCGTGAACGAGGTACCAGGAGACGCGAAGTCTTTACCGGTTCCGGTCATTGTGCGCCGGAACACTGTCTTCGGGCTGTGGGCGCACGAGATCCACCGGATCGGTGCCAACCGCATACCTGGGCTTGGAACCGGCGATAAAGTCGCCAGGCCCGCAGGACAGGGAGTCAGTGGGCGAGTCAGTGGGGAGGACGCGGGTGAGCTCCAGCGCCGAGGCGGCCCAGCCGGACGGCACGACCTCCGGGGCGGACACCCTGCGCACCTTCGTCGAGCGGATGTCGCTCGCGCTCCACGAGCGCGGCTGGGGCCGCATGCCGGCCCGGGTCTACGTGGCCCTGCTCTGCGACGAGCGCGAGCAGCTCACGGCGCGCCAGCTCACCGAGATCCTCGGGGTGAGCGCGGCGGCGATCTCCTCCGCCGTCAATCAGCTCATCGACTCCGGCCTGGTCGAACGCGACGCGGTGCCGGGCTCGCGCCAGGAGCACTACCGGCTCTCCCCGGGCGGCATCCTCGACGCGGTGCTGCGCAAGCAGGAGGCGTACCCGCACCTGGCCGACCTCGCCGACGAGGGCGCCGAGGTGCTCGGGTCGGACTCCCCGGGGGCGGAGCGCCTGGGCGAGCTGGCCGACTTCGTCCGGTTCATGGACGGAGAACTCAAGGAGATCGCCGAGCGTTGGAAGGAACGGCGCCGGTCCTGACGTTGTGAGGGTCCCCCGGGGGCGATCTCGGGAACCGAGTTGTGCGCGACGGGCGTCTTCATTCACAATTCTCTGAAACTTGTGAAGATCGGGGATCCGTGGCGCTGCTGTTGTACCGGCTCGGCCGGTGGTGCTTTCGCCGGCGCCGTTGGGTCGCGGCGCTGTGGCTCGTCGCCCTGCTCGGCGGCGGGGTCGCAGCCGGCACGCTCGCCGGCGAGACGTCGGACGAGTTCACGATCCCCGGCACCGAGAGCCAGAAGGCGATCGACCTGCTCGCGGAGAAGTTCCCGTCCTCGGGTGTCGACGGGGCGACCGCACGCGTGGTCTTCACGGCCCCGGACGGGGACGACCTGCGCTCGGACTCCCGCCGCGAGGCGATCGGCCGCGTCGTCGAGGAGCTGCGCTCAGCGCCTCAGGTCGGCGTGGTCGTCGACCCGTTCGAGGCTGACGCGATCTCCCCGGACGGCCGCACCGCGTACGCGCAGGTGCAGTACCTCGTGCAGAGCATGGAGCTCACCGAACAGGCGCGCGAGGCGCTGACCGAGGCCGCGGAACCGGCGCGCACCGCCGGGGTCGGGGTCGCGTTCGGCGGTGACGCCTCCGAGGCCGAGCAGGAGGAGAGCCTCGCCGAGGTCGTCGGCATCGTGATCGCCGGTTTCGTCCTGGTGCTGACGCTCGGATCCCTGGTGGCGTCGGGCCTTCCGCTGCTCAACGCGATCGTCAGCGTCGCGCTGTCGATGATGGCGATCACGACGGCGACCGGCTTCGTCGAGCTGTCCTCGAGCGCGTCCTCGCTCGCCCTGATGCTCGGGCTCGCAGTCTCGATCGACTACGCCCTGTTCATCCTGTCCCGCTACCGCTTCGAGCTCACGGCCGGGCGCGACCCGGAGGAGGCGGTCGGCCGCGCCGCCGGTACCGCCGGCTCTGCGGTGGTGTTCGCCGGTCTGACCGTCGTCATCGCGCTCGCCGCGCTCTCGGTCGTCAACATCCCGTTCCTCACCGCGATGGGCCTCGGAGCCGCCGCGACCGTGGTGGTCGCGGTCGTCGTCGCCCTGACGCTGCTGCCGGCGATGCTCGGCTTCGCCGGCGAGCGGGTGAAGGCCGGGCGCTTGCCCGGCAAGCTGCGCCGCCTCGGCGTGCCGCGCGCCGACCGGCCGACCCTCGGCGCCCGCTGGGTCGGTCTGACCCTGCGTCACCGGGTCGTGGCGGTCGTCGCCTCCGTCGTCGGCCTGCTCGTGCTCGCGCTGCCGCTGCTCGACCTGCGCCTCGGCATGCCCGGCGACGACACCCGCGCGACGGACACCACCCAGCGCCAGGCCTACGACCAGCTCGCCGCGGGTTTCGGCCCCGGCTTCAACGGCCCGCTGATGGTGGCGGTCGAGCCGCGGCCCGGCACCGACCTGACGATCGCCGCCAACACCGTGCGGGACCGCCTCGGCGAGCTCGAGGGCGTCGTCGCCGTCACCGGCCCGAACCTGAACGACGCGGCCGACGCCGCGATCGTCACGGTCGTCCCGGCGACCGGCCCGACGGCGGCCGAGACCACCGACCTCGTCAACCGGATCCGCGGCGCCACCGGCGACGCGATCAGCGACGAGGCCAACGTCGAGCTCGCCGTCACCGGATCGACGGCGATCCTCATCGACGTCTCGGACAAGCTCGACGCCGCACTCGCACCGTTCCTGCTGGTGGTCGGCGGGCTCGCGTTCGTCCTGCTGCTCCTGGTGTTCCGCTCGATCCTCGTGCCGATCAAGGCCGTGCTGGGCTTCCTGCTCAGCGTCGCCGCGACCTTCGGCGCGGTGGTCGCGATCTTCCAGTGGGGCTGGTTCGACGCGATCGGGATCGGCGGCGAGGGCCCGGTCATCAGCTTCCTGCCGATCTTCATGATCGGTCTGGTCTTCGGCCTCGCGATGGACTACGAGGTCTTCCTCGTCACCCGCATGCGCGAGGAGTTCGTCCACGGGGCGGAGCCGACCCAGGCCGTCGCGGTCGGGTTCGAGCAGGGTGCCCGGGTGGTCACGGCCGCGGCCGTGATCATGATGAGCGTCTTCTTCGGCTTCATGCTCGCGCCCGACCCGATCCTGCAGTCGTTCGGGTTCGCGCTCGGGTTCGGGGTGCTCGTCGACGCGTTCGTCGTCCGCATGACGCTCGTGCCCGCGGTGCTCTCGCTGCTCGGCCGGTCGGCGTGGTGGATCCCGCGCTGGCTCGACCGGGCGCTGCCCGACGTCGACGTCGAGGGGGAGCGGCTGCGCGAGCAGCTCGACGGGCACGCGCCGGTCGGGATGGTGCCGGTGTCGGACTGGCCGGTGGTCTACGGCACGGTGCGCTCCAGCGACGGCACTGCGCTGCCGGGTGCGATCGTCACGCTCACGGATCTGCGGGGGCGTCAGATCGGGGCCGGCCAGGTCGGCGCCGACGGGACCTACCTGTGCCGCCTCGAGGCCGGGGCCGACGGCAGCACGGTCGTCGTCATCACCTCGGCGCCCGGCCACCGCACGGGGGTCAGCGAGGCGCGCGACGTCCTCGGCCCCACGCGCCGGCACGCGGTGCTCGCGCGCGAGGTCGTCGGCGGTCTGAACGGGTCCGCCAACGGCGCGAACGGTTCGGGCGCCAACGGTTCGGGCGCCAACGGTCAGGGCGCGGCGGCCGGCGGGGTCGGGACCGGCGGGGCCTGGGCGGGCCAACTGCCCCGGTAGCGCTTCGTGCCGCTGGGGGAGACGTACCGCCCGGGCTGGTTGTTGAACGCCGACAGCGCCCGCCGGTCGTAGTAGATCTCGCGGGCGTCGTCGATCGCGGTGTAGTCGTCCGGCCCCCAGCTCCAGTGGCCCAGCGGGCCGTCGGCGCCGGGGTAGGAGAACAGCCCGCGCGCGAATGTCTGCGGCGTCAGGTTCGGCCCGGCCATCTGCAACCCGATGAACAACATCAGCAGGGAGTAGTAGTCGAGGTCCCGCGTCATCGTGGGCTCGTCGTCGCGGATCTTCTTGTACGCGCGGTAGGACTCCGACGCCTGACCCTGCTTGATGTCGGCGAGGTAGCTCTGCCCGTAGGTGAACTGCCACTGGTCCTGGTCGTAGAACTGGCCGGCTACGTCGGCGTCGGTGAGGACGGTGCCGGAGAGGAACCACTCCGGCCAGAAGTCCTGCTGCGTCGCCGAACCGGACAGGAAGAACGGCAGGATCGGGTCGGTCACGAGGACCACCGTCGTCACGCCCGCGGCCTTCAGCTGCGCCGCCATGTTCGGCGCCTCCTGCTGCAGCTTCGCGATCTCGAGCGAGTACCGGATCTCCTTGGCGAAGTCGACCCCGGCGGCCTTGAGCTTCGGGCGGGCCTCGTTGATGCACTGCGCGTAGACCGCGTCGTCGGGGACGACGAGCCCGAACTTGCGCGGCTTCTGGCGCAGCGCGGCGCTGCCGGCCCGGGTCGCGTTGCCGGACGGCGGCAGCCGCTTGCTGATCAGGTCGACGGCGCTGGACAGCAGCGCCGTGCAGTCGACGAGCTGGCCCCAGGCGTAGGGCGCACGCTGCCGGTAGTAGGTCGAGGGCAGGTGCAGACCACCGAACGCGATGACCTTCTGCCGGACGAGCGCGTCGAGGTACGGCTGGCTGATCGCGGTCATGTCGGCGAAGGCGCCGATCTCCTGAGCCACCTTCAGACCGTCCGCGTTCGCGCCCTCCTGCCCCGTCCCGCCGAGTTCCTTGATGGCGTCCCCGCGGCCCTTGTAGGTCACGATCTTCACCTTGCGGCCGTACAGCTCGTAGGTGCGGTTGAAGTACTCGAGCAGGGCCGCGCGGGTGCGCTCGGTCGCCTCGGGGCTCGCGACGATGCCCTTCTTCTCCGCGGTCTTGGCCAGCTCGGAGTCCGAGTCGCCGAGCGGATTGCCGATGTCCCGGTAGGCGATCGTGATCGTGTCCTTCGTGACCCCGCGCGCGGTCGCGCCGCCGTTGTTCTTCCCGTCCCAGACCAGGCACGGCGGCGAGTACGCGGAGTTGCCGTCCTGCTTCGCCCCGCCCGAGCAGGTCTTGGCGGTCCGGCCGGCGACCGCCGCGGTGCCGGAACGGTCGCCCTTCGACCCGGCCGCGGGGGCCACGGGGGCGTTCGGACTCCCGGCCGCGGCCTGCGGCCCCGTCGCGGTGGGCGCGGTCCCGGCGGGGAGGTTCCCCGCGGGCGGAGCGGTCCCGGGCGCCGGGGCGAGGCCCGCGGTCGTCTCACCGCCGAACTGGGTGAGCTGCTCGTCCTCCTGCGGGCGGCTCGGGACGAGCATCGTCACCAGCAGCAGGAGCACCACGAGGGCCGCGAGCGGTCCGTACCCGCGCAGGATGAGCCGGTCGGCGGGACGGCTCTGCCCCGAACCCGAACCGGCCTTCGGTCCATCCGCGGTCATGGCGGAAGCGTAGGTGACGCTCCGTCGATTCCCTCTTCACCCGTACGGCACATGCGCCCCGGGTGTCACCAGTGGTCCGCTAAGAGTGGTACCGGACTTCATGTCCGGTCTGTTCGACCGGGACGAGGGGGGTCGTCATGACAGGTCGGGAGCGAGCCGAAGCCTGGCTGGCACAGGGACGCAGTCGAGCGGGCAAGCGCGCCGCGCAGCGCCGGGGCACGGGCAACGGGGACGCGGGGGCGTTCCCCGCCGCCCTGATCCCCGCCCAGCGCGACCGCGTCACCGCGGTCGACGACCGCGACGCCTGAGCCGCACCTGCCCCGGGGTTCAGTCCCGGCTGCGCTCCGGCTCGGGAGCCGGGATCAGGCCCCGGAACTGGTGGGCCTTGTCGTCGAGGGCGGCCATCGGGACCGGGATCCGGGCCTCGGCCTCGGCCCCCGACGGCCCGGCCGGCCGGGCGAGGAACCCGGCCGGGGGCGGTGAGGCCGCGGCCACGACCGGGGCCGCGTCGTCGTGGGGGTCCTCCTCCTCGACGTCGACGGCGTCCGCGGCGTGCCGGTCCTCGAGGTCCTCGGCGGTCTCCGGCGGCGTGGCCGGTGCCGGGGCAGCCGACTGTGCGCTCGAGGGCGCGGCCGGGGCCGGCACGGTGACGGCCGCGCGGGCGGCGGCGATCGCGGCCGCGGCGGCCTCCGGGGTGACGGACAGGCCCGCCTCCTCGCAGCGGGCACGGGCGAACGCGAGGTTCTGCTCGACCCGGGCGAGCTCGGCGTCCGGGAGCACGCCCCGGGCGATCAGGTCGTGGCTGGCGACCGCGGACTCGAGGACGTTGCCGGTCCAGTAGGAGGCGACCGCGTACTCGTCCTGGCTGCGCCACCGGTAGACGGTCTCGTCGATGTAAGGCGCGTCCGCCGGGGGCGGGATCTCCAGGGCGCGGGCCGACATCATGCGGGCGAGCGAGTAGCGACCCTGCTCGCGGGCGTACCCGGCGAGGTCGGTCAGCGGCTCCGCGCGGGTCGGCATCGCCTCCCAGGCGTTGAGGTACGCGGCGACGACGCGGTCGGGCTCGGCGCCGGAGCGCTGCAGCAGGTGCGCGATCTGGAGCAGGGATTCCGCGACCTCGCCACGGTCCCCGCCGAGCGCGACGCGCCGGGCGTAGGCCTCGAGCGCCTTCGCGGCCCGGTTGCTGTCGCGGTAGCAACCGGCGAGACGGTAGCGGAGGTACAGCGCCAGCGGATCGGGCCCGGCGGGCGCCGGCGTCCCGTCCTCGGGCGTCTCGGCGCCCTCGGCGACTGCGGCGGGGGCCAGGTCCTGGAGGGCGGCCTCGAGCACGCGGGCGTCGAGGGTGTTGCGCTCGATCGGCGTGACCGCGGTGTGGCGGTTGCCGTCCTTGAACTCCCGGACCACGAGGTTCGGCAGGAAGGCGCGCGAGTCCCCGGCGTCGGTGACCAGGCGTTCGAAGAGCGGGCCGGCGAAGTGCCACGACCGCCGGTTGGCCAGCAGCACGGGCTGGCGTCGGGTCTGGTTGCCGGTCATGTGGGCGAGTTCGACGATGTCGGCCTCGAGCTCCGGCCAGGCGAACTCGTCGGCGCTGATCAGGACCTCGTCGGCGTCGATCAGCAAGGTGTAGTCCGCGCCGACCCGGGCCGCCTGAACAGCCTCGGTGCGGTTGTAGCCGAAGTCGACGAACGGCCGCTGGTAGAGCCGGCCGGGGAGATCGCCGAGGAGCTTGGCGACCAGGTCGGGCGTACCGTCGGTCGAGCCGGTGTCGACGATCAGCCAGTGGTCGATCCGGTCGCGGACGGACGTCAGGCACCGCTCGATGACGGTTGCCTCGTCCTGGACGATCATGCACAGGCCGATGGTGGTCATGGACCGCGACGGTACCTTCGGCCCCACGGGCCCCAGATCCCGTTTGCGCCGGTCGGGTGAGCTGGCCGTATAATTCTTCCGACGAACGTATTTCTATGTACAACGGATCGAAGGAGTGCCCCGTGGGTATGCGGACGGCCGTCGCCGGAGCCAGCGGCTACGCGGGCGGCGAGCTGTTGCGCCTGCTCGCGGCCCACCCGGAGCTGGACGTGGTCGTCGCCCAGGCGGACTCGCGGGCGGGGGAGCCGGTGACCGCCGTGCACCCCAACCTGGTGACCTACGCCGGGCAGACGCTCGCCCCCAGCGATCCTGCGCTGCTCGAGGACGCCGACGTCGTCTTCCTGGCACTCCCGCACGGGGCGTCGGCGGCCATCGCCGCCACGCTGCGGCCCGACCAGCTGGTCGTCGACCTCGGCGCCGACTTCCGGCTCGACGACGCCGCCGCGTGGGAGCGCTTCTACCAGCTGCCCCACGCCGGGACCTGGGTGTACGGCATGCCCGAACTCGCGGGACAGCGGGACCGAATCGCCGGGGCCAAGCGCATCGCGAACCCCGGGTGCTACCCGACGTCGGTCACGCTCGCGCTCGGCCCGCTGCTCGCGGCGGGCCTCGTGGAGACCGACGACATCGTCGTCGTCGCCGCGTCCGGGACGTCCGGCGCCGGACGCAAGGCCGCGACGAACCTGCTCGGCTCCGAGGTCATGGGCGACCTGTCCCCGTACAAGATCGGGGGCGCGCACCAGCACACGCCGGAGATCACGCAGGGGCTGTCGCTGGCCGCCGGGACCCGGGTGTCGGTCGGGTTCACCCCGCTGCTCGCGCCGATGCCGCGCGGCATCCTCGCCACCTGCACCGCGAAGCTGAAGTCGGGCGTCGACACCGCCGCCCTGCGCGCGACCCTGGACAAGGCCTACGCCGACGAGCCCTTCGTCTTCCTCCTCGACGAGGGCCAGATGCCGCACACGGCCGCGACCTTCGGCGCGAACTCGGTGCAGCTGCAGGCCGCCGCCGACCCCGACTCGGGCCGGGCCGTCGTGGTCTCCGCGATCGACAACCTCGGCAAGGGCGCCGCCGGCCAGGCCCTGCAGAACGCGAACATCGCGCTCGGTCTGCCGGAGACCCTCGGGCTCTCCGCGATCGGGGTCGCGCCGTGAGCGTGACCGCACCGGCCGGGTTCCGGGCCGCGGGCGTCACGGCGGGGATCAAGGCGTCCGGCAAGCCCGACGTCGCGCTGGTCGTCAACGACGGGCCCTCGCACGCCGCCGCGGCGGTGTTCACCTCGAACCGGGTCCAGGCCGCACCGGTGGTCTGGAGCCGGCAGGTCGTCACCGACGGCCGGGTCGACGCCGTGATCCTGAACTCCGGCGGGGCGAACGCCTGCACCGGTCCCGAGGGCTTCGGCGACACGCACCGCACGGCCGAGCACGTCGCCGAGGTGCTGGGCATCTCAGCCGGTGACGTCGCCGTGTGCTCGACCGGCCTGATCGGCGAGCGGCTGCCGATGGACAAGCTCCTCGCGGGCGTCGACGCCGCCGCCGGGGCGCTGAACGCGGACGGCGGCCCGGACGCGGCGGTCGCGATCATGACCACCGACTCCGTGCCGAAGAACGCCGTCGCGACCGGGTCCGGCTGGACCGTCGGCGGCATGGCCAAGGGCGCGGGCATGCTCGCCCCAGGGCTGGCCACGATGCTCGTCGTGCTGACCACCGACGCCGACGTCGACCCCGCCGGGCTCGACGCGGCGCTGCGGGACGCGACCCGCGTCAGCTTCGACCGCGTCGACTCCGACGGGTGCATGTCGACCAACGACACCGTGCTCCTGCTGGCCTCGGGCGCGTCCGGCGTGCAGCCGGACCCGGCCGAGTTCGCCGCCGCCGTCCGGACCGTGTGCCTGGACCTCGCGCTCCAGCTGCTCCACGACGCCGAGGGCGCAGCCCACGACATCGCGATCGAGGTCGTCAACGCCGCGACCGAGGACGAAGCCGTCGAGGTCGGCCGGTCCGTTGCGCGCAGCAACCTGTTCAAGTGCGCCGTGTTCGGCAACGACCCGAACTGGGGCCGCATCCTGGCCGCGGTCGGCACGACGTCGGCGACGTTCGACCCGAACGCGCTCGACGTCTCCTTCAACGGCGTGCCGGTCTGCCGCAACGGCGGGGTGGGGGAGTCCCGGGACAAGGTTGACCTGACGGGACGTCAGGTCAACGTGGTGATCGACCTGAAGGCCGGCGACGCCACCGCCACGATCTGGACCAACGACCTCACGCACGACTACGTGCATGAGAACAGCGCCTACTCGACCTGAGGCCCTGAAACCGACATGAGCAGACTCGACACCGCGCAGGAGCGCGCCGCCGTCCTCGTCCAGGCCCTCCCGTGGCTGGGCCGGTTCCGCGGCCGCACCGTCGTGATCAAGTTCGGCGGCAACGCGATGACCGACGAGGCGCTGATGGACGCCTTCGCCGAGGACGTCGTCTTCCTGCGCCTGGCCGGGATCCAGCCGGTCATCGTGCACGGCGGCGGGCCACAGATCTCCGCGGCGCTCGACCGGTTCGGGATCTCCTCGCACTTCGCCGGCGGGCTGCGCGTCACGACGCCCGAGGCGATGCAGGTCGTCCGGATGGTGCTGGTCGGCCAGGTCCAGCGCGACATCGTCGGCCGGCTCAACTCGCACGGCTCCTACGCCGTCGGGCTCTCCGGTGAGGACGCGCGACTGTTCACCGCCACCCGCCGCGGTGCGCTCGTCGACGGCGAGGAGGTCGACCTCGGCCAGGTCGGCGAGGTCACCGAGGTCGACCCGGGTGTCGTCGAGGGCTTGCTCAGCGACGGCCGGATCCCGGTCGTCTCCAGCGTCGCCCGCGGGTCCGACGGCGAGCTCTACAACGTCAACGCCGACACCGCGGCGGCCGCGCTCGCGGTCGCCCTCGGCGCCGAGAAGCTCGTCATGCTCACCGACGTCGAGGGCCTGTACGCGAACTGGCCGGACGACGACGAGGTGATCTCCCAACTGAGCGCCGACGAGCTCGCCGCGATGCTGCCGTCGCTGAGCTCGGGCATGATCCCGAAGATGGAGGCGTGCCTGCACGCCGTGCGCGGCGGCGTGCCCGCGGCGCACGTCCTCGACGGGCGGGTGGAGCACTCGGTGCTGCTCGAGCTCGTCACCGACGAAGGCATCGGAACCATGGTCGTGCCGGGGGCCAAGCCGGGAGGCGAGTCATGACGGGTCCTCACACCAACGCCCTGCAGTCGCGGTGGGACGCCGCGCTGATGCCGAACTACGGCACCCCGCCGGTCGCGCTCAAGGTCGGGAGCGGCGCCGAGGTCTGGGACGTCGACGACAAGCGCTACCTCGACCTGCTCGGCGGTATCGCCGTGACCTCCCTCGGCCACGGCCATCCCGAACTGGTGAAGGCCGTCAGTCGGCAGGTCGCCGCGCTGGCCCACACCTCCAACCTGTACCTGCACGAGCCGGCGATCGCGCTGGCCGAGCGCCTGCTCGACCTGCTCGGGGTCGCGGGCTCGGACTCGCGCGTCTTCCTGTGCAACAGCGGCACCGAGGCGAACGAGGCGGCGCTGAAACTGGTGCGCCGGCACGCGCCGACGCGGACGAAGATCGTCGCGGCGGAGAACTCGTTCCACGGCCGCTCGTTGGGCGCGCTCTCGATCACCGGCAAGGCGTCGATCCGCGAGCCGTTCGCGCCGTACGGGTGGCACACGGCCTTCGTGCCCTACGGCGACGCGGACGCGCTGCGCGCCGCGGTCGACTCCGACACCGCGGCCGTGTTCCTCGAGCCGACCCTCGGTGAGGGCGGTGTCGTCCCGCCGCCGGCGGGCTACCTCGCCGTCGCCCGCGAGGTCTGCGACGCCACCGGTGCGGTCTTCGTCCTCGACGAGATCCAGTCCGCGATCGGGCGGACCGGAGCGTGGTTCGCCCACCAGCACGAGGGCGTGACGCCCGACGTCCTGACCCTCGCGAAGGGCCTCGGCGGCGGTCTGCCGATCGGGGCGTGCGTCGGCCTCGGGTCGTTCGGCGGCACGTTCCAGCGCGGCGATCACGGCTCCACGTTCGGCGGCAACCCGGTCGCCTGCGCGGCGGCGCTGACCGTGCTGGACGTCATCGAGTCCGAGGGCCTGCTTGACCACGTGGTCAAGGTCGGAGGCCAGCTCGCCGACGGCATCGCGGCGATCGACCACCCGCTGCTCGGCAAGGTCGAGGGCCGGGGCCTCTGGCTCGGCATCGTCCTCACCGCCGACGTGTCGGCCAACGTGGAGGCGGCCGCGCGCGAGGCCGGGTTCCTCGTCAACGCCGTGCAGCCGGGCCGGATCCGGCTCGCGCCGCCACTGGTCCTGACCGCGGATCAGGTCTCGGAGTTCGTCACGGCCCTGCCGGCGATCCTCGACGCCGCGAGCGCGCAGGCGAGAGGCACAGCATGACGATCCGTCACTTCCGGCGCGACGATGACCTGACTCCGGCCGAGCAACTCGAAGTCCTCGACCTCGCGGACCGGCTCAAGGCCGACCGCTTCGCGTCGCAGGCCCTCGCCGGGCCGCGGACGGTCGCGGTCATGTTCGACAAGCACTCGACCCGGACCCGCGTCTCGTTCTGCGTCGCGATCGCCGAGCTCGGGGGCTTCCCGCTGGTCATCGAGGCCGCGTCGTCGCAGCTGGGCCGGGGCGAGCCGATCGCCGACACCGTCCGGGTCTTCGACCGGCAGTGCGCGGCGATCGTGTGGCGGACCTTCGGCCAGGAACGCATCGACGAGATGGCGTCGATCAGCACCGTCCCGGTCGTCAATGCGCTCACCGACGAGTTCCACCCGTGCCAGGTCCTCGCCGACCTGCAGACCGTGCGGGAGCGGCACGGCCGGCTCGCCGGGCTGACGCTGACCTACCTCGGCGACGGCGCCAACAACATGGCGCACTCGTACCTGGTCGGGGGAGCGACCGCCGGGTTGCACGTCCGCATCGCCTGCCCGGCCGGCTTCGCGCCGAACCCCGAGTTCGTCGCGCGGGCGCAGGAGATCGCGGCGACCACCGGGGGCTCGGTCGCCGTCACCGACGACGCCAAGGAGGCGTGCCGCGGCGCGCACGTCCTGACCACCGACACGTGGGTGTCGATGGGTCAGTCCGACAGCCCGTCCGACCAGGAAGCCCGGGAGGCGGCGTTCGCGCCGTTCCAGCTGGACTCCGCGCTGCTCGGTCTCGCCGACCCGACGGCGATCGTCCTGCACTGTCTGCCGGCGTACCGCGGCAAGGAGGTCACCGCCGAGGTGCTCGACGGGCCGCAGTCGGCGATCTGGGACGAGGCCGAGAACCGCATGCACGCGCAGAAGGCGCTGCTGGTCTGGCTGCTGGAGAAGTCGGCGCAGTCGGCCAGGCAGGCGGGGCGGTCGGTATGACGATCAGCATCCCCGCCACCAAGGCGGCCCGGCACCGCCGGATCGTCGAGCTGCTCGGCCGCGCGCCGGTGCGGTCGCAGAACGAGCTGGCCCGCCTGCTCGGCGACGACGGGCTCGCCGTCACCCAGGCGACGCTCTCGCGTGACCTCGAGGAGCTCGGCGCCGTCCGCATCCGGGACGCCGACGGCTCCCTCGTCTACGCCGTCCCCGGGGAGGGGGGTGACCGCACCCCGCGCGTCCCCGAGCCCGGCGCCCCGCAGGCCAAGCTCGCCCGCATCGCCGAGGAGCTGCTCGTCTCGGCCGAGGCCTCGGCCAACCTCGTCGTCCTGCGCACGCCACCCGGCGCGGCGCAGTTCTTCGCCTCCGCGGTCGACCAGGCCGCGTTGCCCGATCTGCTCGGCACGATCGCCGGGGACGACACCGTCCTCGTCATCACCCGTGACCCCAACGGCGGGGCCGCGGTCGCCGCGTACTTCCTCTCGCTCGCCACAGCACCAGCCGATTCAAAGCGTCAAGGAGCAAAGACATGACCGAGCGCGTCGTTCTCGCGTACTCCGGAGGTCTCGACACCTCCGTCTGCATCGGCTGGATCGCGGCCCAGACCGGGGCAGAGATCGTCGCCGTCGCGGCCGACGTCGGCCAGGGCGGCGAGGACATGGACGTCATCCGCCAGCGCGCGCTCGACTGCGGCGCGGTCGAGTCGATCGTCCTCGACCTCAAGGACGAGTTCGCCGACAACTACTGCCTGCCGGCACTGAAGGCCAACGCGCTCTACATGGAGCGGTACCCGCTCGTCTCCGCGCTCTCGCGCCCGACGATCGTCAAGGCGCTCGTCGACGCCGCGCGCGAGCACGGCGCCTCGATGGTCGGCCACGGCTGCACCGGCAAGGGCAACGACCAGGTCCGCTTCGAGGTCGGGATCGGCGCCCTCGCGCCGGACCTCAAGGTGCTGGCCCCGGTCCGCGACTCGGGCATGACCCGCGACAAGGCCATCGCCTTCGCGGAGGAGCGCAACCTCCCGATCGACGTCACCAAGAAATCGCCGTACTCGATCGACCAGAACGTCTGGGGTCGCGCCGTCGAGACCGGCTTCCTCGAGGACGTCTGGAACGGCCCGATCGAGGACATCTACAGCTACACCCAGAACCCGGCCACCCCGCGGAACCCGGACGAGGTCGTGATCACCTTCGCCTCCGGCGTCCCCGTCGCGATCGACGGCAAGCCGGTCACGATGCTGCAGGCCATCGAGCAGCTGAACGTCCGCGCCGGTGCGCAGGGAGTCGGTCGCCTCGACATGGTCGAGGACCGCCTGGTCGGCATCAAGAGCCGCGAGGTCTACGAGGCCCCCGGCGCGATCGCGCTGATCACGGCCAAGCAGGAGCTCGAGAACGTCACCGTCGAGCGCGAGCTCGCCCGCTACAAGCGCGGGGTCTCGCAGCGCTGGTCCGAGCTGGTCTACGACGGCCTGTGGTTCTCCCCGTTGAAGAACGCTCTCGACGCGTTCCTCGAGGAGGCGAACGCCCCGGTCTCCGGCGACATCCGCATGACCCTGCACGCCGGCCGCGCCGTCGTCACCGGCCGTCGCTCGGAGCAGTCGCTCTACGACTACAACCTCGCGACCTACGACGCCGAGGACACCTTCGACCAGTCGATGGCCAAGGGCTTCATCGAGCTGTTCGGCATGTCCTCCCGCATCGCCATGGGCCGCGACGCCCGCACCAAGTAGCTCTTACGTCCGGCCAACTGTGGGCTATAGGCCACAGTTGGCCGGACGCAACGAAGGGAAGTCATGAGCGACGAGGCGCTCCGGTTGTGGGGCGGAAGATTTGCCTCTGGGCCGGCGGACGCGCTGGCGGCCCTGTCGGTGTCGGTGCACTTCGACTGGCGGCTCGCCCCGTACGACATCGCCGGGTCGAAGGCGCACGCCCGGGTGCTGCACCGGGCGGGGCTGCTCTCCGACGACGACCTCGCCGGGATGCTCGCCGGTCTCGACCGGCTGCTGGCCGACGTCGAGGCGGGGGCCTTCACGCCGACGGTCGCGGACGAGGACGTGCACACCGCGCTCGAGCGCGGCCTGATCGAGCGGGTCGGGCCGGAGCTGGGTGGCCGACTGCGCGCGGGCCGCTCGCGCAACGACCAGGTCGCGACGCTGTTCCGGATGTACCTGCGGGACGCCGCGCGTCGCATCACCCTGCTCCTCGCCGACCTGCAGGACGCCCTCGTCACGCAGGCCGCCGCCCACCCCGGCGCGGCGATGCCCGGCCGCACGCACCTGCAGCACGCGCAACCGGTGCTCCTGGCCCACCACCTGCTCGCCCACGTCCACGCGTTCGCGCGGGACGTCGAGCGGTTGCAGGACTGGGACAAGCGCGCGGCCGTCTCGCCCTACGGCTCCGGCGCGCTGGCCGGTTCGTCGCTGGGCCTGGACCCGGAACAGGTCGCCGCCGAACTCGGTTTCGACAGCTCCGCGCCGAACTCGATCGACGGGACCGCGTCGCGGGACTTCGCCGCCGAGGCGGCGTTCGTCCTCGCGATGATCGGCGTCGACCTCTCCCGGCTGGCCGAGGAGGTCATCCTCTGGGCGACCAAGGAGTTCTCCTTCGTCACTCTCGACGACGCCTTCTCGACCGGGTCGTCGATCATGCCGCAGAAGAAGAACCCCGACATCGCCGAGCTGGCCCGCGGCAAGGCCGGTCGCCTCGTCGGGAATCTGACGGGGTTGCTGGCGACGCTGAAGGGTCTGCCGCTCGCGTACAACCGGGACCTGCAGGAGGACAAGGAGCCGGTCTTCGACTCCGTCGACACGCTCGAGGTCCTGCTGCCTGCGTTCACCGGGATGATGGCGACGTTGCGCTTCCACACCGACCGTCTCGCCGAGCTGGCGCCGGCCGGGTTCTCGCTGGCGACCGACATCGCGGAGTGGCTCGTCCGGCAGGGTGTGCCGTTCCGTGTCGCCCACGAGGTGGCGGGGGAGTGCGTGCGGGTCTGCGAGGGCAAGGGCATCGAGCTCGCAGACCTCTCCGACGCCGACCTCGCGGCGATCTCGGAGCACCTCACGCCGGCCGTGCGGAAGGTGCTGACCGTCGAAGGCTCCATCGCGTCGCGGGACGCGCGAGGTGGGACCGCGCAGTCCCGGGTCGACGAGCAACTTGCCGCGCTGCAGGGCGAGATCGCCGCGCAGCGCGCCTGGGCGAACGCCTGAGCGTCAAGAGACGTTGCGCAGCGCGAGCACTTTGGCGACCCGCGGGTCGTCGCCGCCGAGGTACTCGCTGAGTACGGCCACCACCTCGGCGACGTCGAGGCGTCCGGCGCCGGCCATCTCCTCGAGGTCGACCCAGTCCTTGGACCGACTGAAGAACGCCTTGAAGACCGCGAGGTCGCCACAGGCCAGGAACGGCAGGGGACGTCCTTCGAACGGCCGTGTGACCACCCGGGCCGCCGCTTGTTCGTGGAAGGCCGTGGTGTTCAGGAACAGGTCCACCGGCGTCTCGTCCCACAGGACCCGGACCTGACCGTCGCGGCGGAGAAGCGTGCGGTGTTTCCGCGACACCAGGACTCCCGCCGGCAGGGCGTCCAGGATGCGGCCCGCCTCGTCGGTGGGGACGAAGATGTTGAGGTCGATGTCGCTGGTACCTCGCGGATCCGCCGTGCACCAGGCCAGGGCCAGCGCCCCACCGAAGGCGTGCGGGACCTCGCCGAGCGCGTCGTGCAGCGCGAGCACCCGATCGAGGATGTTCACCGGGTGCCCGGAAAGCGAGGGGCTTGCAGGGTCGGGGAGTGACGAGTTGGGAAGGCGCCGGCCAGCAGCAGCACGTCGCGGATCTGGCGTTCGCGCTTCGCCTCGTCGATGTGCACGACGAGGCGGGAGTTCAACTCGTAGCCGGCGGCCCGCAGGATGCGCTCCGCCGTCTCGACGTTCGGTGTGACCCGGCCCTGTTCGTAGGCGGCGAGCGTCGAGTGCGAGGTGCCGGCCCGCTCCGCCAGTTCACGGAGACTCAGGCCGGCCCTCGCCCTCGCCCGCTTCAGTTGCGCCGCGATGTCCACGCGAGGATGGTATCAGTTCAGATACCACTAGGCAGCGGCTCCCAGGACCCGGTTGATCTCGTCGAGGACGGCCTGGTCCGGCTGGGCCGCGACGACGGTCGACGGCGTGCGCCGGGTCGCCTCGATCGCCTGCGCAACGCGGTCCCGGCCCATCACCGCCGGGGTGTGGCACCCGACGACGACGGTCGGGTCGAGTGCTGCCACGCGGTCGACCGTGGCCTGCCAGCGCCGCTCGTCGGCCAGCAGTAGCCAGGGGCTGACGTACTGGCCGAACGTCGCGATGCCCTCGAACCAGAAGTCCTGGTCGAACTCGTCGACGACCGGCACGGGCGCGAGCATGGGCGTCGCGAAGGTGTCCGAACCCCAGTAGACGCCGGTGACCGGGTCGTACAGCCCCCGGGTGGTCGGCGCGTCGAACACCGGCGGCCGGACCGCCTGCAACACGCGGTCGCCGACGTCGAGGGACTCGCCGTCCGAGACCCAGCGCCAGCGGGACGGCGGGATCGTGCTCAGGCCGCCGCCCATGCGCTCGACCATGAACCAGTTGATGACCAGCGTGGCGTTGGGACAACGGTCCATCAGTTCGTGCAGGTTGCCGGTGTGATCGGCGTCGTCGTGGGAGATGAAGAGCCAGCGGACGTCCTCCGGCTCGACGAGGGAGAAGACGTCCTCGAACCAGCGCTCGCGGTTGGCGGCCTCACCCGTGTCGACGATGACGGGCTCGCGGCCGCGGATGACCATCGAGTTCAGGGCGACACACACGGGCGCGGACCCCTCGCCCTGGTGGTCGTGGACGAGGAACGTCTCGGGGGCGATGAGGGTGGGAGTGAGACGGGTCTTCGGCAGGGCGGTGGGAATCATGGGAAACCTCACGGAATCAGGATGCCGTCGTGGTACTGGAGTACCATGAAGGAATGCCAGTGCCACGTCAAGATCTGACGCCCAGTCGCGGGCGGGTAAATCAGAAACTGCGCACCCGCGCGGCGATCGTCGCTGCGGCGCAGGAGCTCTTCGACGCCGGAACGACGCCGACCGTCGCGCAGGCCGCGGAGGCCGCGCTCGTCTCGCGTACGACGGCGTACCGCTACTTCCCGACTCAGGAGTCACTGCTCACCGAGCTGACCGTGACCGCCGGCGTCGAATCGATCGAGGAACTCGTCGCGCGCCCGGTGGACGAGTCGGACGCCCGCGAGCGGACCCTCGCCGTGATGGAGGCGTTCCTCCGGAACACCTTCGAGGCGGAGGGCCAGTACCGCCAGGCGGCGCGGCTCTACCAGGACCAGTGGCTTGCCGCCGTCGCCGGCGGGGAGTCGTCCCCGACGATCCGGGAGGGGCGTCGGCGCCGCTGGTACGCCCAGACCCTCGCCCCGCTCCGCAGCCAGATCTCCAAGGCCGACTGGGACCGGCTGATCACCGCCCTGTGCCTGCTCTCCGGCCCCGAGGCGATGATCACCCTCCGCGACGTCTGCGGCGTCGACGAACGCACCGCCCGCAAGGTCACCGCCTGGGCCGCCGAGACCCTCCTCCGCGAGACCTTCGGCGACCCCGACCACCCGTAGCGTCCGACGATGTGGCTGCTATTGCAACCACACCCTCGGACGTCACACCCCGCCTGACCGCGGGGCTATTCGCGGCGGCGGGCTTCCGGTGATGGTGGGTCCGGTTCCTCGGGTGGAACCTTGAGCCCGTCGCGGACCAGTTGCCAGTGCGCGTTGCGTCTTGGCTTCTGTTCGGAATCAACCCACTTCGGGGGAATCATTTCTGGGTGGCTGTCGGCGGCCATCCGCACACCCCAGCCCTGATGATGGATCAGATAGTGTTCGTGGGAGCACACCAAGGCCATCTTGTCCACGTCGGTCGGGCCCTCGTCCCGGTCCCACCACTCAATATGGTGCGCTTCACACCACGCGGCCGGACGGGTACAACCCTCGCCGATGCACCCGATGTCCCGGGCGACCAGCGCCGCCCACTGGGCCGGGGTGGCGGTGCGGACCTCGCGGCCCATCGCCAACGGCACCCCGAGGGTGTTCGCCACGATCGGGGTGATCCCCGCGTCGCAGGCGATCCGCTGCACGGTCGCGATGTCCAGGTCCTCACCGGTCGCGGTCCTCGCAAACGGGTGCCCGGTGTCCCCGGCCATCGTCTCCACCGACGCGGTCACATGCAGGTGCGGACGCACCCCGTGGGACGGGGGCAGATCCCCGAAGCGCAGGAACTGGCGGAACACGTCCCCGAGCGCATCGTGCCTGCGTTGCGGCGCTGATCGTTCGTCGCGTTGGCCGTTCACGGCGGGTCGCGGGGCGGCGAGGGGGTCGAGGGCGGCCTTGACCAGGGCGGCGACCTCGTCAGTCAGTTCACCGCGGATGCGGTGCAGCCCGTTGCCCAGATCGGTGATCGTCAGCGACCGCTTGCGCTGCGCGCGGGCCGCTCGCTTCGACTCTGCCGGGGCGCCGCCGGTGGGGTCGTCCGGGTCGGGTGCCGGGGGTTTGCCGTCCTCGTCGATGACCTCTTCGATGTGCCGACCCAGGCGCAGGATCGCCCCGGGGTCCACGCCGTGGGACTTGGCCAGCAGGAACGTCTCCGCCTTCGCGAGTTCCGATGCCGAGCCGATGGGTTCGATCTTGCGCAGACTCCGCCCGACCGCACGGGCCTGGTCGCGATTGAGCTTCCCCTCGGCCAACGCCTCGACGGTGGCGATGCCCTTGCGGGACAGGATGTCGGCGTCCTTGACGCGCTGCCGCGCCTCGACCGGGTGCAGGTTCAGCTTCTGTCCCAGCCAGACCGCGGTGGAGATCTTCCCGTCGGCCAGAGAGAGCCCGCGGACATCGGCCTCCCGCACCGCCCGCACCCCGACCGCCGCGACGGCGGAGTCGAGCTCGGACTGCGCCCGCACCATCAGTTCCAGATCAGCGTCGGTGAGCGTCCAGACCTCGTCCGCGGTCAGCATCGCCGCCACCTTGCGGACGTCCTCCACAGCACCGGCGATCGTCGCCAGTGCCGGATGCATCCCCACCCCTGCGGACATACCACGATTCTACCCGCGTTCGAACGTATGTTCTAGTGGTGTCAAGGCCTCATTAGCCCCTTGCGTCACTATCTTCTGACGCCGCGTCAGTGACTGTGCCGCAGGGTCAACGCGGGACACCATCCAGTCCGCCGATTCTTCGGCGCGGGCGTCGCCTCGTGACAGCTCTGTGCGCCATGCAAGTTGTTCCCACTGCCCCGCGCCGGAGCATGGTGAGGGCGGTCACAAGAGACATCCGGGACCTTGACTGCCAACGGCGAACAGGGCGACCCTAGACCTGGCCGGCCGTAGCGTCCGACGATGTGGTCGCTATGGCAGCCACATCTTCGGACGCAAGGGATTACGCGGGGCGCTCGGCGGCGGTGACGATGTTGCGGGTCATGCCGCCGAAGACGATGCCGTGGAAGGGCCAGACCGCCCACCAGTAGAGCTGGCCGGCAAGGCCGGAAGGGACGAAGACGGCGCGCTGGCGATAGACCGATCCTCCGTCAGATCCCGCGCTCACACCGAGTTCGAGCCACGCACGGCCGGGAACGCGCATCTCCGCGCGCAGTCGCAGCAGCCGTTCGGGACCGGTGTCGTCGAGGGCCTCGACGCGCCACCAGTCGAGCGCCTCGCCGACCTGGAGCCGGGTCGGGTTGCGGCGGCCCCGGCGGAGCCCGACGCCGCCGACGAGGCGGTCCAGCCAGCCCCGCACCGACCACGCGAGCGGGAACGAGTACCACCCGTTGTCGCCGCCGATCCCGGTCACGACCGCCCACAGGCGGTCCGGGTCGGCGGCGGCCTCCACCCGGCGCTCGTCGACGTAGGCGCTGCCGCCGGACCAGTCCGGGTCACTCGGCAGCGGGTCGGCGGGGGTGTCGCCGACGGCTGCGTCCGACCACCGGGTCTCGACCTCGCCGGCGCGGACCCGCGCCAGCGCCAGCTCGACCGCGCGGTCGTACGGTGTCAGCCCGCCGCCGGGGTCGGGGACGTAGCGGGCAATGTCGTGCTCGGTGCAGACCATCTCGTGCACCAGCGACTCGATCAGCGGCGCCGCGAGTTTGCGGGGGACCGGGGTCACGAGATTGACCCAGTGCGAGCTCAGCCTCGGCGTCAGGAACGGGACGGGCAGCACCCGCCGGTGCGGCAGCTCGGCCACCGCGGCGTACCGCTGCATCATCTGGCGGTACGTCAGGACGTCCGGTCCGCCGATGTCGAACGTCCGATTCACCTCCGGTGGCAGCTCGGCGGCGCCGACCAGGTAGTGCAGGACGTCCCGCACCGCGATCGGTTGCACGCGCCGATCCACCCACTGCGGGGTGACCATCACCGGCAGCCGCTCGGTCAGGTACCGGAGCATCTCGAAGCTCGCCGACCCGGCGCCGAGGATCACCGCCGCGCCGAACACCGCCGCGGGGACGCCCGAGCGCAGGAAGATCTCGCCGACCTCGCTCCGGGAGGCGAGGTGGGGCGAGAGGTCCTCACCGTCGGTGGGGCGCAGCCCGCCGAGGTAGACGATCCGGCCCACGCGGGCCGCCCGCGCCGCGTCGGCGGTGATCAGCGCGCCCTGGCGATCCACCGACTCGAAGCTGCTCCGCTGCAGGGAGTGCACGAGGTAGTACAGGACGTCGACGTCGCCGCACGCCTTCGCCATGGCGTCCGCGTCGGTCACGTCGCCCCGGACGACCTCGACCCGGTCGCGCCAGGGCACGTCCCGGAGCTTCTCGGGGTCACGGGCGAGGGCCCGGACCTCGTGGCCCGCGTCGAGGAGGCGGGGGACCAGGCGCCCGCCGATGTAGCCGGTCGTCCCGGTCACGAGTATCCGCACTGCCATAACGTGCCCCGGTGGCCCGTTCCGACACCCTGCCCCGGTCGTTCTACGACCGCCCGGTCCTCGACGTCGCCGCCGACCTGCTCGGCGCGGTGATCGTCGCCGGCCCCGTCGCGGTCCGCCTGACCGAGGTCGAGGCCTACGACGGGGCCAACGACCCGGCCTCCCACGCCTACCGGGGCCTCACCCCGCGAACCCGGGTGATGTTCGGCCCACCCGGACACCTCTACGTCTACTTCACGTACGGGATGCACCACTGCGCGAACCTGGTCTGCGGACCGGACGGCACGGCCGCCGCGGTCCTGCTGCGCGCGGGCGAGGTCGTCGACGGGATCGACGTGGCCCGCACCCACCGCCCCGCCGTGACGCGCGACACCGCGCTGGCCCGGGGCCCGGCCAACCTGGTCCGGGCGCTCGGGCTCGGCCCGGAGCACAACGGGGCCGACGTCGTCGCCGGGCGGGAGGTCCGGGTCCGGCGCAGCACGTCCCCGAGGGCGGAGATCCGCACCGGCCCTCGGGTCGGGGTCAGCGCCGGGGCGACGCGGCCCTGGCGCTTCTGGCTGGCCGACGACCCGACCGTCAGCGCGTACCGCGCCGGAACTCGGAAGCAGCGGGGGAACCCGCGGTGAGAGAATTCCGCCCCGTGACCATCTTGGACGACCTCCGCTGGCGCGACCTCGTCGCGCAGACCACCGATCCCGACGCCCTGACCGCCGCGCTCGCGGCCGGCCCGGTCACGCTGTACTGCGGTTTCGACCCGACCGCGCCGAGCCTGCACGTCGGGCATCTGGTGCAGGTGCTGACGCTGCGCCGGTTCCAGCAGGCCGGGCACCGGGTCATCGCGCTCGTCGGGGGTGCCACCGGGCTGATCGGCGACCCGAAGGAGACGTCCGAGCGGAGCCTGAACACCAAGGACGTCGTCGGGGAGTGGGTCGGGAGGATCCGCGCCCAGATCGAGCCGTTCCTCGACTTCACCGGCGACAACCCGGCGCTCATGGTCAACAACCTCGACTGGACCGCGTCGCTGTCGACGATCGACTTCCTCCGCGACATCGGCAAGCACTTCCCGGTCAACCGGATGCTGGCGCGCGACGCCGTCGACAAGCGTCTGAACTCCGAGGTGGGCATCTCCTACACCGAGTTCAGCTACGTCCTGCTGCAGTCGATGGACTACCTCGAGCTCTACCGCCGCCACGGCTGCTCGCTGCAGATCGGCGGCTCGGACCAGTGGGGCAACATCACAGCCGGAGCCGAGCTGATCCGCCGGATCGAGGCGGGCAAGGCCCACGCGCTGACGACTCAGCTGCTCACCAAGGCCGACGGCACCAAGTTCGGCAAGACCGAGTCCGGGACGGTGTGGCTCGACCCGGCGCTGACGAGCCCGTACGCGTTCTTCCAGTTCTGGGTGAACACCGACGACCGGGACGTGATCGGCTACCTCAAGTGCCTCACGTTCCTGCCTCAGGAGCGGATCGAGGAGCTGGAGAAGGCGACCGCCGAGCGCCCGGGCGCCCGGGAGGCCCAGCGCGCCCTCGCGCAGGAGCTGACGACGCTCGTCCATGGCGCCGAGCAGACCGCCGCGGTCCAGCTCGCCAGCTCGGCCCTGTTCGGCCGCGGCGAGCTCCGGGACCTCGACGCCGCGACCCTCGCCGCCGCGCTCGGCGAGCTCCCCAGCACCACCGTCAGCGGGCCGCTGCCGACCGTGGCGGAGCTCCTGGTCGCCACCGGCCTGGAGAAGAGCAACAACAGCGCCCGCCGCACCATCTCCGAGGGCGGGGCCTACGTGAACAACGTCAAGGTCACCGAGGAGGCGGCCGTTCCGGCGGCGAGTGACCTGCTTCACGGGGATTGGCTCGTACTTCGCCGGGGCAAGCGGAACCTTGCCGCGGTCCGGGTCGTAGGTTCCTAGGCAGGGCGAGCGGCGTCCTGACGAGGAAGGGCGCACATGGACCTGGAGATCAGCGGACTCACCTGGACGCTGACGGTCGCCCTGGTGGTCGGCCTGCTGGCCTTCGACCTGATTCTCGGCGTGCTGCGACCCCACAAGGTCGGGTTCGGCGAGGCGATCGCGTGGACGATCTTCTACGTCGGCGTGGCGGTGGCGTTCGGCATCTGGTTCACGATGGCGCACGGCGGCGACTACGGGACCGAGTTCTTCGCCGGCTACATCGTCGAGTACAGCCTGAGCGTCGACAACCTGTTCGTCTTCGTCATCATCATGACGACGTTCGCGGTGCCCGAGGCCTACCAGCAGAAGGTGCTGACGTTCGGCATCGTGCTGGCGCTGGCGATGCGCGCGATCTTCATCATGGCCGGCGCGGCCCTGCTGGCGGCGTTCTCGTTCATGTTCCTGCTCTTCGGGCTCCTGCTCCTGTTCACCGCGGTCCAGCTCTTCCGGCACCGTGACGAGGACCCGGACATCGAGAACAACGGCGTGGTCAAGGCCGCGCGCCGCCTGCTGCCCGTGACGAACGAGTACGTCGGCGGGAAACTGATCACCAAGATCGACGGCCGCAAAATGGTCACCCCGCTGCTCGTCGTGCTGATCGCGATCGGGTCCATCGACCTCCTCTTCGCCCTGGACTCGATCCCCGCGGTCTTCGGCGTCACCGAGGAGGCCTACATCGTCTTCGCGGCCAACGCCTTCGCGCTGATGGGCCTGCGGGCGCTGTTCTTCCTCGTCAAGGGCCTGCTCGACCGCTTGGTGTACCTGTCCACCGGCCTCGCGATCATCCTGGGCTTCATCGGCGTCAAGCTCGTCCTGCACTGGCTGCACGAGGACGTCTGGCACGACGCCCCGCAGATCAGCACGCCGGTCAGCCTCGGCGTCATCGTCGTCGTGCTGACGATCGTGACGGTCGCCAGCCTGATCAAGACCCGGCAGGACCCGACCGCGAAGGCCCACGCCGGCACCCTGCTCGGCGAGCCCTCGAAGAAGGCCGACGAGTAGGGCACCGGCGGCGACGCTCCGTCAGGCGAGGTCGACCTCGACCCAGGTGTCGGAGAACGTCGGGGCGTTGCCGAGGTCCGCGAACTCGAACGGGGTCACCGCGCTGACCGTGGCGAGCTCCTTCGCGTGCTTGCGCCAGCCGCCCATGTGGACGGCGACGACGCCGGGACCGGTCTCGTCCGTCACCTTGGCGACGACGACGAACGACCCGCGCTCGTTGTGGACCCGCACCGCGTCGCCGTCGGCGATGTTCCGCGCCGCGGCGTCGGACGGGTGGATCAGCAGCGCGGGCTCGCCCTGGATTCGCCGCTGCTGCGGCTGGTCGGCGAAGCTCGAGTTCAGGTAGGCGTGGGACTTCGGCGAGACGAGGTTGAGCCGGTTCCCGGCGTCCGGCCCGAACGCGGACTCGCGCGGCGGGATCCAGTGCGGCAGCGGGTCGACCGCCTGCCCGGGCTGGTGCTCCTCCGAGCCCTGCCGGAACAGCCCGAGGACGAAGTTCCCCATGGCCGCCGCGGCCGCGGTGAACTCGACCTTTCCCGACGGCGTCGGGAACCCGCCCTCGGCGTAGGGCGCGTAGGAGTCGGCGTCGGGCAGCCGCAGTCGGGCCCAGCCGTCGGTGGCGAGGGACTCCGGCGTGATGCCCTCCATCTGCGGGGCGGACCAGTCGAACGCCGCGGCGATCATCTCGTCGTCGGTGCGGGTGAAGTAGGGCTCGGGAAAGCCCATCCGCTGCCCGAGGCGGCGGAACAGCTCGGTGTTCGGGATGGCCTCGCCGAGCGGCTCGATCGCCCGGTTATTCCGCGTGATGTAGAAGTGCCCCCAGCTGAACATGACGTCGTCCTGCTCGAGCTGGGTCGTCGCCGGCAGCACGATGTCCGCGTAGTCGGCGGTGTCGGTCTGGAAGTGCTCGGAGACGACCGTGAACAGGTCCTCGCGGGCCAGCCCGGCCAGCAGCTTGTCCTGCTCCGGGCAGACCACGAGCGGGTTGGTGTTGTAGACCATCAGGGCCTGGATGGGCGGGTCGAGCTCGAGCTCGCCGGTCAGCGCGCGGCCGAGCAGGAACTGGTTGACGACGCGCGTGCCGGGCCGAATCAGCTCCGCGCCGAGCAGGGCCGGCCAGTTCACCGGGAACGCCCACAGCGGCAGGGCGAGGATGCCGCCGCCGGGCCGCCGCCAGGCGCCGACGAGACCCGGCAGGCAGGTCAGCGCGCGCACCGTCTGGCCACCGCCCGCGTGCCGTTCGATCGCGACGCCGATGCGGATCATCGACGGCTGCGTCGTCGCGTACTCCCGCGCGAGCGTGCGGATGTCGTCGGCGGGGACGCCGGTCTGCTCGGCCGCCCACTCCGGCGGATACTGCCGCACCCGCTCGGCGAGCTCGTCGAACCCGACGGTGTGGTTCGCGACGTAGTCGGCGTCGTGCAGGCCCTCGCCGATGATCACGTGCATCATCGCGAGCGCGAGCGCCGTGTCGGTCCCGGGCCGGATCGGGATGTGCCAGTCCGCGTGCTTGGCCGTCTTCGTGCGCAGCGGGTCGACGACCACGACCTTCGCCCCGCGCCGCTGCGCCTCGGCGATGAACGGCCACAGGTGCAGGTTGGTGCTGATCGGGTTGCAGGCCCAGATCAGGATGAACTTCGAGTGGACGAAGCTCTCCGGGTCGACACCGGCGGCCGGGCCCAGCGTCATGACGTAGGCGGTCGAGGCCCCGGAGTCGCAATAGGTGCGCTCGCTGATCGTCGCGCCGAGCTTGTTGAAGAACGGATCGCCGACGTTGAGCCCGTTGAGGATGCCCTGGGTGCCGAGGTAGCTCGCGGGCAGAATCGCCTCGGGGCCGTAGGTGTCCGCGATCTCGTGGAACCGGGTCGCGATCTCGTCGAGCGCCTCGTCCCAGCTGATGCGGGCGAACTGCCCACTGCCCTTCGGGCCGGTGCGCCGCATCGGGTACAGCACGCGGCCGGGGGAGTACACCGTGTCGACGAAGTTGTTGAGCTTGACGCACAGACCGCCCTGAGTGAACGGGTGGTCCGGGTCCCCGCGGACCTCGGTGGCGACGCCGTCGACCACCGTCACGCGCATCGCGCAGGTGTCGGGGCAGTCGTGCGGGCAGGCGGCCCGCACGGTCCGGGTCCGGGCGGCAGTGTCGGATTCGGAGTCGGGCAGGACAGCGGTCATCGACGTACCTCTCCACAGCGCGGCGGCGCCAGGCGGTGCGCCACCTCGTGCGGGCATCGTTCCCCCGTGCTCATCGTCAGGCCATGACGTGGAGCGACATCCGTCGTAATCTCGGCGCCACGTCGCACCACCTCGATGGAGATCCCGCGAGGAGACCCCGGTGGCCCCAACCGTCGACCTGGCGCCCGCCAGCACGGGACGCCTCGACCTCTGGCGCGACCTGATCCGGGACCACTTCGTCTCCCTCGACGTCGACGCGCCCCGGCCGGACGGTTTCCGCGGCCAGGTGCGGACCGTCGAGCTGGGCGACCTGCGGGTCGCGGAGGTCGCCTCGATCCCGCAGTCCGCGCACCGCACCGCTGCGCTGGCCCGCGCCGACGCCACGCGCTGGTTCCAGATCGGCCTGCTCACCGGGGGAGCCGCGCGCCTGACGCAGGACGGCCGCGAGTGCGAGCTGCGCCCCGGCGACTTCGCGCTGTACGAGACCGACCGGCCCTTCACCTGGGACCTCGGGCACGGCACCGATCCCTGGCGCCTGCTGGTGTTCACCTGGCCCCGCGCCGCCGTCGACCTCACCGAGACCGAGGCCGTCGACCTGACTGCACGTCAGCTCGCCGGTGGAGACGGCTTCTCCGGCGTCGTCAGCCGGATGCTGCGCGATCTCGCCGGCAACGCGCCCGCGATCGCGCGCGACCCGCGCGCCGACGCGGCCGACCTGGCGCGCCGCGTCGCCGGGCTCGCCGTCACGGCGGCCGGGACCGTGCGCCCGGCCCCGCCGCCGGCGGACGCCCGCCTGCGGGCCCGGATCGAGGCGTACCTACGCGCGAACCTCGCCGACCCGGCCCTGTCCCCGGAGACGATCGCCGCGGCGCACTTCATCTCCACCCGTCACCTGCACCGCCTGTTCGCCGGGACCGGCCGGACGGTCGGGCAGTGGCTGCGGGCGGAGCGGCTCGACCGCGCCCGCCACGACCTCGTCACCGGCCGTGGCGGCGTGGCGGAGATCTCCCGCCGCTGGGGCTTCAGCGACCCCGCCGTGTTCAGCCGGGCGTTCAAGGCCGCCTACGGCACGGCGCCGAGCCGACATCTCCCCGGCTCCGGGTAGCGTGGCCGCCGTGACCGACGCCTGGACCGACCCCGCCGTGGAGGAGGAGTCCGCCGAGACCCCCGACGAGCGTGGAGATGACATCTCCACTGCGGAGCAGGGGCCGGTCGACGAGTTCCCCGCCGACGAGCCCGCGGGGATTCCGGACGAGCCGGAGCCGTTCGTCGAGGAGATCGCGGCCGCGGCGGACCTGCCGGAGACCGGGGACGCGCGGGTGGACGAGGTCCTGAACAAGCTGGCGGGGATCGAGCAGCTGCCGACCGCCGAGCACGTGGCCGTCTACGACGAGGTGCACCGCGGGCTGCAGGACGCGCTGGCGAACCTCGACCAGGGCTGAGGTGCCTCCGCGCAGGTTGCGCCTCGACGCGGAGCTCGTGCGACGCGGGCTGGCGCGGTCGCGGGAGCACGCGTCCGAGATCATCGGGGCCGGCCGGGTGAGTGTCGGGGGCCGGACGGCGACGAAGCCCGCCACGCAGGTGGAGTCCGCGGACCCGATCGTGGTCACGGAGGACGAGTCCGACCCCAACTACGCCTCGCGGGGCGGGCACAAGCTCGCCGGCGCGCTCGACGCCTTTGACGCCCGACCCGGCGGCGGGCCCCGGATCGAGGGTCGCCGCTGTCTGGACGCAGGCGCCTCGACGGGCGGGTTCACTGACGTCCTGCTCCGCCGGGGCGCGGCGCACGTCGTCGCCGTGGCTGTCGGTTACGGCCAGCTGGCCTGGCCGATCCAGTCGCACGAACGCGTCACCGTCCGCGACCGGACCAACGTCCGCACGCTCACGCCCGAGGAGGCCGGGGACCCGCCGCCCGAGCTGATCGTGGCCGACCTGTCGTTCATCTCCCTGGTCAAGGTGCTGCCGGCCCTCGCCGGGGTCGCCGCGCCCGAGGCGGACCTCGTCCTGATGGTGAAGCCGCAGTTCGAGGTCGGGAAGGCCAATCTGCCCGCCGGCGCGGTGGTCCGCGACCCGGAGCTGCGGGCCGCGGCCGTGCGGTCGGTCGCCGCCGCGGCGGCGGAACTGGGCCTGGGGATCCGCGGGGTCACGGCGAGCCCTCTGCCCGGACCGAGCGGCAACGTCGAATACTTCCTCTGGATGGCCGCGGGCGCTCCGCCCCTGGACGACGCCGATCTGGCGGCGGCGATCGAGGCAGGACCCCAGTGAGCGCAGGAGGCCCGGTGGACCAGCGGACGGTGCTGCTGGTCGCGCACGTGGGTCGCCCGGACGCCCTGGACGCCGCGCGCCGGGCGGCGACGCGGTTGCTGGAGGCCGGGATCGCCCTCCACGCCACCGAGGTGGACGCCAAGGCGCTGCTGCTGCCCGACGTCGAGGTCGTCGCGGCCGACGGGGCGGCCTCCGCGGGCTGCGAGCTCGCGCTGGTCCTCGGCGGGGACGGCACGCTGCTCCGCGCGGCCGAGCTGGCCCGCGACCCGGGGATCCCGCTGCTCGGGGTGAACCTCGGTCACGTCGGGTTCCTCGCCGAGGCCGAGCGCGAGGAGCTCGGCGAGCTCGTCGACCGCGTCGTCGCCCGCGACTACACGGTCGAGGAGCGGATGACGATCGACGTCACCGTCACGGTCGAGGGCGAGCTCGTCGCCTCGACCTGGGCGCTGAACGAGGCGTCGGTGGAGAAGGCGGCGCGTGACCGGATGCTGGAGGTTGTCGCCGAGGTCGACGGCCGCCCGCTGTCCCGGTGGGGCTGCGACGGCGTGGTGTGCGCGACTCCGACCGGCTCGACGGCCTACGCGTTCTCGGCCGGCGGCCCGATCGTCTGGCCCGAGGTCGATGCGCTCCTGATGATCCCCATCTCGGCCCACGCGCTGTTCTCGCGCCCGATCGTGGTGTCGCCACGGTCGCGGCTCGCGGTGGAGGTGCAGTCCGACACGCCGCACGGCGTGCTCTGGGTCGACGGCCGCCGGACGTGGCCGCTGCCGGCCGGAGCACGCGTCGAGGTCGTCCGCGGGGCGGTGCCGGTCCGTCTCGCGCGGCTGCACCAGGCGCCGTTCACCGATCGGCTGGTCCGTAAGTTCGAGCTGCCGGTGCGCGGATGGCGAGGCGCCGCCGAGCACCGGAACGACCCGGACACCGGAACCTGAGGGGGCATCAGGTGCTGGAGGAGATCGCGATCCGCGAGCTCGGTGTGATCGAGGACGCCGTGCTGGAGCTCGGTCCCGGCCTCACCGTGCTGACCGGCGAGACCGGCGCGGGCAAGACGATGGTGATGACCGCCCTCGGGCTGTTGCTCGGGGGCAAGGCCGACTCCGGGCTGATCCGGGTCGGCGCCGAACGTCTCGTGCTCGAGGGGCGCGTCCGCGTCGCGCCCGACTCCGCGGTCGCCGCCCGGGCGATCGACGCCGGGGGAGAGCTCGACGAGGACGTCCTCATCCTCGGCCGCACGGTCACCGCCGAGGGCCGCTCGCGCGCCTACGTCGGCGGCCGGTCCGCCCCGGTGGGCCTGCTCGGCGAGCTCGCCGAGGACCTCGTGGCGGTCCACGGCCAGCACGACCAGCAGCGGCTGCTGCGCCCGTCCCGGCAGCGCGAACTGATCGACCGCTACGGCGGCGACCCGGTGACCAGGGCGCTGACCGCCTACCGGCGCACGCACGACCAGCTGCTGGAGGTCCGCGCCCGGCTCGCCGAGATCACCGGCCGCGCCCGGGAACGCGCACAGGAGGCCGACCTGCTCCGCCTCGGCCTGGCCGAGATCGAGGCCGTGCACCCGGAGCCGGACGAGGACGTCCGCCTCACCGCGGAGATCGAGCGGCTCGCCCACGCCGACGCCCTGCGCGCCGCGGCGACCGGTGCGCACGACCTGCTGCTCACCGATGCCGAGCGCAGCGGCACCGACGCCGCGACGCTGGTCGGCAACGCCCGCAACGCACTCGACGCGATGTCCGTCCACGACCCGGAGCTGACGGCGCTCGCCTCGCGGGTCGCCGAGATCTCCTACCTGCTCACCGACGTCACCGCGGACCTCGCGTCCTACGCCGCCGGGGTCGAGGTCGACCCCGCGCGCCTGCAGAGCGCCCAGGAGCGCCTCGCCGACCTCGGCCGGCTGCAGCGCAAGTACGGCGAGACGATCGCCGACGTCCTGTCCTACGCCGAGGTCGGCTCGGCCCGGCTGCTCGAGCTCGACACCGACAGCGACACGACCGAGGAGCTGCGCGCGGAGGAGGCCCGCCTCGACGGCGAGCGCGCGACGCTGGCCGCGGCGCTGACCCAGGCGCGCACGAAGGCCGCCGACCGGCTCGCGAAGGCGGTCACGGCCGAGCTCGCCGGGCTCGCGATGCCGAAGGCGGCCTTCACCGTCGCGGTGACGCCGGCCGAGTTCGGACGCGACGGCGCGGACGAGGTCGAGCTGCTGCTCGCGCCGCACCCCGGGGCACCGGCACGGCCGATCCAGCGCTCGGCGTCCGGTGGTGAGCTCTCGCGGATCATGCTCGCGCTGCAGGTCGTGCTCGCGGGGGCGGACCCCGTCCCGACGTTCGTCTTCGACGAGGTCGACGCCGGCGTCGGCGGCAAGGCCGCGGTCGAGGTCGGGCGCCGGCTGGCCGCCCTGGCCCGGACCTCGCAGGTCCTCGTCGTCACCCACCTGCCCCAGGTCGCCGCGTTCGCCGACCGGCACCTGCTGGTCGCCAAGGCCGACGACGGCCGCGTCACCCGGACCGGGGTGACCGTGCTGGAGGGGGAGGACCGCGTCCGGGAGCTCTCGCGCATGCTCGCCGGTCAGGAGGACTCCGCAGCCGCCCGGGCCCACGCCGAGGAACTCCTCGCCGCGGCGGGCCAGGGGTGATCCGCCTCTGACGTGGGAGAATCCCCCTCATGAGGTGGTCGCACCGGACTCGGGCGCGGGTGAACTCCGAGCCCGGGGTCTCCGCGGTCGTCCGGGTCGACCGACGCACCAAGAACCTCACCAAGCGCTTGCGTCCCGGCGAGATCGCGGTCATCGACCACGAGGACCTGGACCGGGTCAGCGCGGAGGCCCTCGTCGCCGGCCGCGCGCGGGCGGTCGTCAACGCCGCCCCGAGCATCAGCGGCCGCTATCCGAACCTCGGGCCGCAGATCCTGCTTCAGGCGGGGATCCCCCTGATCGACGACGCCGGTGCGGATCTGCTCGAGTTCGTCGTGGAGGGCGAGGTCCTGCGGCTGGAGGGCGGGACGCTGTACCGGGGGAGCGACGCCGTCGGCCAGGGGGTGGTGCGCACCCCCGAGGACGTCGCCGAGGCGATGGAGAAGGCCCGCGAGGGGCTCTCGGACCAGTTGCGTGCATTCGCCGCCAACACGATGGAGTACCTCGAGCGCGAGCACTCGCTGCTGCTCGACGGCGTCGGCATCCCGGACCTGACCACCGACCTCGAGGGTCGGCACGCGCTGATCGTCGTCCGCGGGCACCACTACCGCGAGGACATCGCGACGCTGCGGCCGTACATCCAGGAGTACCGGCCGGTCATGATCGGCGTCGACGGCGGTGCCGACGCGCTGCTGGAGGCCGGGTACACCCCGCAGCTGATCGTCGGCGACATGGACTCGGTCTCGGACCGGGCTCTCTGCTGCGGCGCGGAGCTCGTCGTCCACGCCTACCGCGACGGGCACGCCCCGGGCCTCGAGCGCCTGCGGGACCTCGGGCTGGACGCGGTCGTGTTCCCGGCCACGGGCACCAGCGAGGACGTCGCGATGCTGCTCGCCGACGACTGCGGCGCGAGTCTGATCGTCGCCGTCGGCACGCACGCCACGCTCGACGAGTTCCTCGACAAGGGCCGTGCCGGCATGGCCAGCACGTTCCTGACCCGGCTGCGGGTGGGCGGCAAGCTCGTCGATGCGAAGGGCGTGTCCCGGCTCTACCGTTCGCGGGTCAGCAACTGGCAGTTGGGGTTCCTGCTGCTCGCTTGTCTGATCACCATGATCGTGGCGTTCACGGCCTCGCCGTCGGGTCGCGCGATCGGTACGACCCTCTCCGACCAGTGGGGCGACTTCACCTACTGGCTGAGCGACAAGGTGTAGGCGGCAAGATCGTCCTGTGGTCTCCTTCCGCTACCACCTGGTGTCGCTGATCGCTGTCTTCATGGCGCTCGCGACCGGCATCCTCGTGGGCAGCTCCCTCCTGAACCAGTCGCTGATCGACTCGCAGCGCTCGACGATCTCCCAGCAGCAGACCGAGAAGGACAACCTGCGCCGGGACCTCGACACCGCCCGCAACGAGGTCGCGTACCGCAACAGCTACCTCGACGCCCTCGACGAGCGCCTGCTCACCGGACGCCTCGCCGGGCAGCGCGTGCTGCTGGTGACGATGCCCGGCGCGGCCGGCGGGGACGCGGACGGGCTCACCGAGATCCTCGGCAAGGCGGGCGCCCGGGTGACCGGCCGGCTCGGCATCTCCGAGAACTGGTTCGCCACGGACGAGGACGACGGCGACGGCGCCGCGACGGCGCGGGCCCGCGAGGAGATCGTCCGCAAGCACGCGATCCCCGAGCTGCGCGGGCAGCCGGCCGCGGTCCAGCTGGCCGGGGCGCTGCTGACCAAGGGCGGGGCGGACCGTGCGGTCGCGCCGACCGCGAAGACGTTCCTCGAGCAGCTCGACCGCGGGGGCTTCCTCTCCCGCAACAACCTCGCGGACCGCGCCGACCTCGCCGTCATCCTGCTCGCGACCCCGGCCGACCCGACACCGACGACGCCCGACCGCGTCGCCCGCGGCATCCCCGCGCTCGCCGCGGCGCTGGACGCGGCCGGCAACGGCGTCGTCGTCGCGGCGCCGACGAAGGCCGCGACCGGCGGGGTGATGGCGGCGATCCGCAAGGACAACACCACACGCCGCACGATCAGCACCGTCGACACCGTCGAGGCCGTGTTCGGCCGCATGGCCCTGGTGTTCGCCCTCGTCGAGCAGATGAGCGGCGGGGCCGGACACTATGGCGCGGCGACCGACTCGGACGCCCCGCTGCCGCCCGAACCCACGCCGGGGAGACGATGAGCACCCGATCCACCGTTCGCTCGACCGGCCTGGCCGCCGGACTCGGCGCCCTCGCCGCGCAGAGTGCGTACGCCGCCGCCCAGCGCCGCCTCGGGTCCGACCGCCGCTGGGAGCGCATCAACCACCGGGGCCGCAGCCTGACGCTGCTGGAAGGACCGGCCTACACCGTCGGCGCCGCGGCAGCCGTCGCGCTCACCCCGGGCCTGCCGGCTCCGGCCCGCGCGGCCGGGACGATCGCGATCCTCGGCGCCGGCGCGATCGGCGCGTACGACGACCTCGGCGGGTTGCGCACCCAGCAGGCCAAGGGGTTCGCGGGGCACTTCGCCGCGCTGCGGGAGGGCCGGCTCACCAGCGGCGCGGTCAAGGCCGGCGGGATCGGGCTGACCTCGCTCGCCGCCGCGGCGCTGGTCTCCGCGCGCCCCCGGGACGCGCTGCTCGGCGGCGCCGTCGTCGCCGGGTACGCGAACCTGGCCAACCTGTTCGACCTGCGCCCGGGCCGCGCGCTGAAGTTCGGACTGCTGCACGCGCCGCTGGTCGCGGCCGGCGGCCCGTCCGGTGCGCTGCTCGCCGGGCCGCTCGGCGCCGCCGCCGGGCTGCTCCCGCCCGACCTGCGCGAGGAGGCCATGCTCGGCGACGCCGGGGCCAACGCGCTCGGCGCCGCGCTCGGCACGGCCGTCCTGCTCCGCCACTCCACGCGCGGCCGCCTCGTCCACCTCGCGGGGCTCGCCGCCCTGACCGCCGCCAGCGAGAGGATCAGCTTCACCCGCGTCATCGCCGCGACCCCGCCGCTGCGCTGGTTCGACGAACTCGGCCGCGTGCCCCACCCGACCGCGACGTGAGCGACCCGGCCGCGCCGTCGCCCCCTCCGCCGCTGCCGCCCTCACTGGCCCGGGGCTTCGCCGCCGGCCTGATCGGCGGGGCGGTCACGGTCGCGGTGGTGACCGTCGTCGCCCGCGTCGTCGGGCTCGGCCGGTGGGTCGTGTTCTCCAAGACCGTCGGCGGCGGCTGCCTCGCCGACGCGTACAACACCGCGAACCTGGTGCCGAACGTCCTGTTCGAGGTGGTCGCCGGGGGAGCGCTCGCCGGGGCGGTGGTCCCTGTCCTCGCCGGGGCCGTGGCGCGCTCCGACCGCGCCGCCGTCGACCGCACCGTGTCCGCGCTGCTGTCGTGGACCCTCGCGCTGCTCGTCCCCGTCAGCCTGCTGCTCGCGCTGCTGGCGCGGCCGGTCGTGCGGTTCCTGCTCGGCGACGACGTCGACTGCCCCGGCGCCGTCGACGCCGGGACACGGATGCTGCTGATGTTCACCCCGCAGCTGATCTGCTACGGCCTGGCGGTCGTCCTCGGCGGCACCCTGCAGGCCCACCGCCGGTTCCTCGCGGCCGCCGCGGCGCCGCTGGTCTCGAGCGTCGTCGTCATCGGGGCGTACCTCGCGTTCGTCGCGCTGGCCGACGGCGAGCGCGCCGCGGACGCCGTGCCGCGTTCGGCCGAGGCCGCTCTCGCGGTGGGCACGACGCTGGGGGTCGTGGCGATGGCGATCGCGGTCGCCGTGCCGATCCGCTCCGCCGGCGTGAGCGTCCGGCCGACGCTGACGTTCCCGCCCGGCGTGCTGCCCCAGGTACGGCGCCTGGCCGGGGCGGGTCTCGCGGTGCTGCTCGCCCAGCAGGGCGCGCTGGTCGTCATCGCCCTGCTCGCCAACCACGCCGGCGACCCCGGGGCCCTGACCGCCTACGTGTGGTCGTGGGCGGTCTACCTCGTGCCGTACGCCGTGCTCGCCGTGCCGATCGCGACCAGCGCGTTCCCGCGCCTCGCCGCCGCGGCCGAGGCGGGGGAAGCCGAGCGGTTGGCCCGGCTCACGGCGGGCACGACGCGGGCGGTGCTGGTCGCCGCCGCCACCGGGGCCGCGCTGGTCGCCGCGGCCGCCGTCCCGGCCTCGCGGGTGTTCGCCTCCAACGGCGGCTCGAACGACCCCGAGTCGCTCGCCGCGGGCATCGCGGCCTTCGCCCCCGGGCTGGTCGGCTACGGGCTCGTCGCGCACCTGACGCGGGTCCTCTACGCCGGTCACCACGCCCGCGCCGCCGCCCGCGCCGCGACGACGGGGTGGGCGGTGGTCGTGGTCGCGGACGTCGCGCTCGTGGCCGCCGTCGCCGACCGGCACACCGTGCTCGCGCTCGGCATCGGCAACGCGATCGGCATGACGGTGGCCGCGGGTCTGCTCCTCGTCGCGGTCGTGCACCATTCCGGCCGGGCGGCCGTCGCCGGCCTGCCCCGGACCGCGGCGACGGCCCTGCTCGGCGGGCTCGCGGGCGCCGCCGTCGGGGCCCCGCTCGGCGCGCGGTTCGACGACGCCGGGTTCGTCGGCGGCCTGCTCGGCACCGCCGCCTGCGCCGCCCTCGCCGGGACGGTCCTGCTCGCCGTCGTCGCCCTCGGCGACCGGGGGACGTTCCTCGCGGTCCGCGCGCACCTCCGCCCCGCCGCCACCCCCACTGGAGATGACATCTCCAGTGGGGGTGGAGCGCCGCGATGACCGCGCCGCGAGTGCTGCTCGTGCTCGCCGGGAGCACCGGGGGGATCGGGCGGCACGTGCTCTCGGTCGTCGAGGGGTTGGTGGCGGCCGGGATCCCCGTCGCCGTCGCGGGGCCGGAACAGGGCGACCTCGACTTCGGCTTCAGCCGGGCCGGGGCGGTCTTCCACGTCGTTGAGATCGGGGGAGCACCGAGCCCCCGGGATGTCGCCGCCGTCCGCGCGCTGACGGGCGCGATCACCTCCTGGCGTCCGACCGTGGTCCACGCGCACGGCCTCCGGGCGGCCGGGGTCGCGATCGCCGCGCGCGCGGCCACTCGCGCCCGGGGCCGAACGGCCGGCGCCCGGCCGCGCCCCGGGCTGGTCGTCACGTGGCACAACGTCCCGGTGGTCGCAGGAGCGCGCCGCGCCCTGCAGCACGGCCTGGAGACGGTCGCGGCGCGGGGCGCCGACCTGACGCTCGGAGCCTCCGAGGACCTCGTCGCCCGCGCCCGGCGGTTCGGCGCCCGGCACGCCCGGCTCGGACCCGTCGCCGCGCCGCCGTTGCCGCCGCCGGCGCGGGAGCCCGCCGAGGTCCGCGCCGAGCTCGGCGCGACGGACCGGCCCCTGCTGCTCGCCGTCGGGCGTCTGGCCCCGCAGAAGGACTACCCGACGATGCTGGCCGCCGCGCGCCGCTGGGCCGAGGAGGACCCGGCACCGGTCCTCGTGATCGCGGGGGACGGGCCGCTGGCCGACGACCTGGCCGCGCAGATCGCCCGGGACCGGCTGGACGTCCGCCTGCTCGGGGCCCGCAGCGACGTCGCCGACCTGCTCGGCGCCGCCGACGCCGTCGTCCTCTCCAGCACCTGGGAGGCCCGGGCGCTGGTGGCGCAGGAGGCCCTGCGGGCCGGGGTCCCGCTGGTGGCGACGGCCGTCGGCGGGGTCCCGGGCCTGGTCGGCGACGCCGCGCTGCTGGTCCCGCCCGGGGACCCGGCCGCCCTCGCCGGAGCCGTCCGGCGGGTGCTCACCGAGCCCGGGCTGGCCGCGGAGCTGGCGGCGGCCGGCCGACGCCGGAGCGCCGCCTGGCCCGACGAAACCGCGGTGCAATCAGAGTTGATCACGCTTTATCGTGAGTGGCGCGACGGGGCACTCCCGCCGATCCCGTAGGCTGGAGTTCCATGGCCGCGCCGCACATCACCAAGCACCTGTTCGTCACCGGCGGCGTTGCGTCGTCGCTCGGTAAGGGACTCACCGCTTCCTCCCTCGGCAACCTGCTGTCCAAGCGCGGGTTGCGGGTCACGATGCAGAAGCTGGACCCCTATCTCAACGTCGACCCCGGGACGATGAATCCGTTCCAGCACGGCGAGGTCTTCGTCACCGACGACGGTGCCGAGACCGACCTCGACGTGGGTCACTACGAACGGTTCCTCGACACGGAGCTCCACGGCTCGGCGAATGTGACGACGGGTCAGGTGTACTCCGCCGTCATCGCCAAGGAGCGCCGCGGGGAGTACCTCGGCGACACCGTCCAGGTGATCCCGCACATCACCAACGAGATCAAGTCGCGCATCCGCCGCATGGGCGGCGAGAACGTCGACCTCGTGATCACCGAGATCGGCGGCACGGTCGGCGACATCGAGTCGCTGCCGTTCCTCGAGGCCGCGCGTCAGGTCCGGCACGAGGTCGGCCGCGACAACGTCTTCTTCCTCCACGTCTCGCTCGTGCCCTACATCGGCCCGTCCGGCGAACTGAAGACCAAACCGACCCAGCACTCGGTCGCGGCGCTGCGCAGCATCGGTATCCAGCCCGACGCGATCGTGTGCCGATCCGACCGTCCGATCAGCGCCAGCATCAAGCGCAAGATCTCGCTGATGTGTGACGTCGACCAGGAGGCCGTCGCGGCCGCCGTCGACGCCCCCTCCATCTACGACATCCCGAAGGTGCTGCACGCCGAGGGCCTCGACGCCTATGTCGTGCGGCGCCTGGGCCTGCCGTTCCGCGACGTCGACTGGACGGCCTGGGACGACCTGCTCCGCCGGGTGCACAAGCCGGCCAACGAGGTCACGGTCGGCCTGGTCGGCAAGTACATCGACCTGCCCGACGCGTACCTGTCGGTGACCGAGGCCCTGCGTCACGGCGGCTTCGCGCACGACGCGAAGGTGCACATCCGCTGGGTGCCCTCGGACGAGTGCCAGACCCCGGAGGGGGCCGCGGCCCAGCTCGACGACTGCGACGCGATCTGCGTCCCCGGCGGGTTCGGCGTGCGCGGCATCGAGGGCAAGATCGGCGCGATCAAGTACGCCCGCGAGAACAAGATCCCGCTGCTCGGCCTGTGCCTGGGGCTGCAGTGCGTGGTGATCGAGTACGCGCGCGACATCGCCGGGCTCGAGGGCGCGAACTCCGCGGAGTTCGACCCGGCCGCGCAGCACCCGGTGATCGCGACGATGGCCGACCAGCGCGACGTCGTCGCCGGCGAACGCGACATGGGCGGCACGATGCGGCTCGGCCTGTACCCGGCGAAGCTCGCCGAGGGCTCGATCGTCCGCGACCTGTACGGCGAGCCGTACGTCTCCGAGCGGCACCGCCACCGTTACGAGGTCAACAACGACTACCGCGCGCAGATCGAGCGCGCCGGGCTGGTCTTCGGTGGCACGTCGCCCGACGGCCGGCTCGTCGAGTACGTCGAGCTCCCGCGGGACGTCCACCCCTTCCTCGTCGCGACGCAGGCGCACCCGGAGTTCCGGTCCCGCCCGACCCGTGCGCACCCGCTGTTCGCCGGTCTGATCGAGGCCGGGCTCGTGCGCCGCAAGGAGCGCTCGAACCCGCCGCAGCAGTCCGAGTACGCGGTGGCCCGTTGAGTTCGTCCGGCGCTCCCCTCGCCGACACCGACGACGCCTGGAAGGTCTTCGACTCGACCACCGCCTTCACCGGCGGCGTCGTGTCGATGCGCGTCGACGAGGTCGCCATGCCGGGCAGCCTCGTCGCCAAGCGCGACGTACTCGTCCACCCGGGCTCGGTCGGCATCCTCGTCCTCGACGACTCCGAGGACACCCCGAAGGTCCTGATGCTGCGCCAGTACCGCCACCCGATCCAGCGCCGGCTCTGGGAGTTCCCGGCCGGCCTGCTCGACGAGAACGAGTCGGCGCTGGCCGCGGCGAAGCGTGAGCTCGAGGAGGAGACCCACCTCCAGGCCCGCGACTGGCGCGTCCTGCTCGACGCCTACACCTCGCCGGGCATCAGCGACGAGGCCGTCCGGATCTACCTCGCCCGCGACGTCCGTCCCAGCGACGGCGACCGCCGCGCCGCCGTCCACGAGGAGGCGGACATGGAGCTCCGCTGGGTCCCCCTGCCCGACGTCGTCTCCGGCGTCCTCGGCGGCCGCCTCCACAACCCGCTCGTGGTCATGGGCTCCCTCGCCCTCCAGAACGTCCTCACGACCGACGGGACCGGCTCCCTCCGCCCCGCCACCGCCCCCTGGCGCGACCGCCCCGCCTGAGCTGTCAAAAAAGGGTGACACCCCTTACTGCGCAGTAAGGGGTGTCACCCTTTCTTGACACGCGGTCACGCGGCAGTGCGCGTCAGTAGCTGATCTCCTCGACGCCGTCGAAGGAGTCGAGGCCGGGGCCGCCGAGGCCGCGGTCGCGGCCGGGGCCGCCGAGAATCACGTCGTCGCCGGGGCCGCCGCGGACGGTGTCGTTGCCGGCGCTGCCGCAGATCACGTCGCGGCCGCCCTTGCCGTCGATCTCGTCGGCGCCGCCGCGGCCGACGATGACGTCGTCTCCCGGGGTGCCGACGATCCGGTCCGATCCGGGGGTGCCGACCTTGGTCGCGAGCTTGCCCGCGCACTGCGGCGTCCCCTCGGGGACGGAGGACTCCGGCGCCGCGGCCGGCGGCACGAACGTCACCTGGACGACGCCGTCCTGGAAGAGGCCGGCCGGACCGAGGGAGAACCGGACCGACTTCGCGACCCGGGTGTCGGCGAAGCTGCTGCCGCCACCACCGCCGCCGAGGCCGGGTGGGGACGTGGCGTGCGGACCACCGTCGGCCCCGCCACCGCCACCGCCGTAGAAGCCACCGCCACCACCGCCGCCGGCGCCAAGACCCGCGGCGTTCGCGCCGGCACCGCCGACGCCCTTCCCGCCGCCGCCGGCCGGGGTCGAGTAGCGGGTGGCCATCGAGCCGAGGCCGCCGTCGAGGTCGGTGCCCCCGCCGCCGCCCTTGGCGACCGCCGCGGCCTTCCGGGCCCCCCGGCCGTCCTTGCCCTCGTGACGCCCGGCCGCGCCGCCGGCGTCGCCGCCGTTCAGTCCGTCGGGTCCGCGCTCACCGAAGCCCGCGCCCACGGCCCGGCCGCCGCCCCCGCCGCCGCCCCCGGCCGCGAGCAGGGGAGCGGTCGACGCGTCGGTCGGGTCCTGGCCGGCGTACATGACGAAGGTGCCGCCACCGCCGCCGCCGCCCCCGGCCCCGGTGTCGGTCGTGACGCCGCCGCCGCGGGCACCGCCGCCGACGCCCCCGACACCGCCGGTGGGCTCACGCCGGGCGCTGGGCATGCGGCCCGCCTCACCGCGGGCACCGACGTACAGGTCGAGCGCGGTGCCCACGGGCAGCGCGAGCGTCGCGGTGACCACCCCGGCCCGGCCGCCGCGGCCACCGGACGCGCCCGGCCCGCCGGTGCCACCGCGCGTGGTGATCGTGATCGACTCGACGCCCTCGGGGACGCGAAAGCCGACGGGGGAGTTGGACGGGGTCGCGTACAGGCACGAGACCAGCCGCGCGTCGACCTGGGTGCAGGCGGTCGGAAGCTTCTCCGGGGACGCGTCGGACTCCGCGACGGTCACGGCGGCGCACCCCAGCACGATCGCGAGCGCGAGGGGGCGAAAGACCGGGATCTCGGCGGCCACCCGGCGAAATTAGTCCCCCGCGTCGCCGCCACCTCGCATCTTCTGCGGCGCGGCGCGCCCATCCGGGCGGCCGGACACCCGCGCCGCGCCGCAGAAGTTGAGGACTCAGCCCGCGAGGAACTCCGTCACCATCGGGCCCACGACGTCGAGCCGCTCGAGCTGCGGGACGTGGGCGGCGTCGGAGAGCACCTCGGCCCGCGCGTTCTGAATCAGCCGCGCGAAGTCGTGCGCGTACTCGGGGGAGATGATCTTGTCCTCCGAGCCCCAGATCACCAGGGTGCGCGCGGTGATCCGGTGGATGCGCCGGCTCAGGCCACGGTCCGGGATCGGCCACCAGTACTTGCCCGCGACACCCATCGCCCACTGCAGCGCGATGAGGACCTCGCCGAGGACCTCCGGGTCCGTGGGCATCGCCAGCGCCGCCTGCGCGACCGGACCGGCCGGGTCGGCGAAGGCCGCGGCCGCGAGCTCGGGCAGCTCGAGCAGGTACGGGTTCTGGAACGGCCGGCCGTCGGTCCAGAGCCCGATCGGGCAGAGCAGGACCATCGAGCTGACGCGGTCGGGGAAGGTCGCCGCGAGGTCGGCCGCGACCATCCCGCCGAACGAGTGCCCGACGACGGCCGCGGACGAGATCCCGCACGCGGTGAGGATCTCCTCGTAGACGAGGGTCAGCTCGTAGTTGTCGGTGATCGGCTTGTGCGCGTCCGGCTCGCCGGGCGCGGTGCCGGGCAGATAGGGCGCGTAGACCGTGTGGCTCTGCGCCAACGTGTCGAGGAACGGGTCCCACTGCAGCCCGAGCACCGGGTGCAGGAACACGAGCGGGGGACCGTCGCCGGCCACAAGGACCTGAGTGCGGACGTCGCCGTCCCAGACCTCGATGTCGCGGGTCTGGACGTCGTGGACGGAAGAGTGCTGCATCGTCGTTTCTCCCTCGCCGCTCAGGCCGCTCGCGGACCGCGGAGCTTGGCCGGCCACCAGTGGTTGACCCATCCCTCGTCGTCCCAGATGTCCCGCAGCTTGGGCAGGACGTCCTGGCAGAACAGCGAGATCGAGTCCTTGGTCAACTCGTGCGGCATCGATCCGATGTGTTGAAGCACTATCAGATTTCCGACCCGCAGATCCTTGACCGCACCGACGAGCTTGTCGGCGACGGTGGCCGGACTGCCGGCGATGACGATGTCCTTGTCGACGAAGTCGGCGTAGGTGAAGTTCTTGAAGTTGGCCATGATCTCCATCTGGCGGATGGCCGACCCGCTGCGGATGCCGTTGGCGAGGCTGGCGTGGTCGAGGTGCCCGGGCAGACCCCACCAGGGGAGCGGCACGTGCATGCACTTGTCGAAGAAGTAGCGGATGTGCTTGCTGAACAGCTTCTCCGCCTGCGCGTCGGTGTCGGCGACGCAGACCATCTGCGCGAACCCGGCGCGGTAGGGGTTGCGGTCCAGGCCCTCCTCGTCGACGAAGTGCCAGAAGCCGTCCATCACCTTCTTGCCGAGCTGGGAGCCGAAGAAGGAGAGCATGCAGTAGTTGTGGTTGTGCTTCGCCGCGAACTTCCACGTCGACAGCGAGCCGAGGCCCGGGATCCAGACCGGCGGGTGCGGGTCCTGCAGCGGACGCGGCCAGATGTTCACCGACGGCAGCTGGTTGTAGCGGCCGTTGAAGGCGAAGGTCTCCTTCGCCTGCCACGCCTTGAGGATCAGCTCGTGCGCCTCGTAGTAGCGCTCGCGCTGCTCGATCGGCGGGATGCCCATGCACTGGTTGGCGTCCATCGAGGTGCCGGCCGGCATGCCGGCGATCAGGCGTCCCCCGGAGACCATGTCGAGCAGGGCGTACTCCTCGGCGATCCGGATCGCGGGCTGCGTGTTCGGCAGCGTCGACCCGATCTGCAGGATGCCCACGTCGAGGTCGTTGGTCTCGCGGGCGAGCGAGGTGCCGATCAGGTTCGGGTTCGGCATGAAGCCGTAGGCGTTCTGGTGGTGCTCGTTGACACCGATCGCGTCGTAGCCCGACCGGGCCGCGTGGATCAGTTCGTCCATCGAGTGGTTGTAGTACTGGGAGATCCGTTCCGGCTCCGGGACGAGTTCGTGCCAGGGCGGGGTGACCCACACGGACTTGTACCGCTCGGTGAAGTCCTCCGGGAGTTCCCGATGCGGCATCAGGTGGACCATCGAGACCTTCATTTGCGCCTCCTCGCGCCATTGCGGGCTGGCCGCGACCGACGCTAGGCCCCCGGGGGCGGTGAGTCCATGTCTCCTTTCGCCAGACGCCCCCCGCGGGCCTCCTAGGCTGACCGCCATGAGGATCGGCGTGCCGCGCGAGGTCAAGGAGCACGAGTACCGGGTGGCGATCACGCCGTCGGGGGTCCACGAGTTCGTCCGGCACGGACACGAGGTGTTCGTCGAGCACGACGCCGGGGCCGGGTCGTCGATCTCCGACGCCGACTTCGTGGCGGCCGGCGCGAGGGTCCTGCCCACCGCCGACGACGTCTGGGCGACGGGGGAGATGGTCCTCAAGGTCAAGGAGCCCGTCCCGGAGGAGTACGGGCGGCTGCGCGCTGACCAGGTGCTGTTCACCTACCTGCACCTCGCCGCGTCGGCGGAGTGCACGAAGGCGCTGCTCGCCGCCGGCACCACCGGGATCGCCTACGAGACCGTCCAGCTGCCCGACGGGTCGTTGCCGCTGCTGTACCCGATGAGCGAGGTCGCCGGCCGGCTCGCCCCGCTCGCCGGGGCGTACCACCTGATGCGCCCCGGCGGCGGCCGCGGTGTGCTCATGGGCGGGGTGTCCGGGGTCTACGCCGCCAAGGTCGTCGTGATCGGAGCGGGCGTGGCCGGGATGAACGCTGCGGCGATCGCGGTCGGCATGCATTCCGAGGTCCTGCTGCTCGACAAGAACATCGCCAAGCTGCGCGAGGCCGACCGGATCTATCAGGGCCACGTGCAGTCGGTGGCGTCGAACTCCTACGAGATCGAGAAGGCCGTGCTCGACGCCGACCTCGTCGTCGGCGCCGTCCTCGTCCCCGGCGCCCGGGCGCCGAAGCTGATCAGCAGCGACCTGGTCGCCGCGATGAAGCCGGGCACCGTGCTCGTCGACATCGCCATCGACCAGGGCGGCTGCTTCGAGGACTCGCGGCCCACCACCCACGGCGATCCGACCTACGAGGCGAACGGCTCGATCTTCTACTGCGTCACGAACATGCCGGGCGCGGTCCCGCACACCTCCACCTACGCCCTCACTAACGTGACGTTGCCCTACGCGCTCGAGATCGCGGACCTCGGCTGGCGCGACGCCGCCCGCCGGGACCCCGCCCTCGCCCTCGGCCTGAACACCCACGCCGGGCAGGTCGTCTACGGTCCGGTCGCCGAGGCCCACGTCCTCCCGGCGACCCCGTTGACCGACGTCCTGGGCTGAGGTTCCCTCAGCTGCGGCGGCGGGCGGCCGAAGGGTCGTCATGGACACCTCACGAACTTCCGCACGCCTGAACACCGCCCGCGGCATCGCGGCCGTCTTCGCCCTGGCCGCCGGCGGCCTCGCCGTCGCGGCGCCCAGCGCGCACGCCGCGACCGCGGGCGCCTGCAGCACGACGGACCTGTACGGCCTCATCACCTGCGTCTACACCGATCCAACGGTGGCCGACTACGAGTTCGTCGTTCCCGCCGGCGTCACCAGTGTCCAGATCACGGCCGCCGGGGCGCAGGGTGGCAGCAGCGCTGCCCCGGGCGGCGCGGCCACGGCCGGCGGACTGGGCGGGTTGAGCGCGGGCATCTTCGCCGTCGCCCCGAACACCGTTCTGCACGTCCGGGTCGGGGGAGCGGGCGGCAACGGAGTGAACGGCGTCGGGTCTCCCGGCGGTCTCAACGGCGGCGGGACCGGCGGCTACGGCTTCCTCGAATTCGGCGGCGGCGGCGGGGGCGGCGCCTCCGACGTGCGGCTCGGCGGCACGGCGGCGACCGACCGCATCGTGGTCGGCGGGGGTGGCGGCGGCGGGAGCGCCGTCGACGGAGGCGCCGGCGGGGGCAGTGCCGGCGCGAACGGGTCGGCGCCCGGGGCGATCGGCGCCGCGCAGGGCGGCACGGCGGGCAGCCCCTTCGGCGGCGCCGGCGGCGTGGGGTTACCCCCGTGCGGGTCCGGCACGGATGAGTTCGGCGGTCCCGGCGCCAACGCCCTCCTCGGCGCCACCGGCGGCGGCGGTGGCGGCGCCGGGTTCGCGGGCGGCGGTGGCGGCGCGTCCGACTTCCTGGGCAGTGGTGGCGGTGCCGGCGGCAGTGGCTACGTCGCCCCGATCGCCGAGCTCGGCTCCGCGCAGAACGACTCGGGCGTGCGGGCCGGCAACGGCGTCGTCCGGATCGCCTATCGCGCCGCGTCCCTCGAGGGACCGAAGGGCGACAAGGGCGACACCGGTCCGGCCGGGCCGGCCGGACCGGCCGGTCCGCAGGGCCCGGCCGGGCCCGCCGGACCCGGCGGGTCGAGCAGCGGCCCGGGCTGCTCCGGGGCGCTCGACCAGCGCAAGGCCACCGGCCCGCGCACCATCGTCGGCACCCCCGGGGACGACGTGATCTGCGGCTCCAGGTTCGGCGACGTGATCGACGGCAAGGGCGGCAACGACGTCATCTACGGCTACGGGGGCAACGACACGGTCCGGGGCGGGTCCGGGCACGACGTCGTCGACGGCGGCGCGGGGAACGACACGCTGATCGGCGGGCGCGGCGACGACGTCCTGCGCGGCGACCGAGGCCGTGATGTGCTCCGCGGCTGTAAGGGAGCCGACGTCCTCTACGGCGGCAAGGGCCGCGACCAGCTCATCGGCGGCGCGGGTCGCGACGTCGTCGACGGGCGCTCCGAGCGCTGACCCCGGAGCTGACCCCGGAGCTGACACGGGAGCGCTCACACCGGCGCGCCGCAGTGGTTATGTCAGTCCGACCCGGTAGTCCTGTCTCCCATGACTACCGAGGTCGGGCTGGCGCTGCGGGGCTACCTCGACCATCTCGCGGTCGAGCGCGGCCTGGCGCAGAACACACTGCTGTCCTACCGCCGCGACCTGAACCGCTATGCGACGGTCCTGCACGACCGGGGGATCGCGGACGTCGCCGCGGTCACCGAGTCGGACGTCAGTGACTTCCTCGCCCGGCTGCGTCAGGGCGACGAGGAGCACCCGCCGCTGTCGGCGAGCTCGGCGGCGCGGGCGGTCATCGCCGTTCGCGGCTTCCACAAGTTCGTGGTGCGGGAGGGGATGGCGACGGTCGACCCGGCCCGGCCGGTCCGTCCGCCGAAGCGTCCGCAGCGGCTGCCCAAGGCGATCCCGCTCGAGGCCGTGCAGGCGCTGATCGAGGCGGCGGGCAAGGGCGCGCGCACCGAACTGACGACGCGGGACTCGGCCCTGCTCGAACTGCTCTACGGCACCGGGGCGCGGATCTCCGAGGCGGTCGGGCTCGACGTCGACGACCTCGACCTGGACTCACGCACGGTCCGTCTGCTCGGCAAGGGCGGCAAGGAGCGGATCGTGCCGCTCGGCAGCTACGCCCTGGCGGCGCTGGACCGGTACCTCGTCCAGGGTCGGCCGGTGCTGAACGCGGCCGGGAAGGGCATCCCGGCGGTCTTCCTCAATGCCCGCGGCGGGCGGCTCTCGCGGCAGAGCGCGTGGGCCGTCCTCGCCGCCGCGGCGAAGGCGGCGGGGCTGGACGTCGAGGTCTCGCCGCACACCCTGCGGCACTCGTTCGCGACGCATCTGCTCGACGGCGGCGCCGACGTCCGCGTCGTCCAGGAACTGCTCGGGCACGCCTCGGTAGCGACCACCCAGCTGTACACGTTGGTGACCGTCGACCGCCTCCGCGAGGTCTACGCCAGCTCCCACCCGCGGGCCCGCTGAATCGTCACTCGAGTAACATCAGCCCCACCGGCAACACAATGCGAGGACGTTGTCAAGGACCCTCGCGACACGCCGCGCCGGTGCCGCGGAACTGCACCTGCAGTGGTGGACCCTGAACGGGACGACCAGTGCCCTCGCGGAGAAAGTCGGCAGCACATGACGGAGAAGTTCGGATCGCGATTCGCCGCCACCGCACGGGCCGACGAGTCGTTCCCGCCCCTGCCGACGGCACGGGCCGTGGTCCCCAAGGACCGCTGGTCCCCGAACCGTCCGTCGAGTCACGTCGACCAGGAGGCCCTCGCCGAGGACCCGGTCTTCGGCGTCGAGTCGACCCACGCGGCGCCGACCGTGACCGCCGAGCCGACCGAGGCCGCCGAGCCGAGCAAGTCAGCCGGCAAGCTCGGCCCGACGGGCCGTCCGCTGCCGCACTTCCCGGAGCCGCCGCCGCTGGAGCACCACGGCCCGGCCACCGTCATCGCCATGTGCAACCAGAAGGGCGGGGTCGGCAAGACCACGTCGAGCATCAACCTGGGCGCCGCGCTGGCCGAGTACGGCCGCCGCGTCCTGCTCGTCGACTTCGACCCGCAGGGTGCGCTCTCCGTCGGTCTGGGGATCAACCCCCACGAACTCGACGTGACGATCTACAACCTGCTCATGGAGCGCGGGACGCGCCTCGAGGACGTCCTGCTCAAGACGAACGTCGACGGCCTGGACCTGCTGCCCTGCAACATCGACCTGGCCGCGGCCGAGGTCCAGCTGGTCAACGAGGTCGCGCGGGAGCAGAGCCTGTACCGGGCGCTGCAGCCGGCGATGGCCGACTACGACGTCATGATCATCGACTGCCAGCCGTCGCTGGGCCTGCTCACCCTGAATGCCCTCACCGCGGCGCACTCGGTGATCATCCCGCTGGAGTGCGAGTACTTCGCACTCCGCGGCGTGGCGCTGCTCACGGACACGATCGCCAAGGTGCAGGAGCGGCTCAACCCGGACCTGCGCCTGGAGGGCATCCTCGCGACGATGTACGACTCGCGGACCGTCCACGGCCGTGAGGTCCTCAGCCGCGTCGTGGAGGCCTTCGACGACGGCGTGTTCCACTCGGTGATCGGACGGACCGTCAGATTCCCGGAGACCACGGTCGCCGGCGAGCCGATCACCACCTACGCGTCGTCCTCGACGGGCGCCAAGGCCTACCGCCAGCTGGCCCGGGAGCTCCTCGCCCGGCCCCAGGGGGAACGGACCACGCATCGCCGCTGACGGCGCCGGCCCCGGCGTCGGTTAAGGTTCCCCGGTGGACTCCGCCCTCGATCCCGGACTCGATCCCGGTCTCGAGGCCCCCGAGGCGGTCCCTGCGTCGGATGAGGTTCCTGAGACGGAACTGGACGCCGCCCGCGAGGGCGACGGCAAGTTCCAGGTCCACCTCGGAGTCTTCGAGGGACCCTTCGACCTCCTGCTGAACCTGATCGCCAAGCACAAGCTCGACATCACCGAGATCGCGCTGGCGAAGGTCACCGACGAGTTCATCGCCTACATCCGCGCCCAGGGCTCCGAGTGGGACCTGGGCGAGACCAGCGAGTTCCTCGTCGTCGCGGCGACGCTGCTCGACCTCAAGGCGGCCCGGCTGCTGCCCGCGGGCGAGATCGACGACGAGGAGGACCTCGCGCTGCTGGAGGCCCGCGACCTGCTGTTCGCGCGGCTGCTGCAGTACAAGGCCTACAAGCAGGTCGCGTCCCGCTTCGAGAGCTGGATGGCGCTGGAGTCCCGGCGCTACCCCCGGACCGTGGGGCTGGAGGAGCCGTTCGCCTCTCTGCTGCCTGAGGTCCTGATCGGCCTGGGCCCGCAGGAGTTCGCCGCGCTCGCGATGAAGGCGATGGAGCCCAAGCCGGAGCCGGTCGTCTCGATCGCGCACCTGCACATGCCCAAGGTGAGCGTCCGCGAGCAGGCCGCGGTGCTGGTCGAGCGCCTGCGCCACTCCGGGGCGTCCACGTTCCGCGCGCTCGTCGCCGACGCGCCCGACACCCTGACCAAGGTCGCCCGCTTCCTCGCCCTGCTCGAGCTCTACCGCGAGCAGGTGGTCGGGTTCGAGCAGCTGACGCCGCTGGGGGAGCTCCACGTCCGCTGGACCGGGACCGACGACGCCGAGGTCGAGGTCACCGACGAGTTCGACGAGGCACCCGCCATTCCGCACCAGCCGGGCCCCACCCAACCGGGCGCCTCAGCACAGGAGGGGTCATGAGCATCGACACCCACATCGAGGCCGAGGAGGCCGTCGAGACCACCGTTGGAGATGACATCTCCACCGAGGGCGACGACGAGCTGCCGGCCGGGGGAGTCGGGAGCCCGGAGGGGCCGTCGCTGCGGGCGGCGATCGAGGCCGTGATGCTGGTCGTCGACACCCCGGTGGACGCGACGATGCTGGCCCAGGTGTGCGAGCGGCCCCCGACGGAGGTCGAGGAGTGCCTGCGGTCCCTGGCGGAGGAGTACGCCGCCGAGGGCCGGGGGATCGCGCTGCGTGAGGTCGCCGGCGGTTGGCGGTTCTACACGCGGGAAGAGTGCGCGCCGGTCGTCGAGCGGTTCGTCCGCGACGGCCAGCAGACGCGCCTGACGCAGGCGGCGCTGGAGACCCTCGCGGTCGTGGCGTACCGGCAGCCGGTCAGCCGGTCGCGGGTGTCCGCGGTGCGGGGCGTCAACGTCGACGGCGTCATGCGGACGCTCCTCGCGCGCGGCCTGGTCGAGGAGGCCGGGGCCGAGCCCGAGAGCGGCGCGACGCTGTACCGGACCACGAACCTGTTTCTCGAGAAGCTCGGGCTGAACTCGCTCGACGAGCTGCCGCCGCTCGCGCCGCTGCTGCCCGACCTCACCTCTCTCGAGGGCGACCTCGACCTCCCGAGCTCCTAGTGGACGACGACATCAACGACAACATCAACGACAACATCAACGACAACGACGACGTCGACACCGCCGACGACCCCACCGCCGAGGGCATGCCGGTCCGCCTGCAGAAGGTGCTCGCGGCCGCGGGGCTCGGGAGCCGCCGCGCCTGCGAGGACCTGATCGCCGCGGGCCGGGTGGAGGTCGACGGGCGGATCGTCACCGAGCTCGGAACCCGCGTGGACCCGGACACGGCGATCATCCGCGTCGACGGCTCGCGGCTGCCGACGCGCTCGGGCATGACGTACCTGGTGCTGAACAAGCCCAAGGGCGTCGTGTCGACGATGAGCGACCCGGAGGGTCGCCCGTGCGTCGGGGACTACGTCCGCGACCGCAAGGAACGGCTCTTTCACGTCGGGCGCCTCGACACCGACACCGAGGGTCTGATCCTCCTGACGAACGACGGCGAGCTGGCGAACCGCCTGTCGCACCCGCGGTACGGCGTCACGAAGATCTACTTCGCCGACGTGCCCGGCCCGCTGCCGCGCGACCTCAGCCGGACACTGAAGGGCGGGGTCGAGCTCGAGGACGGCATCGCGCGCGCCGACAAGTTCCGCCAGATCGGCCTGGTCGGCGGGCGGGCGCAGGTGGAGATCGAGATCCACGAGGGCCGTACCCACATCGTGCGCCGGATGCTGGAGGCCGTCGGGCACCCGGTGTCGCGGCTGGTCCGCGTCCAGATCGGCCCGGTCAACATGGGCAACCTCGCCCCGGGCCGGATGCGCCACCTCACCACGCACGAGGTCTCAGCGCTGCTCACGGCCTCCGAGTCGACCGACAAGTCCCGCAAGCCCCCGGCGAAGGTCGCCGGGAAGACAGCCGCCAAGCCCGCCGCGAAGCGAGGTGGCAAGCGGCCCGACCCGGCGAAGAAGAACGTCGGGGCCCCGTCGGTCCGCAAGGCGGCCGCGGAACGCAAGGCCGCGGCGAAGCAGGCACCCGCAAAGAAGGCACCCGCAAAGAAAGCTCCCGCGAAGAGGACCGCCGCCAAACAGACTCCCGCGAAGAAGGCCGCACCCCGGCCGAAGCGTCCGCGCAGCTAGGGTTTCCCCGGCCGTCTTCTCCGGCGTGGCGCGCCCTTCGCGGACCCGGGATGGGCGCGCCACGCAGCAGAAGATGAGCCGGCGGCGGCGAGGAGAGGTTAGAACGTGGCGGTGCGGGCGATCCGCGGTGCGGTGCAGCTGGACTCCGACGAGCGGGAGCACATGCTCGCGTCGGTGGCGGAGCTGGTCGGGGCGGTGCTCGAGCGGAACAAGCTGGCCGTCGACGACCTGATCAGCATCGTGTTCACGGCGACGCCGGACCTGCACTCGGAGTTCCCCGCGGTCGGGGCGCGGGACATCGGGATCACCGACGTGCCGCTGCTGTGCGCGCAGGAGCTCGAGATCGCCGGGGCGATGCCGCGGGTGATCCGGCTGCTCGCGCACGCGGAGACCGAGCTGACGAAGGCCGAGATCTCGCACGTGTACCTGCGCGGTGCGGTGGCGCTGCGCAAGGACATCGCCCAGTGAGCCGGGTTCCGTGAGCGAGCTCCCGGCCCTGGGCAGCGTCCTGGTGGTCGGGACGGGGCTGATGGGCACCTCGGTGGCCCTCGCCCTGCGCGGCCACGGCGTCGAGGTGCACCTGACCGACCGGGACCCCGCGGTCGCGGAGATGGCCGCTGCCTTCGGGGCCGGCATCGTCGCGGGTCCGGACACGCCCCCGGCCGACCTGGCCGTGATCGGCGCCCCGCCGGCGGCCGTGCCCACCGTCCTGGCCGACCTGCAGCGCCGCGGCGCCGCGCGCGCCTACACCGACCTCGCCTCGACGAAGAGCGGCCTGCAGCGCGCCCTGGAAAGCGCCGGCGCGGACGCGACGACCTTCGTCGGCGGCCACCCGCTGGCGGGCAGCGAGCGCTCCGGGCCGACGGCGGCCCGGGGCGACCTGTTCGAGGGCCGGCCCTGGGTGCTGACGCCGTCGACGGACAGCGCGCCGGAGGCCGTGGCGGCCGTGCGGGAGCTGATCCGGCTCTGCCGCGCCAACGCCGTCGTCATGGACCCCGAGGCGCACGACCGCGCCGTCGCGCTGGTCTCGCACGCGCCGCAGGTGCTGGCGAGCCTGGTCGGCGCCCGGCTGGTCGACGCCCCGGAGGACGCCGTCCAGCTGGCCGGGCAGGGTGTCCGCGACGTCACGCGCATCGCGGCCTCGGACCCGGCGCTGTGGACCGAGATCCTCGGCGGCAACGCGACCGCGGTGGCGGACGTTCTCGACGGCGTCGCGCGGGACCTGGAGGCGGTCCGGTCGGCGCTGCGGGCGGGAGACGTCTCGCCCGTGACCGCCGCGCTGCAGGCCGGGAACGCGGGCCGGGCGCGGCTGCCCGGCAAGCACGGCGGGGAACCCGCGAAGTACACCTGGGTACCGGTCCTGGTGCCCGACCGGCCGCGCGAGCTGGCGCGATTGATGACCGACGTCGGTGACGCGGACTTCAACATCGAGGACCTCGAGATCGAGCACTCGCCGGGTCAGCCGGTGGGTCTGGCGCGCATCGCGGTGCGGCCGGATCGGGCGGAACCGCTGGTCGCGGAGCTGCGCTCGCGCGGTTGGACCGTGCATTGGTGAGCGTCACAAGGTCGTTTTCGCAGGTCAACGCCGATTTAGAGGTAGGATGGTCACCCGTGGAGACCGCGCCGATCGTGCTCGCGATGGACGGACCTTCGGGGTCCGGCAAGTCCAGCGTCTCCCGTGAGGTCGCCGCGACCCTCGGATTCCGGTACCTCGACACCGGCGCCATGTACCGGGCGATCACCTGGTGGATGCTCCGTGAGGGCGTGGACGTCGCCGACGCCGAGACCGTCGGCGCCCTGGCCGGCAAGCCCGAACTGCTGATCGGGACCGACCCGGCCGCCCCGTCCATTCGGGTCGACGGCACCGACGTCTCCGCCCCGATCCGGGGCCGTGAGGTCACCGGAGCCGTGAGCGCGGTCAGCGCCGTGCCGGCCGTCCGCGCCCGCCTGGTCGCGATGCAGCAGCAGATCATCGCCGGGACGCTGGAGCAGGGGCAGGGGATCGTCGTCGAGGGCCGGGACATCGGCACCGTCGTCGCCCCCGAGGCCCCGGTGAAGATGTTCCTCACCGCCTCCGCGGACGCCCGCGCCAGCCGCCGCACCCGCGAGATCCTCGACACCGGCGAGAACGCGACGGTCTCCGAGATGCACGCCGACATGGCGCGCCGCGACCGACTCGACTCCTCCCGCGCCGCCTCGCCGCTCACCCAGGCCCCCGACGCGGTGCTGCTCGACACCACCACGCTCGACAAGGACGGCGTCGTGGCTGCCGTTCTGGAGCAGGTCCGCCGTACGCTGCTGCAGCCGGTGAGCGGCACGTCCTGACGGAGGCGGCATGACCGTCCGCATCTCGTTGCTGGGCGGTCTGCGCGTCCTCGTCGACGGACGTGAGATCGACGCCTGGCCCGGACGACGCCCGGCCGAACTCGTCGCGCTGCTCGCGCTCGCCGAGCGCCGGACGCTCCTGCGCGACCAGGTACTCGACGCGTTGTGGCCGGCCCTGGAGCCGGAGGCGGCCGCCGCCCAGCTCCGCAAGGCGGCCCACCACGCCCGGCAGGTGCTCGGGCGGGACGACGCGGTCGTCCTGGCCGGTGGGCGGGTGACGCTCTTCGCCGGATCCACGGTCGAGACCGACCTCGACGAGTTCGAACGGGCGGCCGCGGCGGCACTCGCCACGGCCGATCCCGCGGCCTGTGCCGCGGCGGCCGAGCTGGCGGACCGTGAACTGCTGCCCGATGCGCGGTACGAGGACTGGGTCGCGGCCCGCCGGGAGCACGTCACCCGCCTCCGCGTCGCCCTGCTCCGGCGGGCGGGGGCGTGGGAAGCGGTCGTCGAGGCCGACCCCGCCGACGAGCAGGCGTACCGGGAGCTGATGCGCGCGGCGCTCGCCGCGGGGAACCGGCACGCCGCCCTGCGCTGGTACGGGCGGCTGCGTGCCGCCCTCGCCCGCGAGCTCGGCCTGCGGCCGGACGCCGAGAGCGTCGCCCTCTACGACCGCTGCGTCCAGGGACTCGCGCCGGAGCGGCCGGCGTTTTCCGGGCGCCAGGTCGAGCTGGCGACCGTCGAGCGTGCGTTGGCGACGGCCGCCGACCGGGGGTCCGGCCTGGTCGCGGTCCGCGGCGAGGCCGGGATCGGCAAGACAGCGCTGTGCCGTGAGGTGCAGTCGATCGCCGCCGAGCGCGGCTGGCAGACCGTCGCCGTCGCCGCCCGAGCCGGCTGCGGCGCCTACGGCCCGCTGGTCGAGGCGCTCGAGGCCGTGGTCACCGCCGACCGCCACCTGCTCGACACGGTGACGGTGCAGGTGCGCTCCACGCTGGCCGAACTGACGGAGGTCGCTGCCCCGGCGCCGCCACCGCCCGCGGGCGTCACCCGGCACATGGTGATCGGTGCGGCCCACCGGGTCCTGATGAGCGGTCCGCGGACCGGCGCCGTGCTGATCGTCGACGACGCCCACCTGGCCGACGACGGGACCGTCGAGGCCTGCGTCCAGCTGGCGCGGACGCGCGGCGCGCGGCCGCTGCTCGTCGTCCTGGCCTACCGGGCCGAGGCGGCGCGGCCGGGCCTGACCACGGGCGTGGCGGGGCTGGCGCACGCGGAGCGCGCCGACGTCCTCGAGCTCGGACCGCTTCCGCCGGAGGATTTGGTGGCGCTGGCCGGCGACGCTCCGCCGGACCGGGTGGCGGCCGTGGTCGAGATGGCCCAGGGCAATCCGTTCTTCGCCCTCGAACTGTTGCGTACACCGGCCGCCGGCGTCCCGCGATCCGTCTGGGACGTGGTGACCGCCCGCTTCCTCGACCTGGACTCCTCGACGGTCGCGATGCTCCGACGCCTCGCCGTCGCGGGCGAGGACCTCGACGTGAACGGCGTGCTCGCCATGACCGGTCTCGGCGAGAGCGACGCGTTCGCGCTGCTGGACGCCGGCCTCGCGGCCGGGGCGCTGGTCGTGACGGGGACGCGCTACCGGTTCCGGCACGACCTGGTCCGGACGGCGTTGATCGAACAGGTGCCGCCGCACCACCGCGTCGCGGTGCACCGCGACGCGGCGCGACGCCTTGCGGACACGGGCGCCGAGCCGGCGGCGGTCGCCCGGCACTGGCTGCTGGGGGAGCGCCCGGAGGACGCGATCCCCTGGCTGCTCGACGCCGCCCGGCGGGCCGTGAAGGTCGGCGCCTTCGCCGAGGCGCTACGACACCTGGACACGCTCGTCGAGCACGCACCCGCGCACCCCGACGGTCTGGTCCTCCGCGCGGAGGCGCTTGACGCACTGGGCGACCCGGGTGCCCCGGAGGCCTACGCGCGCGCGGCCGAGGCCGCGGGGGACCCGCGGGCGCAGGAGATCCGCGCACAGCAGGCGCTCGCCCTCGTCAAGCGAGGTGACCCTCCGTCAGCTCTCAAGGTGCTCGACGGAATCGCGCCGGTGACGGTCGGCGGCCGGATGGCCGAGGCGCTCGCGTGGGCCGGTGCCGCGGTGCTCGGATTTGCGCCGCCGGATGTCGGCACGACGAAGGCAGCCGAGAGCCGACGCCTCGCGCTGCAGTCCGGTGACTCGGCGACACTCGTCATCGCGTCGTGGGCCCAGGCCGCGGCCGCGCACGCGCGCGGGGACCTGCGCAACAGCGTCTGGACAGACCTGCTCGACACGGCCGCGCTGCCCGAGCTCGCGGTCAACGTCTTCGACGGGCACCTGTGCATCAGCCAGCGGCTGCTCTACGGGTCGGCGCCGTACCCCGACGTGATCGCGTTCGCCGACCGGTTCGAGGCCGAGGCGCAGCGGCTCGGCGCGGCAAGGGGGCGGGCCTACGCGGTGACGCTGCGCGGGGAGGCGGAGCTGCTCTCCGGCCGACTCGACGAGGCGGCGACCGATCTGGGGGCGGCCATACGGCTCAGCCGGGGGCTCGGGGGTGCGGTCGGCGAGGCGCTCGCCCTCGAGCGGCTCGCGGAACTGGCGCTGTACCGCGAGCGCGTCGACGAGGCCGAGGCCCTGCTGGACGAGGCGTTGGCGGTGGCGCGGGACTCGGACGTCGGGTTCCACCTGCTCGACCGGATCTACGGGACACGCATCGCCGCGGCGCGCGACCCGGACGCCGCGCTGACGGTGCTGCTCGACGCGGAGGCTTCCGTGCAGGGGCCGCTGGAGACCTGTCCGGGCTGCCGGATCACGCTCGCGGTCCCGGCGGCGATCGCCGCGGCCCGGGCCCGCGACCTGGCGCTGCTGGAGCGATGGGAGCCGGCCGTCGACTTCCTCGCCGACGTCGTCATGCGCCTGCCCGGCTGGTACGCCGCCCGCGCCGAGGTACGCGGCCATGCCGCGCAGGCGCGGCGCGAGCCGGCAGCGGCTCACTTCGCCGAGGCCGCGCGGCGGTTCGCCGAGACCGGCCAGCCCCTCGACGCCGAGCGCTGCGCGGCGCTGGCCGCCGGGTCCGCCGGGTCCGCCGCTGGGAACGTTTGAGGAACGCCGCCGCGCGACCGTCCTCGGTGTCAGCCACCGCACTTCCCGAGGAGCACGCCATGCAGGCCTACACCGCAGAATCCTTGCCCGTCGCCCTGGAGAACGAGGGCATCGAGGTCCGCGCCGCCGAGGCCGGGGACATGACCGTCGGGTTCTTCCGGCTTCGGCAGGGCACCGATCTCGGGCCCGCCTTCGTCGGCCTGCCCGACGATTCCTGCCCGTGCCCCCACTGGGGCTACATGCTCGAGGGCCGCCTGCTGATGCGCGTGCCCGGCGGCGACCAGACGTACGAGGCGGGTCAGGCCTTCTACTGGGGCCCCGGGCACACGCCGTTCGCGCTCACGGACTGCGCCTACGTCGACTTCTCGCCGTCCGCGGAGCTGGCCGCGGTCGTGAAGCACATCACGGGCGGCTGACGGGGCGGGACCGGGCCGCCGCCGCGCCGACTACTGTGAGGCGTGTGAATGGCGGTCCGGAATCCCGGCTCGACCCGGGAGACGACCGAAACACCGGCGTCACCGAGGCCGAGTCCGACGACGTGTACGACAACCAGATCGACGCTGAGCACGAGGCCGAGTACGGCGAGGCGTTCGACGAGAGCTCCTTCGACGAGGACGAGTTCGTCGGCGACGAGGTGCCCGCCTACGAGGGGGACGCCTGGACCGACGACGAGGGCGAGCTGCTTCCGGTCCTCGCGGTCGTCGGGCGGCCGAACGTCGGCAAGTCGACCCTGGTCAACCGGATCATCGGGCGCCGCGAGGCGGTCACCGAGGACACCCCGGGTGTGACGCGCGACCGCGTCGCGTACGAGGCGAACTGGAACGGCCGGCGGTTCACGGTGCTCGACACGGGCGGCTGGGATCCCGAGGGCGAGGGTCTGCGGGCGTCGATCACCGCGCAGGCCGAGCGGGCCGTGGCGCTCGCGGACGCCGTGCTGTTCGTCGTCGACGCGACGGTGGGCGCGACCGACCACGACGAGGCCGTGGTGAAGATCCTGCGCGCGGCGCGCAAGCCCGTCGTGCTGGCCGCGAACAAGGTGGACGGCCCGGCGACCGAGGCGGACGCGGCGATGCTGTGGTCGCTCGGCCTGGGGGAGCCGTACCCGGTCTCGGCGCTGCACGGTCGCGGTTCCGGTGACCTGCTCGACGCCGCGATGGAGGCGCTGCCGACCGAGCCGACCCACGGGCACCGCATTCTCGGCGGCCCGCGGCGCGTGGCCCTGCTGGGCAAGCCGAACGTCGGGAAGTCCTCGCTGCTGAACAAGCTGGCGGGGGAGCACCGCGTCGTCGTCGACGCGAAGGCCGGGACGACCGTCGACCCCGTCGACGAGCTCATCGAGCTCGGCGGCAAGACGTGGCGCTTCGTCGACACGGCCGGCATCCGGCGCAAGGTCAACACGGCGTCGGGGCACGAGTACTTCGCCTCGCTGCGCACGGCGGCCGCGCTGGACAAGGCCGAGGTCGCCGTCGTCCTGATCGAGGCGCAGGAGTCGATCACCGAGCAGGACACGCGGATTCTCTCGATGGTCGTCGAGTCCGGGCGCGCGCTGGTGATCGCGTACAACAAGTGGGACCTGCTCGACGACGAACGCCGGTACTACCTCGAGCGCGAGATCGAGCGCGACCTCGTCCGCGTCCCGTGGGCGCCGCGGGTGAACATCGCGGCGCGGACCGGCCGACACGTCGACAAGCTCGTGCCGGCGATCGAGACCGCGCTCGAGTCCTGGGACCAGCGCATCCCGACCGGGCGGCTCAACAGCTTCATCGGGACGCTCGTGGCCGCGCACCCGCACCCGATCCGGGGCGGGCGCCAGCCGCGCATCCTGTTCGCGACGCAGGCCGCGACGCGGCCCCCGCGGTTCGTGCTGTTCGCGTCGGCGTTCATCGAGGCCGGGTACCGCCGGTTCATCGAGCGCCGGCTCCGCGAGGAGTTCGGGTTCGTCGGGACGCCGATCGACATCTCGGTCCGCGTCCGGGAGAAGCGGAAGCGCTGAGCGGCGACATCGACCCCGTCGACATCAACCCCGACGACGCCGACCCCGTCGACGCCCTGGCCGCGGAGGAGACCGAGACCCGGGAGCGCCTGGCCGGTCTGCGCCGCGAGTTCGGCCAGATCGTCGACAGCGCCGACACCGCCACCGACGACGAGCACGACCCCGAGGGCACCACGGCCTACGACCGCGCGCGCACGGCGACGCTCATCGAGTCGGCCGAGCGGCACCTGACCGAGATCGCGGCCGCCCGTGAGCGCGTGGCCGCGGGCACCTACGGGACGTGCGAGCGGTGTGGGCAGGCCATCCCGCCCGCGCGCCTCACGGCCCGCCCGACCGCCCGGACCTGCGTCGCGTGCGCGTCCCGCTGAAACCCCCCAACGTCAGCGGGATCGGTCGCTATAGCGCGCGGTCTCGCTGACGTTGCCGGTGTTTCAGCGCTTGAGGCGGCGGCTGCCGGCGTGCCAGTCCTCGACCTGGCCCACCTCGCCGGGCTCGACACCGAAGGCGCGGAGCTGGGGCCGCTCGCGCAGACTCCGCTTGAACTCCGAGAAGCCCGGGAAGCGCGCGAGGGCGACGACGTGGTCCCAGAGTTCGACGGCCTCGGCGTCGCTGGGCCGCCGGCTGATGACGGGGCCGAAGAACGCGCTTCCGCCCGGTGGCTCGACGTGGAGAATCGGCGTCCCGACGTCCCGGCCGGTCAGGCTCAGGGCCGCCTCGGTCTCGGCCCGAATCTCGGCGTCCTCGGACTCGTCGTGCAGGGCGACCGCGAGCTGCGGCGGCAGCCCTGCGTCGGCGAGGATGCCCTCGACGAACGGGACCTCCCGGGCCGGGTCGAGCATCGGCAGGTCCTCGGCCCAGGGCCGGCGCTCCATCAGGGCCTGGCCGATCGCGGCCTGCAGCGGGTCCAGCGCCGCCGCCCCGTGCTCCCGCCGCGCCCGCGCCGCCACCCGGAGCAGTCGCAGCCCCGCGTTGTGCCCCGCCTCGTACTCCGGCGGGAAGTGGCTCGCATAGTCGAGGTGGGAGTTCATGATCCGCAGCGAGACCAACCGCCACTCGACCCGGTACTCCCGCGCCGCGATCACCTGCCGGACCCACGTGCTGGTCAGCCACGCGAACGGGCAGACCGGGTCGAAGTAGAAGTGCAGATCGGCGTCCGTCATCCGGACCCTCGGCAATCGTCGTCGACGCGGTAGGCGGAGTAGGCCGACAGGTGGATCTGGTGACGTCCACCGACTGCCGCCAGGGGAAGCACATAGTAGTGACGGTCACCGTCGACGACGAAGAAGAAGTCGATCTCGTCGGCGCCGTAGACGGTCCGGGACCTCCGGGTCGTCGACAGCCACACGGTCCAGCTCGACCCGGCGCGCACCGTCGTCGTCTTCACCTGGATCCGCAGCATGGTCGCGTCCCGCGTGACCAGCAGGTCGTACCGGCACGGCTCCGTCGGCCAGGCGACGTCCCAGCCGCGCAAGGCGAACCACGCGGCCGCCAGGTGCGCGCCGGCCCGGGCGAGGTGCGCCGGATCCGCGGACGGCCACAGCGACGAGAACTCATGGGACGCCTGCCCCGGGCCGAGATGCGTGACGTCGAGCGCCAACCGTTCGGCGTGGGCGCGCAGCGTTCGTTCGCTCGACCCACCGACCAGACCGAGCGCCCGCGCCACCTCGCCCCAGGTCCGTGCGGCGGCGACGGCGTCGGACAGCTCCGCATCGGTCCACCGGCGTCCGCCGCTGAAGTGGCGGTAGTCGAGGCCCAGACGGTCGGCGTGGGTGCGGGCGGAGCGAATCGCCGCGCCCGATGTCGCGGCGAGCCCCAGCGCCTGCAGCACGCCGCGCCAGGAAGAGGACCTGGCAACGGCCCCGCGCGGTGCGGCTGGTCGGGCGTCCACGGCACCCCTTCGGCTCGGATGCACGCAGTCCAGCACCCGGCTCCGGCAGCGAGATCCACGCCGACTTCCCGCGGCCCGGACACCTCCGGCGTGGCTGAGGAGGGAATCGGGTTCGGCTCCCGCAGGGCGATGCGATACCGTCATCGCGCTCGGTTCGCCGGGCTTCGGGCTGTAGCGCAGCTTGGTAGCGCACTTGACTGGGGGTCAAGGGGTCGCAGGTTCAAATCCTGTCAGCCCGACCGGGAAATCGCAGGTCAGAGCCACCTTCGGGTGGCTCTTCCGCTGTCCGGGGCCGATCGCCGACCCCACCCGCCTTAGGCTGCGCCGGGTGGAGGAGATCGTCCGGAGCCGGCGCGGGGAGGATCCGCTCGCGGCGGTGCACGGGGCGCGGCGGGGGCTGATCGCGGCGCGGACGGCGCGGCTGGTCTACCGGCGGGAGCCGGACCCCGCGCAGGTGCAGCCGCCGACGGGGCGGTTGGCGCGGTTCGTCCGGACGTTGACCGGGGCCGGGCAGCCGCTGGAGGCGCACGGGATCCTCGACCTGAACCAGCCCGGGGCGGCGTACGACTACGGCGAGTTCGCCGTCACCGAGATCGGCGCGAACATCTGGGGGAGCAACTCCGGACTGACGCTCGCCGACCTGCCCGTCGACCCGGAGAACCGGCCGGGACCGCTGTGGTTCCTGGGCGCGGTCGAGTTCCTCAACGACGCGGTCGACGACGGGCTGGACGAGGTCGACGGCGAGCCCTGGCGGCGAATCCGCGTCAGCGCCGACGTCACCGTCGGACCCGAGGTGCGGGTGGCCGAGACCGCGCCCGCCATGGCGTGGGTCCCGGCCCTGCCGCGCCCGGACGCCCTCGACCTCACCGTCTGGACCGACGGCCACATCCTGCGCCGGATCGCCCTCGTCCTCGGCGATCGCCTGCTGACCCTGGAGTTCCACGATCCCGGGGTGATCGTGGCCGGCTTCGACTGGTCGCACCTGTCGACGTTCCGGACCAACGTGGCCGAGGACCCGCGCTGCCGCCCGAACCAGGTCTGACCCGGAGTCAGCGCCGGCGCAGCGTGCGCTTCGGCTTCTCCGGGGCCGGGCCGAACAGCGGCCAGCCCTTGCGGTGCCGGGCCCCCAGCTCCCCGGCCAGGACGAACAGGATGGCGCCGCCCACGGCCCCGAGCCCCGCGGCCGCGTCCCGCGCGACGCCGGAGCCGTCGACCAGCAGATCGCCGAGCAGACCGCCGAGGACCGCACCGCCCATGCTCAACAGCGCCGTCGTGACGACGCCGAGCGCGTAGCGCCGCTTGCGCGAGACCTTGCGCCACAACGCCGCACCCAGCGCGAGGACCACGACGATCCGGATCACGGCGGCACCTCCGCAGACGAACGCCGGACGGGACGACCGACGCCAGCGACCCTAACCGCACCGCCCGAGGTACCACGGCAGGTGGCGCGCCGTCCGGCAAACGACCGATCTGACCGTGTGAGATGTCGCCCGTCAAGATCCACGACTGATCCACAACGGGCCCGGGAAACCCCGAACCCGAAGCGCGCGCCGCTCGCGGCGCCCGACTGGGAGGGGAACCCGAATGAAGCGCTTGCACCTCGCGACCACCGCCGTCCTCACCGCCGCGCTGGCCGTCCCGGCCGCGCCCGCGGTCGCCGGGACCGGCTCCGACAGCCGCGCCGCCGTCGCCGGCCAGAGCCAGGGCTGGGACGACCGCAGCGACCGGGACCGCCGGGACGGCGACCGTGACCGGCACCGCCACCAGCACTGGCGCGGCTTCACCGTCGTCGGCGTGATCGAGGACGTCGACCTCGACGACCGCGAGATCCGCGTCGATCGGCGCCGGGGATCGGACCGTACGCTTGAGGTCCACCGGTTCACCCGGATCCGCATCGACGGCGATCGCGCCCGCCTCGCCGACCTGGCGGAAGGCGACCGCGTCCTCGTCCGCGGGGTCAAGAAGCACGGCGACCGGTACGCCCTCCGCATCTGGGCCGACCGCGACTGACCCTCGCGGAACCATCTGCACCACCAGACACAACGCACGAACGGCCGCGGGCAGTGCCCGCGGCCGTTCTGTGTCGTCCCACCCGTCCCAGGCGGGCGACAGAAATCTGACGGGGTCCCACATTTCAACCGCGTCCGAGGAGTGATCTTGAAAGTCACCGGGAACAGCCAGGCCAGGACCCCGCGCCGCACTGACGGCGCCCCTGCGTTGAGGAGACACCGATGCGTTCGTCCTTGACCGCGACCGCAGTACTCAGCCTGACCCTGATCGCTCCCGCGCTACCCGCAGGTGCCGCGGGCACCTCGGCCTCGACATCCGCCTCTCCGACATCCACCCAGGCCACGACCACCACGACCACCCGCACCTTCGAGGTCCGCGGGGAGATCGACGACATCTCGCTGCCGAACCGCCGGATCCGGGTGGACCGGGACCGCGGGTCCGACGTGGACGTCAAGGTCACGAAGTCGACCTTCATACGTCTGAACGGCGACCGGGTCGGTCTCCGCTCCCTCGACGAGGGCGACCGGATCTACGCCCGTGGAGTTGTCAAGAACGGCGTCCGTTACGCAACTTTCATCTCCTCGGAGGGCTGACTACATGCGCACAACCACGAACCGAGCCACGCTGGCGGCGACCGTGCTGCTGACCGTCGGCCTGATCGCGCCCGCGTCTCCGGCCACGGCCGTCGCCGGCACTCCGGCGGCGGACCAGCAGACGACCGTTTCGTACGCGCAGAGCGCGAACTCCGAGCAGGCGGTCACCGACCGCCGGCGCCGCTGGCGGGGCTTCACGATCGCCGGCACCCTCGAGGACAAGAGCCTGCGTCCGCGCCGGATCGAGATCGACCAGCGGCGCGGCCCGGACCGCCGGGTCACCGTGCGCAGCTGGACGAAGATCTACCGCAACGGGGACCGCGTCGGCCTGCGCGCCCTGCGCGAGGGCGACCGTGTCTACGTGAAGGGCATGCGCAAGAACGGCGTCCGCTACGCGCTCAAGATCTGGGCCCAGAGCTGATCTGAGCGTCCGTCAGCCGAAAGGCACACCTTCGAGCCAGAACTCCAGCAGCGACGCGTTCCCGACCACATCCAATTGGTCGGGGGCGCGTCGTCGATAGACCATCAGCAGCAGGTCGGTGACCGGACCGCGGACCGCCACCGCCGATTTCTCGTGTGCCCGCCGCCAGGTGATGGCCTGCCCGGTCAGGTCGAGGACCCACTCGGCGTGCAGCTCGGGATCCGTGTCGGTGGCGTGCCGGTGCACGGTCCGCCCCGGACCGAGCAGCGCCTCCGCCTCGTCGGTGTCGGCCGTCGGGCCCACTCTCCTCGAGGGCCGCCGCGAGCAGTTCGCCGCTCTCGGCGATCCAGGGGGCGAGGACGGTCGGGTCCTCGTCGACGTAGGAAGAGAGGTCCCGGAAGTGCTGGTCGACGGGCGGCTCCGTCGCCCGGGTGCTGATCAGCTCGGCCGCCCACCGGAGGCCGCCGCCGAGATGCCGGACGACCTGCCCGACGTTCCAGCCCGGGCAGGACCCGGCCGGGGTCGTCAGGTCTGCGCCGGCGAGGTCGTCCGCCAGGTTCCGGGCCTGGTCGCGAATGGCGGCGGAGTACCGCTCAACGGTCAGCACAGGTGCACGCTAGGGCACTGATGCGACAGGATTCCGGACGTGGCCCTGCCGACCGCCGCCGAGGCCGCCTCCGTGGCCGAACTTCTCGCCGCCGCCACCGACCGCGAGCCGATCCTCGACGCCGCCGGGAAGTCCGGGGCCCGGCTCGAACGGGTCCGCATCGACGGCGTCCCGCACGTGGTCAAGTACGTCGACCTCGACTCGGACTGGACCATGCGCACGGCCGGCTGCCTCGTCCCCGCGGCGCTGCAACTGTGGCGGCGGGGTGTGCTCGCGTGCCTGCCCGACTGCATTGACCAACCCATCGTCGGCGTCGCGGCGTCCGAGCGTGGCGCGGCCCTGCTCATGCGCGACGTCGGCGACATGTTGGTGCCGGTGTGCGACGATCCGATCGATCTGCCGACCCATCGTCAGTTCCTTGCGCACATGGCGGCCGTGCACGCCGCGTTCTGGGACGCCGGCCCGGAGTGCGACGTCGTCCCGACCACCCACCGCTACCTCGACCTCTCGCCCTGGCTCGCCGAGGCCGAGGCCGAGAGCGGAGGCGACGACCTGGTGCCGCGTCTGGTCGGGCAGGGCTGGCCATTGCTGGAGCAGGTCGCCCCGACTGCCGCCGCGATCGTCACGCCCCTGGCTTGGGATCCCGGGCCGCTCGTGCTCGCCCTCGCCGAGACGCCGCAGACGTTCGTCCACGGCAACTGGAAGCTCGACAACCTCGGTGTGAACCCGGACGGGCGCACCGTCCTCCTCGACTGGGAGATCCCGGGCCGAAGTCCCGCCCTGGCGGACCTCGCCTGGTACCTGGCGATCAACTGCCGCCGGCTGCCGGAGTCGAAGGAGGCGACGATCGCCGCGTACCGCGACGCCCTCGCCGCGGCGGGCGTCGACACCGAGCCGTGGTGGGACCGCCAGCTCGCCCTCTGCCTCCTCGGCGGCCTCGTGCAGTTCGGCTGGGAGAAGGCGTTCGGCGGCTACGACGAGGAGCTGGCCTGGTGGGAGGCCCGGGCCGTCGAGGGCGTGGCGGTGCTCGCGAGTCGGTAGAGGACGTGCCGGCGCAGGGGAGAGTCGACCGCGACGCGGGGGTGCTCGAAGTCCTCGTCCGGATCGCACGTCATCCCGAGCCGTTCCATGACCGCCCGCGAGCGCACGTTGACGGTGGCAGTGAAGGAGACGATCTCAGCGAGGCCGACGGTCTCGAAGCCGTACTGCATCGCCGCCCGCGCCCCCTCGGTCGCGTAGCCGTGGCCCCAGGCCGACCGCGCCAGTCGCCACCCGACCTCGACCGCGGGCGCGAAGGGGGCGTCGAACGTCGGGTCCCAGAGTCCGACGTACCCGATGAACTCCGGCTCGCCGACCACCTCGACCGCCCAGAGCCCGTAGCCCTTCGTCGCGAACGACGCCTCGATCCGGTCCACCAGATCGTCGCTCTCGGCCCGCGTCATCGGACCGAGGAGGAACTCCGTCACCTCTGGGTCCGCGTTCATCTCCGCGAACGGCTCGCGGTCCGACTCCCGCCATCCCCGCAGCAACAGCCGATCGGTCGACAACACGGGCGCGTTCATGCCACAAGCCTAGGTAGGGCGCAGCGACCGCTCAGAACGGCGGTTCGTCGTCGGGTCCGGGTGCCGGTGTCGCGGTCGCCCGCGTCGAAGCAGCCCGGGCCCAGGGTGTGGGTGCGGGTTGTTCGAAGTCGGGGGGTTCGTCCCCGACCGGTGGGGGTGGTCGGGTGATGAACACTTGTCCGGTGGGGGTGGTCCAGGTCAGGACCCCGTGCTCGTCCTGCGAGCACGTCCATCCCGGCATGTGTTTGATCCGATGGTGGAACTTGCACAACGCGGAGAGATTGAAATAGACCGTCCGGCCGCCGATCTCGAAGGCGATGGTGTGGTCCAGTTCGCACCGGTCGGCCGGGACCCGGCAACCGGGGAACCGGCAGTGCCGGTCCCGCGCCCGGATCGCCCGCTTGAGCCTGGCCGGGGGTCGGTAGACGTCGGCGCGGGAGTTGTAGTCCGCGAGCAGCGCGGCGATGTCCACCGGCACTGACGGGTGATACACCGTCAGGTCCGCCTTGGCCCGCGCCCGCGCCGCCGGGATCCGTTCCCCACCTTGAACCTGCACGAACCCGGAGTCCTCGGCCTCGTCGCTTGAGGTGGGGCCCGTGGTGGAGTTCGTCGGGGTGGGCTGCGTGCTCCCGTGCATGTGCACGACGTAGCCGACGCGGGGGTCCTGGTTGCCGGGGCGGGTGATCAGGTCGACCGCGGCGTCGGCCTTGCGCTGATCCAGGGTCCTCGGGTCGCCGGGGACCTTCAGGCGGGCGGCGGCATCGATCACCCCGTAGACCGCCATGGCTTCCTCGGCCGGCAGCAGCAGGGAGATCCAGGCCATCCCGTCCCCGGCCGGGCTCATGGAGACGCGGCGTTCGGTGCGGGCCCGCTCGTGGCGCTTACGCGCGGCGGCGGGGTCGAGTTCCTCCACCCGCTTACGGACCCGGCGCCCGAACGAGGCCGGGGTCAGGCTCTTGGCCTTGTCCAGGCAGTCCCGCTCGACCCGCGCCGCGTCGGCGACATTCAGGTCCCGGGTCTCCTCCCACAAGACCTTCGCCGCCCGTTCGGTGAGCACCCCGGCCTCCAGGGCCTTCAAGGTCTCGGGCAGGCGCCGCAACAACCCCGAGGCGAAATCACTGCGCGCGCGGGCCGCGGCCGGGGACAGGTGCAACACCACCCCGAGCTCGGCCGCGGCGGAGGACTCCGCGGCCTCGATCACCGCTTCGAGCTCCTCACGGGTGGCGCCCTCGGCCGCGGCCTGCGCGACCGCAACCGCGGCCTCCTGCGCCCGCTGCATCGCGAACTCCGCCATCCCCCGCAACTCAGCACCGTTGCACCGGGCCGCATCGGCCCGGGAGCGGACGATGCGCTGGAGCATCCCGTCGGTGGTGGCGTACTCCTGCTCCCACAACGCGAACGCGGTCGCTTCCCGCTCCCGCCACCGCTCCGCATCCGCGGCCGAGAACGACCTCTCCGTCTGCTCGGACTCCTCACGCGAGCACCGGTCGAGCAGCGCCGCGACCTCCGGCGGCGGGTCGTCCCACACCCGCGCGTCCGCCTCCGCGAGCACCCGCGCCAGCGTGGCCTCCACATGCTCGGCGGGCGGCTCGTCGTCCGGAACGTGCCACAGACCCGCGCGCAGCTCAGCGAGGTCGATCCCGTCGACCTCATCCGATTCGATCAGCTGCTCGAACATATGTTCGAAGTTTAGCGCCGCATCGATCCCACCGCAAGACCTTGATCACGACGATTTCGGAAGGGTGCTGTTGACCCCGACGACACATGTTTTCGTTCGAGCGGTCGGTCCACGCGGCAGGGGAGTGGTGGCGCAGAATGATCGCGTGAGTGAGACGCCGGGCGACGAGGGTCACCAGTACGAGGACCGCGAGTTCACAGGACGGGTACCCGGACCGCTGAACCGGCAGTGGATGCTCGCCGCCGCGGGGGCGTTCGTGGTGGTCGCGATCGTGGCGATCGCGGGGGTCGCGAGCTTCTGGGACGAGGACCCCGACCTCGAGGACCGGGCGACCGGAGCACCGCCGCCCCGTGAGTACGGCGGGCCGCTGTGGTTCACGGTCGGCGCGACGGACGAGACGCAGCTCGTCACCAACACGCTCCCGCGCGGCGTGCCCGGGCCGGGTTCGCCCTACAACGGCGTCGCGAAATACCTCACCGCGGAGAACTGCTTCACCGACGGCACCAACCTGCTGGTCTGGCCGCGCGGCTCACGGCCGCTGACCGCCAACGGCCGCGCCGGCGTCAACCCCGGCGACGGCGTCGACATCTTCGACGGCGACTCGTTCAGCGCCAACGCCGAGACGGTACTCATCGAGACCGCCCAGGAGTTCCCCGCAGTGCCCGACGCGTGCGCCCCCAGCGGCAACGCGCTCTCGCTCAGCGCGGTCAGCAAGAGCTGAACCCGGCAACCTGGGCGAACTGATCACCCGTCAGGACGAGACGACGAGCCGGAGCAACCGCTCCACCGACTCTTCGAGCTCGGCCGCGGCGCCCGTCGGGTCAGTGGTCCACCGGGTCAGCGCCTGCAGGAAGAGTCCGTCGAACGCGGCGTACAGCGCCTTCGACGACAGCAGGGGAGTCGCGCCCGTCAGGTCGGTATAGCGACTGACGACCCGCCAGATCATCTGCTCGAGGCCGGCGTCGATCTCGGCCACGTCGGCCCGGAAGACGTCCTCGAACATGCTCTGGTTCCGCAGGTCGTACCAGAGCCGGTGCATCGCGGCGTCGTCCCGCAGCGTCGTCGCCATCGCCACCGCGAAGCCGCGGGCCAGTGCGTCGCCATCGGTGGCAGAGTCCACGATCTCGTCGTAGCGGCTCACGCACTCGGCCTTGTACTGCCGGACGCTGTGCGTGATCAGGTCGACCTTGTCGCGGAAGTAGTAGTGCAGGACGCCGTGCGAGAAGGCGCTGTTCGCCGCGATCTCGCGCAGGCTGGTCCGCGCGTACCCGAGCTCGGCCAGCGTGGCCCGGGTGGCGGCCGCCAACTCGTCCCGGCGCGCCGTGAACTTGTCCACCAGGCGCGCCGACACCCGATCGCCGGGAACGGTCTCCGTCATACGCCCAATGAAATCGCAGGTCAGGGCGAAACTCCAGCTTATCTTGGGCAACTGTCAAAGAAACTCTTGACGAGTGTCCAATCGGCGGGCTTGGCTATGGCCCAGATCACTCCAGCCCCCCGAGAGGAGCCCGACATGGGCGTATTCGACCTGACCGGCCGCAAGGCCCTGGTGACCGGCGGCGCGCGCGGCCTCGGCGCCGGCATGGCGGCCGCCCTGGCCGAGGCAGGCGCCGCCGTCGCGATCGGCGACATCCGCGAGGACCTGGGCAAGCCGACCGTCGAGGAGCTGAAGAGCAAGGGCGCCGCAGCCGAGTTCGTCTCGCTCGACGTGACCTCGGAGGCCAGCTGGGAGGCCGCGATCGAGCAGACGGTCAGTGCCCTGGGCGGCCTCGACATCGTCGTCAACAACGCCGGCATCGAACTGTCCAGCCTGGTCATCGACATCGACCCCGAGGACATCCGCCGGATGATGGACGTCAACGTCGTCGGCACGATCCTCGGCATCAAGCACGCCTTCCGCGCCATGCGTCCCGGTGGAGCGGCGGGCAACGGGGGTTCCGTCATCAACATCGCCTCGGTCGCCGCGACCATCGCCTTCCCGGCGATCGCCGGCTACTCCGGTTCCAAGTCCGCGGTCGACCGCATCACCCGCGTCGCGTCCGTCGAGTCCGGCAAGCTCGGCTACGGCGTCCGCGTCAATTGCATCTACCCGGGCCTGGTCCCGACCGAGATGGGCATGAAGCTCGCTCAGGACATCGTCGACATCGGCCTCGCACCCGACATCCCCGGCGCGGTCGGCCTGGTCGTCGAGCAGACCCCGCTCGGGCGTCTCGGTGAGGTCAACGACATGGCCGACGTCGTGGTCTTCCTCGCCTCGGACGCATCCCGCTTCGTCACCGGCGCCGGCATCCCCGTCGACGGCGGTATGGGGACCTGACACCCCGTCATCCATCCGCACCACCCACCCAACGAAGGGTCGTCCCACATGAGTGACAAGCCGGTCGTCGTCTACGGCGCCAGCGGATACACCGGTCGCCTGGTGTGTGAGTACCTGCGCGAACTGAACGTCCCGTTCATCGCCGCCGGCCGCAGCAAGGAGAAGCTGCAGGCGGGTCTGGACACCGTCCCGGGTCTGGAGACCGCCGACTACGAGATCGCCGAGGTCGAGCACACCCCCGAGGCGCTGACCAAGCTCCTCCAGGGCGCGAAGGCCCTGTGCAACATGGTCGGCCCGTTCGCCGAGTTCGGCCCGGCCGCGGTCGAGGCCTGCCTGGACGCGGGCGTCCACTACATGGACACCACCGGCGAGCAGGACTGGATGATCCAGTGCCGCGACGCCTACGGCGCCGAGTTCGCCGAAAAGGGCCTGCTGCTCTCCCCGGGCATCGCGCAGATGTACACGACCGGCGAGATCGCGGCGAACTACTGCCTCGAGAACCCGGGCCTTGACACCCTCGACATGTCGGTGTTCTGGAAGGGCCAGCCGACCGTCGCCTCCACGGCGACGATCGTCCAGAACGCGGTCCTGTCCAAGGCGTACTACCTGGAGGACAACAAGCTCGTCGAGTGGCCGGCCGACGCGGGCCTGTACTCACTCACCGTCCCCGGTCAGCACGAGCTGGGCCTGGCACTCCCGTGGGGCGGCACCTCGTCCCCGATCTGGTTCCAGAACGACCCGCGCGTCGCCACCTGCAAGGTGCTCGGCGGCGTCATCAACCGGCCGCTGATGGAGGCCGTGCCCGGGCTCGTCGCCCAGATGCTCGAGCTCACCGCGGGCAAGTCCCTGGAGGAGACCCGGCAGATCCTCGCCGGCGTCGCCGCCCAGGTGAACAACGCCTACCCGCCCCGCGAGAACCCCCGCATCAACATCTCCATCGACTCGGTCTACGCGAGCGGTCCGCTGGCCCGCGCGCACTGCGTCATCTACGGCAACTGCAACTACAAGCAGACCGGTCTGCTCCAGGCGTGGTCCGCGTCCCAGGTGCTGCACTCGGCCCCGCGCAGGGTCGGCTTCGCCTCGGCCTGCCAGGCGTTCGGCCACCGCGAGCTCCACGGCGTGCTGCGTTCGTTCGGCCTGAGCATGGAAGCCATCACGACCTACAACGGCTGAGCCTCCCGGCCGCTTCGTCCGGCCACCACCGACCCGGGGCGGGTCGCTGCACAGCAGCGGCCCGCCTTCGGCTGTGCAGAGCGCCCCCCCCCCCCCCCCGTCAGGGAGCGAAGTCGATCCGGACGACCTCGGGCATCCCACGCCGGATCCCCGGCAGCGACCGGCCGAGCGGGAGCAGCACCTTCGTCATCAGCCCGGGACCCCCGGTCGGCGGGACGGAGCGCACCGACGCGATCCGCGGCGACAGCCGCCGGATCCGTTCGTGATCACCGGCGTTGAGCCCGTGCGGCATCGCCGGGGCCCGGTAGCCGTTCGGCGCCCGGATCAAGCCACGGCGGCTCAACCAGGAGAACCACACCGGCACGGTGTCGAACAGGAACACGCCCCGCCGGAACCGCTCCGCGCACCGCACCACGAGCGCGTCGACCTCCGGCGGCGGCAGGTACATCAGCAGACCCTGTGCCACGACCACCACGCGATCTGACGGTCCGACAGTTCCGTCGGCCGTCAGCGCCGCGAACCAGTCCTCTCCGAGCGCCGATCCGGCGAACAACCGCCGCCGCGGCGGATCCTCACCGACGAGCTTGCGGCGGACCTCCGCCGTCTCGGGCAGGTCGACGGTGAACCACCGCACCCGTCCGTTGTCGACCCGCCAGAACTGCGTCTCCAGGCCCTCGCCGAGCGCGACCACCACCGCGTCGGGGTCGGTGGCGAGCACCCCGAGCACCTCGCGGTCGAACGTCAGCGCCCGCTCACCGAGGTAGCCCTCCATGCCGGTGGCTCGCCCGCCGAAGCGCTGCTCGAACGGGAAGTCGATCGCTGCGACGAGCTCGGCCGCCTTCGGGTCCTGCAGCCGGGACTTCGGCCGCGCGGCGTCGCGCGCACGGTGGTACAGCGTCCACAACGTCGTCTCCGGCACGCCCTGCAGGGCGACCGGGAGCGGTCCGCTCCGCGGCTCCTCGGTCAATGCGTCAGCCGCGTCAGGCCGGCTGTGCCGGCGCGGGCGGCTGGGCGGACCGGATCCAGTACTCGTTGAGCGCGTTGTTCGTCTTGACGAACCAGATGAACGGCCCGACGAGGATCAGGATGCCGGGGATGTACCAGGCCCCGGTCGCGCCGCTCACCGGCTTCGGGGCGCCGCGCAGCTCGTACATCTTCCCGACCTCGGAGGACGTGAGGAACGGCGACGCGAACCCGAACACGATCGCGATGACGAGCGCCAGCCCGCCCCCGAGACCGTTCCCGCTGTGGCGCTTCATCTCCTCGTGGACCTGGTAGTACCAGACCAGCCCGTAGATCCCGAGCGTGACGAAGAAGAGCAGGATCGACTTGCCCGTGGGGCGCACCTGACCCAACGCCCCGAGCGGCGCCTGGTAGTACCCACCCGGGCCGACGGTGCCGTACGGCGCGCCGTACCCCGGGGGCGGCGCGTAGCCGGGCGGCGGGGCGTACCCCGGCGGCGGCTGCTGCCCGTACCCCGGCGGGGGCTGTTGCCCGTAGCCGGGCGGAGGCTGCTGCCCGGGCGGGGGCTGCTGCCCGTACGCGGGGGCCGGAGCCCCCCACGCCGGGGGCTGCTGGCCGTACGGCGGCGGCTGTTGCTGCGGCGCCGCGGGCTGGCCGTACGGGGGAGCGGGCTGACCCGCGGTGGGCGGCGCGGCGTAGGGGTCGGAGGGTGCGGCGGGGTCCGGAGTACCCGGCGGGTTCCACGGCTGCTGAGGATCGGACACGAACCGGCCTCCTATGAGTTGCACCAGCGACCTCGCTCACGCTAGCGCTGCTTGTCACAATGGGACCAGCGATCAAGAACGCCGCGCGGGCGGAAAGACAGGGCACGGCATGACTGACGGGGCGGCAGGCGGCAGGAGTGCCGACGACCTCGAGCGTTTGCTGCTCGGAGGCGACCCGGACATCTCGCTGGCGGCATTGGCCGAGGCCGCGGGGCTTTCGCCCGAAGTGGCCAGTTTGTTCTGGCACGCCCTGGGTTTCCCCGACACCGAACCCGCGGGCCGCATGTTCACGCGCGGCGACAAGGACGCGATCGTCACCCTCGCCCGCCTGATCACCGACATCGGCTCCGACGAGGAGTTCGTCGTCGGGCTGATCCGCGCCATGGGCCACCAGATGGCCCGCCTCGCGATGTGGCAGGTCATCGCCATGGTCGAGCAGATGAGCGACCAGGCGGGGGACGCGGAGACCGGCGCCGCCCGCGCGGTCGACTTCCTCTACGAGCACGTCGACGACTTCGGCCCGCTGCTCGTCTACGCCTTCCGCCGGCACCTGGCGGCCGTCGTCAAGTGGCGCCTCGACCGCGTCACCGAGGACGCGCGCCGGATGCGCCTGTCGGTCGGGTTCGCGGACATGGCGGGCTACACCCGGCTCAGCCGGAACATGGACCCCCTGGAGCTCGCGCGCCTGGTCAACCGCTTCGAGACCGTCGCCTCCGACGTCGTCCTGCGCCAGGGCGGCCGGGTCATCAAGACCGTCGGCGACGAGATCCTCTTCGTCTCCGACACCGCGATCCAGGCCGTGGACATCGGGCTCGACCTGGCCGACGCCATGGACACCGACCCGATGCTGCCCCAGGTCCGCGTCGGGGTCGCGACCGGCGAGGTCGTCGCGCGCATGGGCGACGTCTACGGCCCGACGGTCAACCTCGCCAGCCGCCTGACCAGCCTGTCGAACCCGAGCCGCGTTCTGATCGAGGGCAACACCGCCGCCGCGATCGCGCAGGCGCCCCACCTCGAGGCCGCCACGCTCGGCGAGGCGGTCCTCCAGGACTTCGGGACGGTCCACATGTTCGGTGTCCGCCGGAACTGAGGTCCGCCCACGACGGGCCCCAGACCTTCGCCGCAGAGGTTCACTGCCGGGCAACACCGACGAAACACACACCGGCCACTCTGGTACCGCGAGACCTTCCGAACCTGAGGTGGTCGCGGTCGGCCGGCGGGGGCCCATCCGATCGCTCGTACCGCCCAGGACGGGCGTGCCGCCGGCCCCACCGCGTCCTGTGGGCGGGCGGCACGCCCGAACCTCTCCCCGGAACCGCCGAGGAACGATCTATAAGGTCGGCGCGTGAGCGGGGAGGCAACGACGACGGCGCATCCGGACCGGATCCTCACGCTGCCGAACCTGCTCAGCTTCCTCCGGCTGGCCGGGGTCCCGCTGTTCCTCTGGCTGATCCTGGGCCCCGAGCGCGACGGGCTCGCACTGCTGGTCCTGATGTTCTCCGGGTTCACGGACTGGGCGGACGGCTGGCTCGCCCGCCGGCTGAACCAGACCAGCCGGCTCGGGCAGCTCCTGGACCCCGCCGCGGACCGGCTCTACATCCTCGCCACGCTCGTCGGGCTGACCGTCCGCGACATCGTCCCGCTCTGGCTCACGCTCGCCCTCGTGGGGCGCGACCTCGTGCTGCTGGGGTGCGTCCCGACCCTGCGGCGCCTCGGGTACGGCCCCGCCCTGCCGGTCCACTACCTGGGCAAGGCCGCGACCTTCAATCTGCTCTACGCCTTCCCGTTCCTGCTCCTCGGGGACGGGACCGGCGAGATGACGACGGTCCAGACGCTGGCGAACGTCCTCGGATGGGCTTTCGCGATCTGGGGTAGCGGGCTGTACTGGTGGGCAGGCGTGCTCTACCTCGTCCAGGTGCGGAGCCTGGTCGAAGCGGACCGCCGGACCTGACCGGCCGAACGGGACGGGAGGTACGCAGTGAAGGCCGTCGTGATGGCCGGTGGCGAGGGCACGCGTCTGCGCCCGATCACTGCCTCCATGCCGAAGCCGCTGCTGCCCGTCGTCAACCGCCCGGTCATGGAGCACGTGCTGCGGCACCTGCGCCACCACGGCTTCACCGACGTCGTCGTCACCGTCCAGTTCCTCGCCTCGCTCGTGCGCAACTACTTCGGTGACGGCGAGGAACTCGGGATGGCGATCACCTACGCCACCGAGGAAGTCCCGATGGGCACGGCCGGCAGCGTCAAGAACGCCGAGGACGCGCTGCGCGACGACACCTTCCTCGTCATCTCCGGGGACGCGCTGACCGACGTCGACCTCTCCGAGGTCATCCGCTTCCACCGGGAGCGCGAGGCGATGGTGACCGTTTGCCTGACGCGCGTCGCGAACCCGCTCGACTTCGGCATCACGATTCTCGACGAGAACGGCCGGGTGGAGCGTTTCCTCGAGAAGCCCAGCTGGGGCCAGGTCTTCTCCGACACGGTCAACACCGGCATCTACGTGATGGAGCCGTCGGTGTTCGAGTACGTGCCGGTCGACGAGCCGTCCGACTGGTCGGGTGACATCTTCCCGCTGCTGCTCAAGGAGGGCCTGCCCGTCTACGGCTTCGTGGCCGACGGGTACTGGGAGGACGTCGGCACCCACGAGAACTACCTCAAGGTCCAGGCCGACGTCCTCTCCAACGCCGTCGAGACCGCCGACAAGGACGGCTTCGAGATCCGCCCGGGCATCTGGATCTGCGAGGGCGCCGAGGTCGACCCCAGCGTCGAACTGCGCCCGCCGCTCTACATCGGCGACTACGCGAAGGTCGAGGCCGGCGCGACCCTGCGCGAGTACACGGTGATCGGCAGCAACGTCGTCGTGAAGAGCGGCGCCTTCCTCGACCGGGCGGTCATCCACGACAACGTCTACATCGGGCCGGGCACGAACCTGCGCGCGTGCGTCGTCGGCAAGAACACCGACGTGATGCGGGGGGCGCGGGTCGACCAGGGCGTCGTCGTCGGCGACCACTGCCTGATCGGGGAGGAGGCGATCATCGCCGCCGGGGTGAAGATCTACCCCTCGAAGACGATCGACGCCGGTGCCGTCGTCAACCAGAACGTCATCTGGGAGGCCCGGGGGCAACGCGCCCTGTTCGGCCCTCGCGGCGTCTCCGGCATCGTCAACGTCGAGATCACGCCCGAGCACGCCGTCCGCCTCGCCAGCTCGTACGCGACGACGCTGAAGAAGGGCGACACCGTCCTCACCGCCCGGGACGGCTCCCGCGCCGCCCGCGCGCTCAAGCAGTCGGTCATCTCCGCGTTGCAGGCGGCGGCCATCAACGTCCGCGACCTCGAGATGCAGCCACCCCCGGTTGCGCGGCTCGAGGCGACGCGCGGCCACGCCGGCGGCGTGCTCATCCGGACAACCCCCGGCATTCCGGACAGCGTCGACATCCAGTTCATCGACGCGACGGGCGCCGACCTCTCCGCCGCGCACCGCCGCCGCGTCGAGCGCGTCTTCTCCCGGCAGGAGTACCGCCGCGCGTTCCCCGGCGAGATCGGCGACCTGACGTTCCCCGGTCGCGTCGTCGAGCATTACGTCAAGCAGGTCCTCAACACCGTCGACACCACCGGTGTGCCGCACCGGGACGACACCCCGGACATGAAGGTCGTCGTCGACGCCGGCAACGGCGCGGCCGGGTTGCTCCTGCCGCGCGTGGTCGGCGGCCTCGGCGTCGACGTCCTCACCGTGAACATGGGCATCGACGAGGCCCGCCCGACCCAGACGCCCGAGGACAAGGCGCGCTCGCTCGCCCGACTCGGGGAACTCGTCGCCTCGTCGAAGGCCGCGTTCGGCGTGTACTTCGACCCGCTGGGGGAGCGCATCTCCCTCGTCGACGAGCGCGGCATCCCGGTCGCGGACGACCGCGCGCTGCTCGTCGTCATGGACCTGATCGCCGCCGAGCGCCGCGGCGGGCGCATCGCGCTGCCGGTCACCACGACCCGCGTGGCGGAAAAGGTCGCCGGCTTCCACGGCGTCGAGATCGCCTGGACGGCGACGTCCTCGGACGACCTGGCCCGCGCGGTCACCGACCCCCGGCTGATCCTCGGCGGCGACGGCCGTGGCGGCTTCGTCATCCCCGAGGTCGGCAACGCCGTCGACGGGACGGCCGCATTCGTCCGCCTGGTCGGCCTGATCGCCCGGACCCAACTGACGCTGAGCCAGATCGACGCCCGTATCCCGCGCGCCCACGTCGATTACCGCGTGCTCCCGACGCCGTGGGCGCTCAAGGGCAAGGTCATGCGGGCGGTCGTCGAGGCCGCCGGCCACCGCACGATCGACACCACCGACGGCGTCCGCGTCGTGCAGCGCGACGGCAGCTGGATCATGGTGCTGCCGGACCCGTCCGAGGCCACCACCCACCTGTGGGCGGAGGCCGACAACGACGTCGCCGCCGCGACCCTGGCCGAGGAGTGGTGCCAGGTCGTCGAGCGCGCCGCCACCTGAACGCGCCGTCGACCACTCCCGCGCCGGGCCGACGCGCCGTGGAACGATGACGGCATGAACGAAGGGTCGACGCGCCGCCCCGACGCGTCGATGTCGCTGCTGTCCGACCTGATGACGAACACCCTCGACGAGGGGTACCGGCGGGAGGCGGCGCGCCGGGCCGCCGTGGCGGCCGCCGGGCTGTCGGACGAACCCGTGCGCCGCGGCCCCGGCCGTTCGGGTTGGCGCGGGGGAGTCGCGCTCGTCGTCGTGCTCGCGTTCGCCGGCCTCGTCCTCACCGTCGCCGCGCAGCAGACGCGCGCGAACGCCCCGGCCGTCGCCCAGGCCCGCGACGAGTTGATCGAGCGGGTCCGCACCGAGACCGAAGAGGCGGACGACCTCTACGACCGCCTGGTCGCCCTGCGCTCCGAGGTCGACGGCCTCCGGGACGCCGCGCTCGTCGCCACCTCGGCAGGTTCGGCCGCCCGCGCCGACCTGGAGCGACTCTCGGCGCTCGCCGGCGTCACCGCCGTCCGCGGGCCCGGCATCAAGGTGGTCGTCGACGACGCCCCGGCGGGCAACCTGCGCTCCACCAGCGGCACCGGCCGGGTCCTCGACACCGACCTGCAGCGCCTCCTCAACGGCCTGTGGGCCGCGGGCGCCGAGGCCATCAGCGTGAACGGCCAGCGGCTGACCCAGCTCACCGCCGTCCGGTCCGCGGGCGACGCCATCCTCGTCGCCTACCGCCCGTTGAGCCCGCCGTACGTCGTACTCGCGATCGGCAACCCGAACGACCTGGAGGTCGACTTCGTGGACGGCCCCGGCGGCCGCTGGTTCCACACCCTCGCGGGCTTCGGGATCCGGTTCACCGTCACCACCGAGAAGGACCTCCGGCTCCCCGGCGCGACCGGCGTGACGCTGCGGAACGCGACGCTGGCGACGGCCGACGCCGGCACCGCGACGGCGACACCCGACCGGACACCCGACCCGACACCCGACCCGGTGCCCACTCCGAGGCCGACCGTGGCCCCGACCCCCACTCCCACTGTGATTCCGACGCCGACCCGGACCCCCGCGCCCACCCCGACCGCGACCCCGGCGGCAACCCCGACCCCGGCGGCCGCCACCGACCCGACACCGACGGGGGTCGCCTCGTGATCGGCGCGCTCGGCCTCGTTCTCGGCATCGCTCTCGGCCTGATCTTCGACCCGACGGTCCCGGTGTGGATGCAGCCCTACCTGCCCATCGCCGTGGTCGCCGCCCTCGACGCTCTCTTCGGTGCGCTGCGGGCCCTGCTCGACGGCATCTTCAGCGACAAGGTCTTCGTCGTCTCGTTCATCGCGAACGTGCTCGTCGCGGTCCTCGTCGTCTTCATCGGCGACCGGCTCGGCGTCGGCGGGCAGCTGACGACCGGCATCATCGTCGTGCTCAGCATCCGGATCTTCTCCAACGTCGCCGCGATCCGGCGACACCTGCTCTCGGCCTGACATGACCAAGCCTCCCGAGCACCCGCGCCCCGACGAGCCGGCGGACGCGAGCCTGGACTACGGCTCGGGTCCCGCGCCGGGCTCCTCGCGGGGCCCTGCGCCGGGCCCCGCGCAGGACGCCGCCGGCGAGGACGAGACCCTGCTCATCGCCGGTCACAAGATCGGCGGACGGCCGGCCGGGGCGGACGGCACCGAGGCCGAGGGCGAGGGCCAGGCCCCGGCGGCCCCGCCGGTTTCCTCGACGCTGCCGCGGGGGGAGCAGTCGTTCAGCCCGCCCCCGGCGGGGTTCCGCGGTCTGCTCGCGGCGCTCCGGGTCCGGCGCGCGGCACCGACGCAGCTGGTGATCGCCGTCCTCTGCGGCCTGCTCGGGTTCTTCGCGGTCGTGCAGCTGCGGCTGCAGGCCGACGACAACAACCTGCGCTCGGCCCGGCAGAGCGACCTGATCCGCATCCTCGACGACCTCAACGACCGCTCGGAGCGGCTCGACAGCGAGATCCGCGACCTCGAGCAGCGGCGGTCCGAGCTGCAGTCCGGTTCCGACCGCTCGAAGGCGGCGTTGACCGAGGCCGAGGGCCGGAAGGCCGTCCTGGGCATCCTCGCCGGCACCGTCCCGGCGAAGGGACCGGGCATCGCGCTGCGCATCGAGGACCCGCAGCAGAAGGTCGACGCGGCCGTCCTCCTCGACGCGTTGCAGGAGCTGCGCGACGCCGGCGCGGAGGCCGTGCAGATCAACGACATCCGCGTCGTGGCCGGCACGGACTTCCTCGATTCCGGGCCCGGCAGCGTCCGGATCGACGGGCAGGCGGTGAGCGCGCCGTACCTGTTCAAGGTCATCGGCGACCCGGATACCCTCGTGCCCGCGTTGCGGATCCCCGGCGGGGTGTTCGCGGTGCTGGACGAGCGGGGTGCGATCCCCACCGTCGAGACCCGCAAGCAGATCACGGTGGACGCGACGCGTCCGGCCGCGGACCTGGACTACGCGCGGCCGAGCGAGAACAACTGAGACCGAGAGGCCGCGATGTCCGTCCCCGACGACCTGAAGTACACCGCCGAGCACGAGTGGGCGCAGCTCACCGACGGCGGGACGGTGCGCGTCGGGATCACCGACCACGCGCAGTCCCAGCTCGGCGACATCGTCTTCGTCTCCCTGCCGCAGCCGGGCGACAAGATCGAGGCCGGTTCGCCCTGCGGCGAGCTCGAGTCCACGAAGAGTGTGAGCGAGATCTACGCGCCGATCTCGGGCGAGGTCGCGGCGGTCAACTCGGCGATCGAGACCGCGCCCGAACTCGTGAACGCGGAGCCCTACGGCGGCGGCTGGATGTTCGAGGTCCGGCCGGACGACACGGCCGCGCTCGACGAGTTGCTGTCGGCGTCGGAGTACGCCGCCGGGATCGAGTGATCTCCTCGGTTGACCCTCGATTCTCGGGCACATAAGTTTCGTGGACGCTCAACCTCAGGTACAGGGAAAGGCCGGAGCAATGTTCTGCAGCCAGTGCGGCCACCGGCCTCCCGACGACGCGCGGTTCTGCCCGAACTGTGGCTCCGCGCTGCCCTCCTCCGGGCCCGACGGCGCGGAGAACACCTCGAGCATCTCGATCGCGGGACTCGAGGTGGAGGCCGAGGCCGGCCTGCTCTCGCCCGGTGACCAGGCCGCCGTCGACGCCCTGCCGCCGGGCTCGGCGCTGCTCATCGTGCAGCGGGGCCCGCAGTCCGGCAGCCGGTTCCTGCTCGACTCCGAATCGGTCCGCGCCGGCCGGCACCCGGACAGCGACATCTTCCTCGACGACGTGACCGTCTCCCGTCGGCACGCGGATTTCCATCGCGTCGGCGACGGGTCCTTCCGGGTGAAGGATGCGGGCAGCCTGAACGGCACCTACGTCAACCGCGAGCGGATCGAGGAGGCCGTCCTCTCCGGCGGCGACGAGGTCCAGATCGGCAAGTACCGACTCGTCTTCTTCGCCTCGGCGCCGGGGGCACCGGGTGAAGGGGCCGGTTCGGAGAGCTCGAGTTGAGCGCGGCGGTGCCGGCCGAGGGCTCGCACCTGAGCATCGGTGAGGTGCTCAACCGCCTGCGTCCGGACTTTCCCGACCTCACGATCTCCAAGATCCGCTTCTACGAGGCCGCCGGTCTCGTCGAGCCGGCCCGCACGCCGAGCGGCTATCGCAAGTTCTCGGCGCAGGACGTCGAGCGGCTCCGGTACGTCCTGACGGCCAAGCACGCGCACTACCTGCCGCTACGGGTCATCAAGGATCAGCTCGAGGCCATCGACGCCGGCCACGGCGACCTGGCCGAACCGGGTCCGCCGGAGGGCGGGCCGCGCTTCGACCTCGCCCCGTCCGACGTCCGACTCACCCGCGAGCAGATGCTCGACGAGACCGGGCTCGACGCCGAGCAGTTGGCCGCGATCGACGAGTCCGGACTGCTGCACCGGCGCCGGGGCGGCTACTACGACGGCGATGACGTCACTATCGCGCGCATCGTCGCCGAGCTGGGCCGGTTCGGGCTCGAACCGCGTCATCTGCGCTCGTTCAAGGGCGCCGCGGACCGCGAGGTCGGGCTGGTCGAACAGCTCGTCGTGCAGCCCAACACGCGGCGGCGGGGGAGCGCCGGACTCGAGCGCAGCCGCGACACGGCCGCCGAGATCGCCACCCGCCTCGCGCGACTTCACGCGGCCCTTCTTCAGGCTGGTCTTCGGCACACCCTGAGCCCCTGAGCCCGGGTACTGTGGCGGGTGTGAACCAGCTCGACGTCGTCGGTGTCCGCGTGGAAATGCCCGCCAACCAGCCGATCGTTCTCCTGCGCGAGATGGCGGGGGAGCGCTACCTGCCGATCTGGATCGGTGCCGTCGAGGCGACCGCGATCGCGTTCGCCCAGCAGGGTGTCGTGCCCGCCCGGCCGATGACCCACGACCTGTTCCGCGACGTCCTGCAGGCCCTGGGTCAGGAGCTCCAGCAGGTCCGCATCACCGGTCTGCGCGACGGCGTGTTCTACGCCGAGCTGCACTTCTCCGGCGGGGTCGAGGTCAGCGCCCGCCCCTCCGACGCGATCGCTCTCGCCCTGCGCACGGGCACCCCGATCTTCGGCAGCGAAGAGGTCCTCGACGAGGCCGGGATCGCCATCCCGGACGAGCAGGAGGACGAGGTCGAGAAGTTCCGCGAGTTCCTCGACCAGATCTCTCCCGAGGACTTCGACACGTCCGGCTGAGCCCGTCGACCCCGCCGCACGACTCCACGGCGGTGAGCCGGACTCAGTCACATCAGTAACAACTGCCCCACCAGCACCACGCTGGACCGGCGAGTTGCGTTGACGGGTCCCGGCACCCCGCTTACCGTCAAGGAGTCAAACGTCCCCGGTGTAATTACGAGGCACCGGGAGAGGGCAGGAGGCGCCGTGAGCGACACCCCGGGCACCCCCGCGACCGGCGCCGCGCCGGACTCGCGCGCAGTGCTGGCAGCGGGCGAGCAGGGCCTGCTGTTCGAGCCCGAGATCACCTCGCTGACCGAGGAGATCGGGTACCGCGGTCCCACGGCCTGCGCCGCGGCCGGCATCACCTACCGCCAGCTCGACTACTGGGCCCGCACCGGCCTGGTCGAGCCGAGCATCCGCCCGGCCACCGGCTCGGGCACGCAGCGGCTCTACGGCTTCCGCGACATCCTCGTCCTGAAGATCGTCAAGCGGCTGCTCGACGCCGGGGTCTCGCTCCAGCAGATCCGCCAGGCCGTCAGCCACCTCGCCGATCGGGGCGTCTCCGACCTCGCGACGCTCACCCTGATGAGTGACGGCGCCACCGTCTACGAGTGCGGCTCCGCGGACGAGGTCGTCGACCTGCTCCAGGGCGGTCAGGGCGTCTTCGGCATCGCCGTCGGCCGCGTCTGGCAGGAGGTCGAGGGCTCGCTCGCCGAGCTCCCCGGCGAGCGCCCGGACGCGACGGCGGACGACGCGACCGACGAGCTCGCTCAGCGCCGGGCCCGCCGCACCGGCTGACGCCGCGGCGGAACCACCTGCCCGTCGGGCAGGCGTTCGCCGGTGTCGTCGAACGCCCACCCCCGGGCGAACGCCCGCTGAACGGTTCAGGCCCCGCTGGGGAAGTTCACCGCGAGGACCGGCGACGTCGTCGGCCGGTCCGAGCCACCCGCCGGCTCCGCGGTGACCGCGAGCGCGGTCGCCTGGTCCGGGAAGCCCTTCATCACACGCGTCGTGTTGTCGCCGCCGTCGGTGTCGAACGTGCCGACGGAGCGGACGGACGACCCCGGGCCGAGCAGCCAGATCTGGTAGGTCCGGCCGGAGCCGGGGTCCCGCAGGCCGTGCGCCATGAAGACCATCGCGCCCGCGCTGCGCGACATCATGACGGCGGCGGTCGCCTCGCCGGCCTTCGCCGACACGGACTGGGAGTCCGGCGCGGTCTGCACGGCGGCGATCAGTTCGCTGCGTTGGCGGAGCTCGGAGTTCTCCTCGCTCAGCGTCAGCGCCCAGGTGCCGACCCCGAGCGCGACGACCGTGACGGCGGCGGCGGCACCCAGCGTCCACTGGCGGACCCGGGAGTCGCGCCGGCCCCGGCGGCGACCGACGGACTCCAGCGGCGTCACGACGGGAGGTAGTTGGCGCGTGGTGGCGACCTCGGCCATCACGCGCTCGCGAAAACCGGGCGGGGGAGTCTCGGCGGCGGCGATGCCGAGCACGGTCGCGGTGGCGGCCAGCTCGGCCACCTCCTCGCGGCACTGGGCGCAGCTGTCGAGGTGCGCCCCGAACTCCTCGGCCTCGGCCGGGTCGAGGGCACCCATCGCGTAGGCGCCGGTCAGCAGGTGCAGGTCGGCGGTACTCACGCGGTCACCCCCAGGCAGTCGCGCAGGCGGATGAGTCCGTCGCGCATCCGGGTCTTCACCGTGCCGAGCGGGACGTCGAGCAGCTCGGCGACCTCACGGTAGGTGTAGCCGCCGTAGTAGGCCAGCCCGACGGACTCGCGCTGCAGGTCGGTGAGCGAACCCAGGCAGCGCCGGACCGCCTCCTTCTCCAGGCGGGTCTCGACGGCCTCGGAGACGTCGTCGTAGGCGGGTTCGTAGGACTGCGGCGCCAGCCGGCGCGTGCGGTCGGTGGCGGCCTGTTCCGAACGGACGCGGTCGACCGCGCGACGGTGGGCCATCGTCAGGATCCAGGACATGCCCGAGCCCTGGTTCGCGTCGAAGCGCGACGCAGTGCGCCAGACGGTGACGAGCACCTCCTGCGCGACCTCCTCGGACTGCGCGGGGTCCCGCAGGACGCGGCGGACCAGGCCGTAGACCGGTCCGGAGACGCGGGTGTAGACGGCCTCGTACGCGGCGGTGTCGCCCCGCGCGACGCGGACCAGCAGGTCCTCGAGGCGTTCGGGCACTTCCGCCGGCGCCGTGCGGGCCGTGGGCAGCGGGACGGGACCGGAGCTCATGTCCGATGTTCGGGGCCGGAACCCGCCCGGATTGGTGTCCATGTCAGTCGGGAGTCAGTCGGCGTCAGTTGGAGCGGAAGGCCGCCTCGAGGGCGTCCACCGCCCCGATCATCGCGGCGAGCTGAGCGCGCAGGCGCTCCTCCACGGCCTCGGCGGGGACCGCCCCCTTCGTCACGTTCTTGAGGAATTTCGACACCGTGCCCAGGTAGGTGTTCAGGGCGTCGGCCGCGGTGCGCCGGACCGCCAGGTCACCGTCGAGCAGCCCGCGGGTGTAGTTCTCCAGGTCGCGCAGGTGGATGCGCCAGCCCTGGAGGAACTCGGCCTCCTTGAACGGTCCGCCGAGGTCCTTCACCAGCTCCGCGATCTGCTTGGAGTTGTCGTCGAGGCTGACCTGGACGCGGCGGTAGTTCGTGCCGACCAGCCCGGCCGAGCCGGCCTTCACCGCGACCTGGAAGGCCATGACGGTCAGGTAGGAGTGCCCGGTCATCGTGGCGGTCAGGTTCGCGCGCAGCTCGGCGGCGGCGTCGGTGACGCTGCCCTTCCGGTCGGTGGCCGCGGCGAGTCCCCCCGCGAGACGCTGCGAGATCTCGGGCATCGCGTCGGCGCCCTCGCGCAGCGCGACGAAGCTCTCGCCGTCCCGGCTCGCGATGCCGTCGATCGCCTCGGTGATCGCGTCGAGGTAGTCGCCGAGGTCCGTCCGGACGGTGTACGAGGACAGCCGGCCCTCGGTGATCGCGCGGAAGTACTGACCGGCCTGCGACGCCCAGCCGTCGAGACGGCGCCGTGCGGTCCCCTGGTCGCTCTCGTTCTGCCCCCGGGCGGCGAGCGCGTAGTCGGTCAGCAGGCCGACGTGCTCGCGCCAGGCCTTCGCGAAGTCGTACTCGTCGAGGTCGAACGGCGGTTCGGTCGCGGTCGGGCGCGGGGAGGGGGACTCGTCCTTGCCCTTCTTTCCCTTCTCGCCCGGATTGGCCGGTGGCGCGCTCGGGGGCGGGGTGTCGGCCGTCGGGGCGAGCCGGGAGGTGCCCTTGCCCCCGCGGCCGCCCGTGCCCAGGGCCTCGGCCCCGAGCGAGCGCACCAGCTTGATCAGGGCCGTCGAGTTCGCCTCGACCGCGGCCCAGGCCGCCTCGGACTGCTTGCTCTTGCGGTCGGTCTGGTAGACGGTGCTGACCGCCGAGCCCACGGCGTACACGTGCGTGGCCAGCAAGGACGTCAGCTGCGCCGCCAGGTCGGAGGCAGGGGACTTCACGTCCCCGGACATCTTCTCCGCCTTCGCGATGCCCCGGGCCAGCACCAGCGCCAGCTCCGGCGCCTGCGCGGCCGCGTCCACGGCCCCGGTGTACGGGTCCGGGTAGGCCGACGGCGTGATCGCGAGGCCCAGGTCGGGCGCGGTCGCCGCCTGCGTGGAGTCCGGGCCGGGCGTCGAGGTCCCCCCGTCACCGCCGCAGGCCGGAACGGTCCCGAGGACCGCCAGGGTGATCGCGGCCGCGAGGACACGCCGGGAACGGAACCGCAGTCTGTCGCGCACGGGCGAATTCTGCCGTACCGACCTGACCCGCCTCTCAGGGGCGATTCCGGCGCGAGAGGAAAGAATGGCTCCGACGCCGTCTTCCCGGGAGGTTTCATGTCGCAGGTCACCAGCCCCGCTGCCGCCAACGATCTCGGCCCGGTGCTGTGGCAGGCCTCGCCCGAGCGCGCCGCCGCCTCCACCATGGCGCGCTTCCTGACCTGGCTCTCCGAGCGTGAGGGCCGGAACTTCCCGGACCACGACTCGATGTGGGCGTGGTCGGTCGAGGAGACCGACCGTTTCTGGGCGGCGATGTGGGACTTCGTCGACATGCGGTCGCCGACCCCGTGGACCGCGGTGCGCGAGGGCGACACGATGCCGGGCGTCCGCTGGTTCCCCGGGGCGAGCGTCAACTTCGCCGAGCGGTGTCTGCGGCCGGGCACCGACGACGACCCGGCGCTGATCTGCCTGAAGGAGCCCGCGGCGGGCGGGCAGCTGGAGCCACGCACCGTGACCCGCGGGGAGCTCCGGCGCGACGTCGCGGCGCTGGGCGCCTGGCTCCGCTCGGTCGGCGTCCGGCCGGGGGACCGGGTCGCCGCCTACCTGCCGAACATCGAGCACGCCGTCATCTCTTGCATGGCCGCCGCGTCGGTCGGTGCCGTGTGGGCCCTGCTCTCGCCCGACTTCGGCTCCGAGGGCACGATCGCGCGGCTCTCGCAGCTCGAGCCGACGGTGCTGATCGCCGGCGACGGCTACCACTGGCAGGGTCGGACGATCGACCGCCGCGACGTCGCGGTCGAGCTGGCCGCGAGCCTTCCGACGGTGCGTCAGGTCGTACAGGTGTCCTACGCGTTCCCGGGCGAGCCGCTGCCGGCCTACGCGGCCGACGGGCCGGCGGTCACCGCCTGGGCGGACGCGGTCGCCGCGGCCGCACCGCTCGAGTTCGAGCAGACCGACTTCTCGCACCCGCTCTGGGTGCTGTTCACCTCGGGCACGACCGGGATGCCGAAGGGCCTCGTGCACGGGCACGGCGGGATTCTGATGGAGGGTCTGAAGTGGGCCCACCTCTACGCCGACCTCGGTCCCGGTGACACCTACTTCACCTACACGACCACGGGTTGGATGCTCTGGAACTCCCAGTTGCTCGGGCTGGCCGCCGGGTCCACCATCGTGCTCTACGAGGGCAGCCCGGGGTACCCCGACTTCGGTGTGCTGTGGGAGGCGGCGGGCCTGGTCCGCGCGAAGGTGTTCTTCCTCGGCGCCGCGCTGGTGACCGCCACCCAGAACGCGGGGGTGGTGCCCAAGGAGCGGGCCGACCTCTCCTGCGTGCAGACCATTCAGGTCAGCGGTTCCGCGCTGCCGACCGCGGGGTACCCGTGGGTCTACGAGAACGTCTCCGCGGACGTCCGCCTGGACTCCACCAGCGGCGGCACCGACATCTGCGGCGCGTTCGTCGGCGGCAACGATCTGCTCCCGGTGCGCGCCGGCCGCATCTCCGGTCCGCTCGCCGGTGCCGCGATCGCGGCCTGGGACGACGACGGCAACCCGGTGACCGGCGAGGTGGGCGAACTCGTCATCACGCGGCCGATGCCGTCGATGCCGCTCCACCTCTGGAACGACACCGACAACGCGCGGTACCTCGACTCGTACTTCGACCCGTGGCCGGGCGTGTGGCGGCACGGGGACTGGATCACGCTGTACGAGGACAACTCGGTCGTCATCCACGGCCGTTCGGACGCCACGCTGAACCGCGACGGCGTCCGGCTCGGCAGCAGCGACTTCTACGGCGTCCTCGAGGCGATGCCGCAGATCCAGGAGACGCTGGTCCTGGGCGTCGAGCAGCCGGGCGGTGGGTACTACCTGCCGCTGTTCGTGGTTCCCGCGCCCGGCTACGAGCTCGACGACGAGCTGATCGCGGCGATCCGGACCGAGCTGCGCACCAAGCGGACGCCGCGGCACGTCCCGGACGAGATCATCGCGGCGCCCGCCATCCCGCACACGTTGACCGGCAAGCGTCTGGAGGTGCCGATCAAGCGCCTGCTGCAGGGCGTCCCGCTCGAGAAGGCGGCGAACCTCGCGGCGGTGGACGACCCCGCCGTGGTCCGCTGGTTCGCCGAGTTCGCGCGGTCCCGGCTCGCCGGCACGTAGCCGGCGAGCACCCGACCGAGCGGTCGCGGCCGACCATTAGAGTTGCCGGTGACGGGGAGCTGCGCCCCGCGCAGTCGATGGCTCCGGCCGCCCGGGAGGTTCCGCCGTGCTCTACAGGGGGATGAAAATCTTCCTGGGACCCGTGGTCCAGGCGGTGTTCAAGCCGACGGTGAGCGGCCTGGAGCACGTGCCCACGAGCGGCCCCGCGATCCTCGCCGGCAACCACGTGTCGTTCTCGGACCACTTCTTCGTCCCGCACGTCCTCAACCGCAAGGTCATCTACCTCGCCAAGGCGCAGTACTTCACCGGCCAAGGGGTGGCGGGCCGCCTGACCGCGAGCTTCTTCAACGCGCTCGGCCAGAAGCCGGTCGACCGGGAGAGCGGCCGCGCCGGTCTCGCGGCCATCGCGACCGCGGCCGAGGTGTTGGCCGAGGGCAACCTGCTCGGCATCTACCCCGAGGGCACGCGGTCGCCGGACGGCCGGCTCTACCGGGGCCGCGTCGGGGTCGCCCGGCTCTGGCTGGAGACGCGGGCGCCGCTGCTGCCCTGCGCGATGATCGGCAGCTTCGAGGTCCAGCCGCCCGGCACGGTGTGGCCGCGTCGGCACCCCGTCGCGGTGAAGTTCGGGCCGCCGATGGACCTCGCCAAGTACGACGGCCGCAAGCGCGACGCCCGGCTCTACCGCGAGATCACCGACGACATCATGCGGGCGATCCGGGAGCTGTCCGGCCAGGAGTACGTCGACGCCTACGCCACCGACGTCAAGGAGCAGCTCGCCGCCGGCTGAGGCAGACTTCGGCGGGTGAACTCCCCAGAAGCCGCTCTGCCCGTCCGCGTCGGGACGCGGTACGTGGCCCCGTTGCGCGAGGGCGGGTCGCTGCCCGGGCTGATGGAGGCCGACGACCTCGGCACGTACGTCGTGAAGTTCCGCGGCGCGGGTCAGGGCCCGAAGGTGCTCGTCGCCGAGGTGATCTGTGCCGGCCTCGCCCGGGCGCTCGAGCTGCCGGTGCCGGACCTGGTGGCGATCGAGCTCGACCCGGCGCTCGCCCCGGGGGAGCCGGACGAGGAGATCCAGGCGCTGCTGAAGGCGAGTGCCGGTCTGAATCTCGGGGTCGACTACCTGCCGGGGGCGCTGGACTTCGACCCGGCCGACCTCGACCGCGACCTCGGCCTCGCCGGCCAGGTGCTCTGGTTCGACGCGTTCGTTCAGAACGCGGACCGCTCGTGGCGGAACCCGAACATGCTGCACTGGCACGACCGGCTGATCCTGATCGACCACGGCGCCGCTCTGACGTTCCATCACGACTGGACGCGGGCCGAAGCCTCGGTCGCCCGGCCGTACGACATCGGCGAGCACGCCCTGGTCCGGTTCACCCCCGACGTCACCGCGGCCGCCGAGATCTGCGCGCCGCGGGTGACGGACGACCTCCTGCGTTCGGTACTCGCCGTGGTGCCGGACGAGTGGTTGGTGGCGGACGACGAGCGCTCGCCGGACGAACTGCGGGCGGCGTACGTCGCGCGACTGCGGGCACGGCTGGACGCCCAGTCGGCGTGGCTCCCGGCGCTGGCCGAGGCCGCGGCGGCCGGGCCGGTGATCGCGGAGCGTGGCAGCAACCGACCCGCGTGGCTGGACCGTCGCGGGCGGGGAGGCCGGGCGTGAGCGGGCGGGTGAGCTTCGAGTACGCCCTGTTGCGGGTCGTGCCCCGCGTCGAACGCGGCGAGTTCATCAACGGCGGGGTGCTCTTGTACTGCCGGGCACGCGACTACCTGGCGGCGGAGACCCATCTCGACGTCGAACGCCTGCGGGTCCTGGACGGGCGCGCGGACGTCGCCGCGATCGAGCGCGCGCTGGCGACCGCGGCCGATGTGTGCGCGGGCGGTTCAGGGGCCGGTCCGGTCGCGGCCGAGGACCTCGGCAAGCGCTTCCGGTGGCTGACCGCACCGCGCAGCACCGTGATCCAGCCCGGACCGGTGCACACCGGTCTGACCCTCGACCCCGCCGCCGACCTCGCGCGGTTGATGCGCTCGCTCGTGCTCCCGGCCCCCGCCGCGCCGGATCGGCCCTGATGGACAAGACGGTCGCGTCGGCGGCGGAGGCGGTCGCGGACATCGGCGACGGCGCGACGCTCGCCGTCGGCGGGTTCGGGCTCTGCGGCGTCCCGGCGGTGCTGATCGACGCCCTGCACACGCAGGGGACGACGAACCTGCACGTCGCGTCGAACAACTGCGGCGTCGGGGAGATGGGGCTCGGCAAGCTCCTCCACGCGCACCGCATCGCGCGCATGACCGCCTCCTACATCGGGGACAACCGCGAGTTCGCGCGGCAGTACCTCGCCGGTGAGCTCGAGGTCGAACTGATCCCGCAGGGGACGCTCGCCGAACGCCTCCGCGCCGCCGGCGTGGGCATCCCGGCGTTCTACACCCCGGCCGGCGGCGGGACTCTGGTCGAGACCGGTGGCATCCCGTGGCGCTACGACACCGAGGGCCACGTCGTTGCTTCGTCGCCGCCGCGGCCGACGGCCGAGTTCACCGTCGACGGCGTGACGCGGACGTACGTGCTCGAGCAGGCCTTCTTCGCCGACTTCGCGCTGGTCCGGGCGATCAAGGGCGACCGGCACGGGAACCTCGTCTTCCACCGCGCGGCGCGGAACTTCAACCCGGTCGCGGCGATGGCCGGCCGGGTCGCGATCGCCGAGGTCGAGGAGCTCGTCGAGGTCGGGGCGCTGGACCCGGACGAGGTCCACCTGCCCGGCGTCTTCGTCCACCGCGTCCTGCCCCTGACACCGGAGCAGGCCGCGGACAAGCCGATCGAGAAGCGGACGCTCCGGGATTTGACCTGACTCGGCGTCAGTACACGTCGCGCACGTAACGCCGCTGGGTGACGAGGCTGCGGACGTAATTCTCGGCGCGATCGCCGAGACCGCCGTGGTCGCGGACGATCTCGATGAGCGCGGCGTGGACGTCCTTCGCCATGCGTCCGGCGTCGCCGCACACGTAGACGTGCGCACCGGCGTCGAGCCATCGCCAGAACTCACGGCCCGCGTCGCGCATCAGGTCCTGCACGTAGACCTTCTGGCGCTGGTCGCGCGAGAACGCGAGCGAGAGCCGGGTCAGCAGACCCGCGCCGTACATCTCCTCGAGCTCGGTGCGGTAGTAGAAGTCGGTCGCGGACCGCTGCTCGCCGAAGAAGAGCCAGTTGCGGCCGTGGTGCCCGAGCTGGCGGCGCTCCTGGAGGAAGCCGCGGAACGGCGCGACCCCGGTTCCGGGACCGATCATGATCATCGGCGTCCGGCCGTCGGCGGGCGGACGGAAGTGCGGCGAGCGCTGGAGGAAGACCGGCACGGTCTCGTCGGCGCAGCGGTCGGCGAGGAAGGTCGAGCAGACGCCGTGCCGGGCCCGCCCCTCGTAGGCGTAGCGCACGGCCGACACCGTCAGCGCCACCTCGCGCGGGGACTCCTTGGGGCTCGACGAGATCGAGTACAGCCGCGGCGTGAGCGGGCGGATCACCTCGAGCCAGTCCTCGGTCGCGGCGCGGACCGGGTACTCGCCGAGCAGGTCCATCGCCTGCTTGCCCCAGAGCCACTGCTCGAGCGCGATCTTGTTGTTAGCGCGCAGCAGACGGGCGAGGTCCCGGTCGGGGTGACGCTCGTTCACGAACTTCATCAGGTCGGGGGTGATCCGGACGATGTCGAGGTACTCACGCGCGGCGGTGCGCAGGTCGGTCTCGGGCCGGTCGTCGAGGGCGACGACGGCGTCCCCGTCGAGCCCGGTGACCGCGAGCCACTCGTCGACCACCGCCGCGTCGTTCTTCGGCCAGACCCCGAGCGCGTCGCCAACCTCGTAGGCGCAGCCGTCCTCGAGCGCGAAGCCGAACTGCCGGACGTCCTTCGCCGAACCGGCCCCGCTGAGGGCGAGGTTCGTGACCAGTCGCGTCGGCAGTGGCTGCCGGCGGGTGAAGAGACCGTTCTGCTCGACGTCGGGCTGGACGTCGGGGGAGACGTACTCGGCGCCGGGATCGGGCGCGGGCAGCGGCACCGACGGCGGGAGCGTCACCGCGACCGGGCGGACCACGGGCCGCGCCTGCGCCCCGGGCGGGGGCGCAGCCGGCGGGGGCTCCGGGCGGTCGTCGCCGGGGCGGTCGTCGTCGGGGCGGAGCAGGTCGCGGACGGCGGTCAGCCAGTTGGCGGCGCGGGCGCGGTCGTCGGGTCCGGCGTCGACGCGGTCCGCGAGGCGGGTCGCGCCGAGTTCGGCGAGGCGGGCGTCGAGGCGGCGGCCGTGGCCGCAGAACTCGGCGTAGTTGGGGTCCCCGAAGGCGAGCACGGCGAACCGGACGCCGTCCAGCCGGGGCGCGTCGACCGCGCTGAGCCCGGCCCAGAATCCCTGACCGTTGTCGGGGGCGTCGCCGTCGCCGAAGGTGCTGGTGACGACCAGCAACGTCGTGACCTGCGGCAACGTCGCGACGTCGAGGTCGTCCATTCCCGTGAGGTGGACGGGAAGACCGTCCCGGGCGAGCAGGGCCGCCGCCCCGCTCGCGAAGTCCTCGGCGTTCCCCGTCTGCGACGCCCAGGCGAGCACCACGGTCTCCGCCGGTGCCGCCGCACTGGAGATGACATCTTCAGTGCCGGCCCCGGCCGGAGCGGTGTCGCGGGAGAACAGCCCGGCCAGCAGCCCTGCGACCCAGGCCCGGCGCTCGTCGTCGAACGGCGCGTCCGCGGGCAGCACCGGCGTCCCCGGCCGCGCCTGCGGCGAGGCCAGCCCGACCGTGAGTCCGGCCAGGTACTGCCGCTGCGTCGCGGTGAACTCCGGCGCCGTGAACTCCGGCGCCGTGAACTCCGGCGCCGTGAACTCCGCCCCGATGACCTCACCCAGCCCGAGCGCGCCCGCCAGCGCCGACCCCACTGGAGATGACATCTCCAGTGCAGGGGCGACGCGGGCGAGGGCGACGGCGCAGACCTTGAACTCCGGCTGGAAGGAGGCGGGGTCGACGGCGTCGTTGGTGACGGCGTTGATCGCGAGGTCGGCGCCGAACGCGTCGTTCCAGTGGAACGGCGCCCAGCAGGTGCCCGGGGCCATGCGGTCGCTGATCACCGCAGGGAGCACGGCGCGTCCGCGGCGCGAGGTGATCTCGACCCGGTCACCGGCGGCGAGGCCCAGCGCGGCGGCGTCGTCGGGGTGGAGCTCGACGAACGGGCCGGGGTTGAGCTTCGCCAGCCGCGGGACCTTTCCGGTCTTGGTCAGCGTGTGCCACTGGTGCTGGACGCGTCCGGTCGTGAGGACGAACGGGTGCTCGGCGTCCGGCAGTTCGGCCGGCCCGACGTGGGGGCGGGCGTGGAAGACCGCGCGGCCGTCGGGGGTGGCGAACGCCAGGCGCGGGGTCGTGCCGTCCTCGTGGGTGACGAGCGCGCGACTGCGCCCGTCGTTGAGGTAGCGGATCGGGTGACGGGCCTCGTCGTCGTCCGGGGGAGCGGGCCACTGGACGGGGGAGCTGCGCAGCCGGTCGTAGGTGACGCCGCGAAGGTCGTAGCCCGTGGCGGGGTTCGCGAACGCCCGCAGCTCGTCGAAGATCTGCTCGGCGCTGTCGTAGGTGAACGCCTCCACGAAGCCCAGCCCGCGGGCGATGCGCGCGATCAGGTCCCAGTCCGGCAACGCCTCGCCGGGCGCGTCGGCCACCGGCTGAAGCAGCGTCAGGTTCCGTTCGGAGTTGACGAAGACGCCGTCGACCTCGGTCCACAGCGCCGCGGGCAGGACGATGTCCGCGTAGGCGTTGGTCTCGGCGTCGGTGAAGGCGTCCTGGACGATGACGAGCTCGGCGGCCTCGAGCCCGGCGATCACGGCGTTGCGGTTGGCGACCGAGGCGACGGGGTTGGTGCAGATCACCCAGATCGCCTTGATCTCCCCGGCGGCGGCCTTCCCGAACAGCTCGACAGTGCCCGACCCGACGTCGGTGCGCAGCGTCCCGGCCGGCAGGTTCCAGATGTTCTCGACGAACGCACGGTCGTCGGGGGAGAGGACGGCGCGCTGCCCGGGCAGCCCCGCGCCCATGTAGCCCATCTCGCGGCCGCCCATGGCGTTCGGCTGGCCGGTGAGCGAGAACGGGCCGGAGCCGGTCCGGCAGATGGCGCCGGTCGCGAGATGCAGGTTGCAGATCGCGTTGGTGTTCCACGTGCCCTGGACCGACTGGTTGAGGCCCATCGTCCAGCAGGTCATCCAGTTGGCGGCGCCGCCGATCCACGCCGCCGCGGTGCGGAGGTCGGCCTCGGCCAGACCGGTGATCTCCGCGACCCGGGCCGGGGCGTAGTCCGCCAGCATCGCCGCAACCGCGTCCCAGTTCGTCGTGAACTCGGCGATGAAGTCGGGGTCGTGGTCGCCGTTCGCGACGATCAGGTGCAGCAGCCCGTTGAGCAACGCGAGGTCCGTGCCGGGGCGCACCTGGAGGAACAGGTCCGCCTTGTCGGCGGTCGCGGTGCGGCGGACGTCGACGACGACCAGCTTCGCTCCGGCCTTGACCCGCTCCATCATCCGCAGGAAGAGGATCGGATGGCAGTCGGCCATGTTCGAGCCGATCACGAGGAAGACGTCGGCGGAGTCGAAGTCGTCGTACGACCCGGGCGGGGCGTCGGAACCGAGCGACTGCTTGTAGCCGACGCCGGCGCTCGCCATGCACAGCCGCGAGTTCGACTCGATGTTGTTGGTGCGCAGGTAACCCTTGGCGAGCTTGTTGGAGAGGTACTGCGCCTCGGTCGTCATCTGCCCGGAGACGTAGAGCGCGACCGAGTCCGGTCCGTGCTCGTCGACGATCGCGCGCAGGCGGGCGACGGCCTCGGCGATCGCGTCGTCCACCCCGACGGCGATCGGGGTCGCTCCGCGCTCGGGCCGCAGCAGCGCGGTCTCGAGCCGCCCGGGCGCGCAGGCGACCTCGGCGCTCGTCGCGCCCTTCGTGCAGAGGCGTCCGCGGTTGGCCGGATGCTCGGTGTCCCCGGTGACGGAGCGGACGTGCCGCCCGCCGGCTTCGTCCCGGCCGATCTCGAGGACGATGCCGCAGCCCACGCCGCAGTAGGAACAGACGCCGCGGACACGCTCGGTCGAGGGGGAGTGGGGGCTCACCCTGCCAGGGAAGCCGCCGCGTGTTTCCGATCCGTTTCATCCGTATCGCGCGCGGCGACACCCGCCCTCACCGCACCCGGGGACGGCGCGTGAGTACGGTCTGCTGTCATGCCGCCCCGCCCCTGCCCGTGCGGCGCCCCGGCGCCCTACGACGCGTGCTGCGGCCCGCTGCACCGCGGCGACGCCCCGGCCGCTTCCGCGGAAGCGTTGATGCGCTCCCGCTACAGCGCCTTCGTCCTCCGGGACGCCGATTACCTGCTCGCGTCCTGGCACCCGTCGACGCGGCCGCGCAAGCTGAACCTCGACCCGGACATCCGGTGGCTCGGCCTGGAGGTGACCTCCGCCAGCGGTGGCGTGTTCGACACCACCGGCCTGGTCGAGTTCCGCGCCACCCACGACGCCGGCGTCCAGACCGAACGCAGCCGTTTCGTCCGCGAGGGCGGCCGCTGGTACTACGTCGACGGCGTCGTCGCGCGCTGACACACCACAACGTCAGCGGGACCGCGCGTCATAGCGCTCGATCCCGCTGACGTTATGAGGGTTCAGGCCACCTGGAGCGAACGCTTCGCGAAACCGAACTGGAAGTCGTCGATCAGGGTCAGGGCGGGGGTCTCGGGGTCGGTGGCGGCGCCGAGGGTGACGAACAGCGGCGTGAAGTGCTCGACGGTCGGGTGGGCGTACGGCATGCCCGGGGCGCGGCGGAAGTTCGCGAGGGCGTCGACGTCGCCGCGGGCGAGGGCGTCGGCGGCCCAGGCGTCGAAGTCGGCCGACCAGCCCGGAACCTGGTTGAAGAAGAACATCTCGCGAGTGGCGAACTGCAGGCCGTGGGTCATGAAGCCGGAACCGATGACGAGCACGCCCTCCGAGCGCAGCTGACGCAGGCGCCGGCCGAGGTCGAGCAGCTTGTCCGGAGCGTTGGTCGGCAGGCTCAGCTGCAACACGGGGATGTCCGCGTCCGGGTAGAGGATCTTCAGCGGCACCCAGGCGCCGTGGTCGAGACCGCGCCGCGGGTGGACGTGGACGGGCTCGGTGTCCGGCAGCACGGCCGCGACCTGGCGCGCCAGCGCGGAGGCGTCCGGGGTCTCGTAGCGCTCGTTGTAGTAGCGGGCCGCGAAGCCGCCGAAGTCGTAGACCAGGGGAGTCGCGGCCCCGGTTGCGCTCAGGCTGATCGGCGCGGACTCCCAGTGGGCGCTGACGATCAGGATCGAGCGCGGCACCGGGAGCCGCTGCGCCCAGGTGAAGAGCTGGTCGATCCAGTGCGGATCGTCGAACAGCGGTGGGGCGCCGTGGCTGACGTACAGCGCGGGCATCGGCCCGTCGGCGGGCGTCCAGGGCCGGCGCTCGGCGGTGCGGGGCGCCACGTCCCGCAGGAAGGCGTCCAGCGCCGCGCCGGGGACCTCGGGGGCCATGATCGAGGACATTGCGCGCTCCACATCTCGACGGTCGGTCACCCTCGCCAACAAGTTGTAGCGTCAACTAATTCCGGCGTCCGGCTTTCGGGCCAGGACGTAGCCCTGCGGAGTGCGTTCGTGGCGCTCGACCGCCTCGCGCTCCAGTCGCGCGCTGACGACGAGACCGGCACCCTCGGCCAGGTTCGCCACCTCGGCGCAGGTCCGCCGGTGGAAGTGGAGGTCGATGCAGTGCCCGTACCCCTCGGCGTAGTGGACCACCCCGTCGCCCGTCTGGAAGACCACCAGCAGGTGCCCACGAGGAGCGAGCGCACGGGCGAACCCGGCGAACACGTCCGGCAGTCGCGCCGGCGGGACGTGAATGATCGAGTAGAAGGCGAGCAGCCCGTCCAGCGAGTCGGCTGGGAGCTGAAGGTCCGTCATGTCGCCGACGGAGAAAGACAATTCGGGGTGGTCACGTCTCGCCACGGCCAGCATTCCGGGGGAGAGGTCGATCCCGAAGACGTCGAGGCCGCGGGCCGCCAGCCACGCCGTCACCCGCCCGGTCCCGCAACCGACGTCGGCGACACGGCCGCCCGGGCCGACGAGTTCGGCGAAGACAGCAAGGGCCGCGCGGTCCCAGGGTTTGACGTCGAGGTCGCGGCGCCAGGCCTCGGCCACGGTCTCGGCGACTTCGTCGTAGGAGTTGCGGGTGGCGGTCAGGAACTCGGGCTCGGGCACCCACGGAACGGTAGGGCCCGTCAGAACGCCTGACGCGCATGCCACTCCTCGCGGGTGATCGCGTACTCGACCTCGCCGAGCTCGGAATCGGGGAGCGGGTCGGGGAAGTCGAGCCGGAAGGTCCGGACGTACCGCAGTCCGACGGCCTCCATCGTCCGGCGGGAGGCGACGTTGACCGCCATCGTCTCGGCGAAGATCCGCGCGAGCCCGAGATCGACGAAGCCGTGGCGCAGCAGGGCTCGGGCGCCCTCGGACGCGAAGCCCTGCCGCCACCACTCGCGCCGGACGCGGTAGCCGAGTTCGGCCTGGCCGGCGACCGGGCCCTGGTCGTCGCGGTGCGGCGGTTCGAGCGTCCAGCGCCCGATGAACTCGTCGCCGGCGAACCCGGCCCACACGCCGAGGCCGGGGACACGGTCGGCGAGGGCCAGCAGCGCACGGTGCGCCTCGACGGCCTCCTCGCGGGTGCGGCCGCGGCCGGTGAGGTGACGCATCACCTCGGGGTCGGCGTCGAGACGGACGCTGTGCTCCACATGCTCCGGTGCCAGCGGCACGAGCCGGAGTCGGGGAGCCAGCACGATTGCCTGCGCCATGCCTCGCAGGCTAGGCGGCTGTCGGTGGCCGGGCTTAGGTTCGGGTCATGACCGAGACAGCGAGTTCAACGACGGCCGAGCGCTACCGGAAGGTGGCGGCGGCATTCACGGAGCGGGTCGAACGCGTGCCCGCGGACGCCTGGGACAGCCCGAGCCCGTGCGAGGGCTGGGTGGCGCGCGACATCATCCGGCACATCGTCGGCACGACCGAGTTCTTCCTGGGCTCGCCGGCGAAGGGTGGCCCATCGGTCGACGAGGACCCGGTCGGCGCCTGGAAGGCCGCACGGGACACGATCCTCGGCGCTCTCGCCGATCCGGCGATCGCCGGCAAGAAGGTCGAGAGCCCGGCCGGGACGCGGACCATCGAGGAGATGATTGCCATCTTCGGTGTCGGCGACGTGTTGATCCACACCTGGGACCTGTCCCGGGCGACGGGCCAGGACGACACCCTCGACGCCGACGAGGTGAATCGGCTGTTCACCTTCATGCAGCCCATGGACGAGATGATGCGCCAGGGCGGCGCGTTCGGCCCGAAGGTCGAGGTGCCGGCGGACGCCGACGAGCAGACCCGGCTCATCGCGTTCACCGGCCGCACACCCTGACGTGACCCGCCTCCGCTGCGCCCGGTGCGGCGCGGAGCTCACGCGCGACCTGGTCGAGATTCCGCTGCCGGATTGGGTGGCCCCTGAGCACCCGGAGGACGTGCACCCGCTGATGCCGCCCGGGACGTACGCGGTCGACCCGCGGGGCGTGTCGCGCCGGACGCACCGGTCGCTGGTCGTCAACCCGGCCGATGCGGTGGGCCTGCGGGAGCACGACGACGCCATGCGCCTCAATGGGTGCTGCCGGCGTGACGGGCTCGACGGACCGAATCAGCTGTGCGCATCCTGCGGCGCCGAGGTCGCGACCCTCCAGGACGACTGCTGGGTCGACTGGTCGACGCTCAGATTCGCGCCTGACGCGGTTCTGGTCGGGGAGACAAAGGATGTACATCAGGGGGAGTAGCAAATGTACGATTCTGGGGTGGACGTTCCGATCAGCAAGCTCCGCGCCGACCTGGCGGCCTGGATCGCCCGTGCGCAGGCCGGCGACGAGGTGGTGATCACCGATCGGGGCACGCCGGTCGCAAGGCTGTGCCCGGTCGAATCCGCATCGTTGGTCGAACGACTCGTCCGGGACGGCGTGCTGACACCGGCCAAGAATCCACGCACACCCAGCAGGAACTTCAAACGAATTCGTCCGACCCCAGGGCCGCCGATCTCGGACGCCGTCGCCGAGCAGCGACGCTGACCCGCCGTGGCTGTCGCGTACTTCGACAGCAGTGCGCTGGTGAAGCTCGTGCTGACCGAGGACGAGTCCGAGCTCGCCGCGACGCTGTGGGATTCGTGCGACGTCGCCGTCTCCAGTCGGCTCGCGTACCCGGAGGTCCGTGCCGCACTGGCGGCAGCAGGCCGGTCCGGCCGACTGGGACGCCGAGCCCTGGCGGACGCCGAGACGCTCTGGGCCGAGATCTGGTCGGAGGTGTTCGTCGTCGAACTCAGTGAGCCGATCGCGTTCGCCGCCGGAGATCTGGCGACGCGACACGGCCTGCGGGGCGGCGATGCCGTCCATCTCGCCAGCGCCGAGACGATGTCGACGGCCACCGTGTTGTTCGTGGCCTGGGACCAGCGGCTCCGGGAGGGCGCAGTAGCTCGCGGACTGGCCGTCGTGCCGGCTCTCAACTGAGCGGTGGTGCATCCCTCCAGGTCACAAGGGGATCCGCATGCCTGCATTACTTGACATAACGTACATTATCGGCGGTCTGGCCAGGCGTGGCGAGTTGACGCTCGAGCGCGGCGAACGCCGCGATCACCTCGGGCGCCTCGAAGGCACGATTACGTCGGCCCAGCGTGATCTGCCGCAGGATGTTCGCGTCGACGAGGGCCTGGATCCCCCGCGGCGAACCGACAGGTCACGGTGGCGTCCGCCGTCCGGACGCACGCGGACCCGGTCACCGGCGCCGGCCCGAGAGCCGCGGCCGACGTTGCCGCCAGGACCGGCAGGAGCAAAGCCGACATGAGCGCGCCGGTCCGGGCCGCGACCCGGGGAACCGCACACCGCATGGGGTCAGTGTGCTGGACGGCCCGGTGCGTCGGCGAGACCTCGCAGCAGATCGACGCCGAGTCAGTTCGTCGGCCATCCCGGGCCGCCACGTGACCCGCACCACTCGCGGATCGAAGGATTGTCCAGGAAGCGGGAAGTTCCCGCTCTGACCTTGTCGACCGCTCGGCTCGAGAATGGAAGTGCTGAAGAAGTGGCGCACGAGGGCCACCAGCGACGTACCGCCGATGGCACCACGAACGGCACCGGAAGGAGCGAGCGACATGACACGGATAGCAGAACCGCAGCGCGTGCAGTCCAACCTGGAGACGGAGATCGCGGACGACCTCAAGTCCGACGTCCTGGCCACCATGGACCGCAGCTTCTCCTCCGGTGTCGCTGCTCTCAGTGACGAGGAGATTCGTGAGCGGGGCCGCATCCGAGCTCACGACGGCGCGGTCGAATCGACCTACTGGTACATGTTCGCCATGCTCACACTCGGGCTCTACGCTGCCTTCTGGATCGTCCTGTTCACCGAGATGAACAACTAGCCACTCCGGGGAGGTGCGCGCTCTGGCCGAGCCGGACCTCCCCGTTCTGACGGCACGTCACACCGGGACCGGACCCGCCGGTGTGCGGGTACTCCCCTTCGACGCCTCGCACGACCGCGTCCTCCTCGGCCCGCACCGGCACGGGAACCTGGAACTGATGTTCTACGCCGAGGGCTCGGGTGTGGACCGACTCGGCGACAGCGCCTTCGCCGTCGAGGCCGGTGACGTCCTGCTCGTGACACCGGGTGTGGTGCACGACGCCAGCGGCATCGCCGGGGCCCGCGGTTGGGCGATCGAGTTCGACGCGGCGGCGCTGATCACCGTCGACTCGGCCGCCGCCGGCCGGGCCGGTACGACCGGCCGGCTCTGGTGGTCCAATCCCCTGCTCACGCCGTTCGTGCTCGCCGGCCGCGGACCGCGGTACGCGCACCTGGTCGTTCCCGTCGATCGCCGCGACGAGTGGGTCGCCCGGATGCGCGAGATGGAACGCGAGCACACCGAACGCGTCGACGGGTGGGAGGAGGTGCTGGCCGCCCTGCTGCACGTGACCCTGATCGACCTCGCACGGTTCGCGGCGCCGTACGCCGCCGGGCTGCGGCACCAGGGCGAGACCTTGCTGGCGCAGGTCTTCGAGCTCATCGACGAGCGCTACCCGGAACCGCTGAGCACCTCCGACGTCGCGGAGGCCGTGTCGCTCACGCCCACTTATCTGACGACCCTGGTCCGGCAACGGACCGGCCGCACGGTCCTGGACTGGATCACCGAACGCCGCATGGCCGCCGCGCGCGAACTATTGCTCACCACCGACCTGTCGGTGGAAGCCGTCGCCGGCCGGGTCGGTTTCGGCGACCCCACCTACTTCAGCCGGCGCTTTCGCGCCCTGCACGGACTCTCCCCCGGCCGTTGGCGGACCGCCGCGGGCGTGTGAGCTGTGCCCCGACGTACTCCGCGAGGTGCTGTCCGGTGAGGGTGGAGCGGGCGGCCACCAGGTCGGCCGGGGTGCCCTCGAAGACGATACTACCGCCGTCGTGGCCGGCACCCGGACCGAGATCGATGATCCAGTCCGCGTGGGCCATCACCGCCTGGTGGTGTTCGATGACGAGAACCGACTTGCCCGAGTCCACGATCCGGTCGAGCAGCGCGAGCAGGTTCTCCACGTCGGCGAGATGCAGACCCGTCGTCGGCTCGTCGAGGATGTAGACCCCGGCCTTCTCCCCCAGGTGCGTGGCGAGCTTGAGCCGCTGGCGCTCTCCCCCGGACAACGTCGTCAATGGCTGACCCAACGTCAGGTAGCCGAGGCCGACGTCCTTCATCCGCGCGAGGATCGCGTGGGCGGCCGGTGTCTTCGCGTCGCCGTCGGCGAAGAACGCCTCAGCGTCGGCCACGGACATCGTGAGGACCTCGCTGATGTCCTTGCCGCCGAACTTGTAGTCGAGCACCGAGGCGTCGAACCGCTTGCCCTCGCACTGCTCGCAGACCGTCGACACCGGCGCCATCACGCCCAGGTCGTGGAAGATCACGCCCGCGCCGTTACAGGTCGGGCAGGCACCCTCGGAGTTCGGGCTGAACAGCGCCGGCTTCACGCCGTTCGCCTTGGCGAACGCCTTGCGGATCGGCTCCAGCAGCCCCGTGTAGGTCGCGGGGTTGCTGCGCCGGGAGCCCTTGATCGCCCCCTGGTCGATCGCGACGACCCCGTCGCGGCCGGCGACCGAACCGGAAATCAGCGAGCTCTTTCCCGAGCCCGCCACACCGGTCACCACGACAAGGACCCCGAGCGGGATGTCCACGTCGACCTTCTGCAGGTTGTGCAGGTCGGCGCCGCGGACCTCGAGGACGCCGGTCCGCTCCCGGACCGTCTCCTTCAGCGCCGCGCGGTCGTCCAGGTGACGCCCCGTCAGGGTGTCGGAGCCCCGCAGCCCGTCGAGGTCGCCCTCGTAGACCACCTCCCCACCGTCGGAACCGGCGCCGGGGCCGAGGTCGACGATGTGATCGGCGATGGCGATCGCCTCCGGCTTGTGCTCGACGACCAGGACGGTGTTGCCCTTGTCCCGCAGCTGCAGCAGCAGGTCGTTCATGCGGGCGATGTCGTGCGGGTGCAGGCCGATCGTCGGCTCGTCGAACACGTAGGTCACGTCGGTCAGCGACGACCCGAGGTGCCGGATCATCTTGGTTCGCTGCGCCTCTCCCCCGGACAGCGTCCCCGACGGCCGGTCGAGCGAGAGGTAGCCGAGGCCGATCTCGACGAACTTGTCCAGCGTGTGCTGGATGTTGTCCAGAAGCGGCTTGACCGACGGCTCCTGCAGGCCGCGGACCCACGCGGCGAGGTCGGAAATCTGCATGGCGCACGCGTCCGCGATGCTGATGCCCGAGATCTTCGACCGGCGCGCGTGCTCGGCCAGGCGGGTGCCGTCGCACTCCGGGCAGGTCGCGAACACGACCGCGCGCTCGACGAACGCCCGGATGTGCGGCTGCATCGCCTCGACGTCCTTCGACAGGAAGGACTTCTGGATCTGCGGGATCAGGCCGACGTACGTGAGGTTGATGCCCTCAACCTTGATCTTGGTGGCCTCCTTGTACAGGAGGGCGTCGAGCTCCTTCTTCGTGAACTTGCGGATCGGCTTGTCGCAGTCGAAGAACCCGCACCCGTTGAAGATGCGCCCGTACCAGCCCTCCATGGAGTAACCGGGGATGGTGATGGCTCCGTCGTTGATCGACTTGTTCTCGTCGTAGAGCGCCGCGAGGTCGAAGTCGGAGACCTTGCCCATGCCCTCGCAGCGCGGGCACATGCCGCCGGTGACGGTGAAGCTGCGGCGCTCCTTCACCTGCCGGCCGCCCTTCTCCACCGTGATCGCACCCGCGCCGCTGACCGAGGCGACGTTGAAGGAGAAGGCCTGGGGCGAGCCGACGTGGGGCTGACCCAGTCGGCTGAACAGGATGCGCAGCATCGCGTTCGCATCGGTGACGGTGCCGACGGTCGAGCGGGCGTTGGCACCCATCCGCTCCTGGTCGACGAGGATCGCCGTGGTCAGCCCGTCGAGAACGTCGACGTCGGGCCGCGCCATCGTCGGCATAAAGCCCTGCACGAAGGCCGAGTAGGTCTCGTTGATCATCCGCTGCGACTCGGCCGCGATCGTGCCGAAGACCAGCGAGGACTTGCCTGACCCCGAGACGCCAGTGAACACGGTCAAGCGGCGTTTCGGGATCTCGACACTGACGTCCTTGAGGTTGTTCACCCGTGCGCCGTGGACGCGGATCCGGTCGTGCGAGTCGGCGGCGTGCTGGGCCATGCGGGTGGTCGCCTTCCTGGACGTCGACGTCATGTCAGCCGATCTGCTGGATGCGGACGGTGTTCCCGGCGGGGTCGCGGACCGCGCAGTCGCGCGAGCCCCAGTCCTGGTCGATGGGCTCCTGCAGAATGTCGGCGCCGCCGGCCTCGAGCTTGGCGAAGACGCCGTCGAGGTCCTTGGTGGCGAACATGATCGCGCCGTAGGTGCCCTTGGCCATCATCTCGGCGATGACGCGGCGCTCCTCGTCGGTCACACCCGGGTCGGCGCCGGGCGGGTGCAGCACGATGTTCACGTCGGGCTGGTTGGGCGGGCCGACGGTGAGCCAGCGCAGGCCCTCGTAGCCCACGTCGTTCCGAAGCTCGAAGCCCAGGAGGTCGCGGTAGAACGCCAGCGCGGCGTCGGTGTCGTTGTGCGGGAGGAAGGTGGCGGAAATGTTGATGTCCATGTCACTCATGCTGTCCGCGGCTCCCCGGGCGGCGCTTCTTGATTCCTGACCGGTCTGACGCGGACGGGTCGGGTGACCGTGCGGGCGACGCACGGCGGCATGGCGCCGTCGACCGGCGCGCCGTCCCGCCGGTAGACGCTCGGCGGCACTCCAACCAGCTCGGTGAACCGGGTGCTGAACGTGCCGAGCGACGAGCAGCCCACCGCGAAGCAGATGTCGGTCACGCTGCGGTCGGTGAGCCGGAGCAGCGTCATCGCCCGCTCGATCCGGCGGGTCATCAGATAGGAGTACGGCGACTCGCCGTAGGCCCGCTTGAACTCGCGGCTCAGGTGGCCGGCGGACATGTGGACGCCGCGCGCGAGTTCCTCGACGTTGAGCGGACGGGCGTACTCGCGGTCCATCCGGTCGCGGACCTTGCGGAGCAGCACGAGGTCCCGCAGGCGCTGCTCCTCGGCGGGCGTACTCACCCGCGGGATCGTACGGTGCGAACCTGGCTCAGTCGGGGATTCGTTCGGCCGCGGTGATGACGTCGCCGAGCGCGGTGTGCAGGGCCATCAGGTCCTCGACGCCCACCCCGAGCCGGCGCACGACCGCGTACGGAATCTTCTCGGCCTCGGCGCGCAGGGCCCGTCCGACCTCCGTCAGCTCGACGGACAGCGCCCGCTCGTCCTGCGAGCTCCGGCGGCGGCTGAGGTACCCCAGGGACTCCAGCCGCTTGAGCATCGGCGAGAGCGTCGCCGGTTCCAGCCGCAGCGTCGCGCCGATGTCCTTGACCGTCCGGGGCTCGCGGTCCCAGAGCGCGAGCATCACCAGGTACTGCGGGTGCGTCAGACCGAGCGGTTCGAGCAGCGGCCGGTAGATGCCGATGACCGACCGGGACGCCACCGCCAGGGCGAAGCAGACCTGGCGGTCCAGCGCGAGCGGGTTCTCCCCGAGGTCGATGTCCCCCCGATCGCCTCCTCCCGGGTCCAGGATCCCGTCCACCCCGTCGGGCGCGTGCGTCGTCATGTCTCCCCTGCGGCGTCGTCGGCCGGGTGCGGCTGTGATGCACCCCATTTTGTTAGGGCACAAATCATTAGACTACTATGGAGCCATGGCGAACGACGCTGACGAGCACGGGAAGAGCAACGCGCTCTACCAGGACAACCGCACCGCTCCGATCGTGAAGAAGGAGCCCAAGGCGGCGGTGATCAGCGCCCGCCAACTCGCGCCGGGCACGTACGAGCCGCGCTGGTACGAGGACATCCCGTGGCGGATCTCGTACCGGATCAAGCGCGGGGTCTTCACGATCTGGGGCCCGCCGCAGCTCAACCCGCACAACGACCCGCTCGCCCTGCTGGCCCGCCGCCGTGAGGAGCGCTACGCCGGGCGCACCCGCTGAGTTCTCTCCGCGGACGTAGCCTCGGCGTATGACTTCCGTCGCGGCGCCCGACATCCGTCTCGAGAGCTCGTTCGCGCGGGACCTCGAGGGCCTCTACGTCGCCTGGCAGGCCGCGCAGTTCCCCTCGCCGTCGCTGCTCGCGTTGAACGACGACCTGGCCCGGGAGCTCAAACTCGACCCGGAGTGGCTGCGCAGCCCGGCCGGCGTTCGTTTCCTGCTCGGGGCGGAACTGCCCGAGGGCGCGGTCCCGATCGCGCAGGGCTACGCCGGTCACCAGTTCGGCGGCTACTCCCCCCGACTCGGCGACGGTCGCGCCCTGCTGCTCGGTGAGCTGACCGACGTTCGCGGGACCCTGCGCGACCTGCACCTGAAGGGCTCCGGCAGCACCCCGTTCTCCCGCGGTGGGGACGGCAAGGCCGCCGTCGGCCCGATGCTGCGCGAGTACGTCATCGGCGAGGCGATGCACGCCCTCGGCGTCCCGACCACCCGCGCGCTGGCCGTCCTCGGCACCGGGGAGCAGATCTACCGCGAGGAGGGCGCGCTCCCCGGCGCCGTCCTCGTCCGGATCGCCGCCAGTCACCTGCGCGTCGGCAGCTTCCAGTACGCCTCCGCGCTCACGGTGGCCAAGCGGGACGAGACGGTCCTGCGGCGCCTCGCCGACTACGCGATCGCGCGCCACCACCCGCAGGCGGCCGAGGCCGAGCAGCCGTACGTCGCGCTGCTCGACGCCGTGACGACGCGTCAGGCCGAGCTGGTCGCCCGGTGGATGTGCCTCGGATTCGTGCACGGCGTGATGAACACCGACAACGTCACGATCTCCGGCGAGACCATCGACTACGGTCCCTGTGCCTTTCTGGACGCCTTCGACCCCGCCACCGTGTTCTCCTCGATCGACTCCGGCGGTCGCTACGCGTACGCCAACCAGCCGTCGATCACCCTGTGGAACCTTTCCCGGTTCGCCGAGGCGCTGCTCCCCCTGCTCGGGGGTGACACCGACGAGGCGGTCGACCTCGTCGTGCCGGTGCTCGACGAGTTCGCGGACCGGTTCGCCCACGCGTGGCGCGCGGGGGTGCTCGCGAAGCTCGGGTTGACCGAGTCGGATCCGGACGCGGACGGGCAACTCGTGCAGGACCTCCTCGAGCTGATGGCCGCCGAGCAGGTCGACTGGACCTCGTTCTGGCGGTCGCTCAGTTCTGCGGCCCGCGGCAACCCGGCTCCGGCGCGCGACGCGTTCCTCGCCCGCGACGCGTTCGACGCCTGGGCCGAGCGGTGGCTCGCCCGCCAGCCGGACGCCGACGCGATGGATCGCGTCAACCCGATCTACATCCCGCGCAACCACAAGGTCGAGGAGGCGCTGGCCGCGGCGACGCGCGGCGACCTCGGCCCGGTGACGCGTCTGGTCGAGGTCGTCCGCGACCCGTTCACCGAGCAGCCGGGTGCCGAGGAGTACGCCGTGCCCGACCCGAACGGCGGGAAGTACGTCACCTTCTGCGGGACCTAAGCTCCACCGCATGGCACGACTCGACGGCAAGGTCGCCCTGATCACCGGCGCGGCCCGCGGCATGGGTCGCGCCCACGCACTCCGGCTGGCCGCGGACGGCGCCGACATCCTCGCCCTCGACATCTGCGCCGACATCCCGAGCGTCGGGTATCCGCTCGGCACCCCGGCCGAGCTGGCCGAGACGGTGGCCGGGGTCGAGCAGGCCGATCGCCGCGCGTTGGGCCTGACCGCGGACGTCCGCGACGTGGAGGCGATGAAGGCCGCCGTCGCGCAGGGGGTGGCGGAGTTCGGCCGGCTCGACGTCGTCATCGCCAACGCCGGCATCGCGCTGCCGGCGTGGGACGTCGGCGACCCGCAGGCGTTCACCGATCAGATCGCGGTCAACCTGACCGGCGTCTGGAACACCGTCCACGCGGCCGCGCCGGCGATGATCGAGGCCGGCAACGGCGGCGCGATCGTGCTGATCAGCTCGGTGATGGGCCTGTCCGGGAGGACCGGCGGCGGCAACGGCACCGCCGACGGCTACACCGCCGCCAAGCACGGCCAGGTCGGTCTGATGCGGGCCTGGGCCCGGTGGCTCGCGCCGCACGCGATCCGGGTCAACACGATCCACCCGAGTGGCGTGGCGACGCCGATGGTCCTCAACGACACGATGGCCGCGCTGTTCGCCGACAAGCCGCCGCCCGAGAGCGGCGCCGACGTCGGGAACCTGCTGGACGTGACGATCCTTCAGCCCGAGGACATCGCCAACGCAGTCGCCTGGCTGGTCTCCGACGAGGCCAAGTACGTCACCGGTGTCTCCCTACCGGTCGACGCCGGTTTCGCCGTCCCCTGACCGGAGGTTCGATGCAACAGATCACGACCGACCTCGCCGCCCAGCACGCCGAGTTGCGTGCCGTGCTCACCGACCTGCGACCCGAGCAGTGGGACGCGCCGTCCCGGTGCCCGGGCTGGTCGGTCGCCGACGTGGTGCTGCACCTCGCGCAGGCGGACGAGGTCGCGGTCGCGAGCGCCCGCGGGAACATCGACGCCGGCGCCCGCGCGGCGGGCTGGGACCTCGACGCGCTCCACTCGGGCCGGCACTCGATGGACGCCCTGGCCGACCTCGCGGTGCAGTCCCAGCGCGGCGCGGCCCCGGACGCGCTGCTCGCGCGCTGGTCCGACGTCGCGGACGCCGTGGTCGAGACGCTCGGGGCGATGGACCCGAAGGAACAGGTGCCATGGGTCGTCGGGACCCTGCCGGCCCGGACGCTGGCGACCACGCGCCTCGCCGAGTGCTGGATCCACACCGGTGACATCGCCCCGGCCGTCGGCGTCGAGCAACCGTTCAGCGAGCGGATGTGGCACATCGCACGGCTCGCGTGGCGGACCATCCCGTACGCCTTCAGCCAGGCCGGGCAGGAGTTGACCGGCCCGGTCGCGGTCGTGCTCACCACCCCCGAGGGGCGGACGTGGACCTTCGCCGATCCCGACCCCGTGACCACCGTCACCGGGGACGCCATGACGTTCTGTCAGGTCGCGGCGCGACGGATCCCGGGGGACGAGAGCGGGCTGACGGCGACCGGCCCGGACGCCGAAGCCGTTCTTGACCTGGTTCGCACCTTCGCCTGACCGTCCGGGACGGGTTGCGGGACAGGCTGCGGGGAGGAATCCGGGAGAACCCGGATGCGAGGGAGGGCGCGCCGCCGCCATCCTCAACAGCGCTCCTCTACCGTCGTCACGTCGTCCTTGGGGGGACTCGTGGAACGCCTCGCTCATTTCGTGCTGCTGCATCGGCGGCTCGTCATCCTCGGTTGGGCGCTGATGTTCGTGATCGGCGGCATGACTGCGGCCAAGGTCCCGGACCGGCTCAACATCGACTTCTCGCTGCCCGGCCAGCAGGGGTACGAGACGTCGAAGGACGTGCTCGAGGAGTTCGGCAACGGCGGTCCGACCTCGAACACGCCGGTCATCGTCACCGCCACGGTGCCGGAGGGGCAGACGATCCCCGACCGCGCGTCCGACATCGAGCCTGTGCTCGCCAAGCTGGGCGAGATCATCCCGGGCGGCCGGATCGCCGACTACTTCTCCGCCGACGAGGACCTGTTCCTCACCGAGGACCGGCGGACGATGTTCGCCTACGTGTACCCGGAGGAGTTCACCTCCTTCGACTACGCGCCGTGGGAGGAGCTCCAGCCGCCGCTCGACGAGGCGATGGAGAACACCGACATCGACTGGGCGACCACCGGCTACGGGAAGCTGTCCGAGGGCGGGGACTCCGACGAGGAGTCCAGCCTGTTCATCGAGACGATGATCGGTGGCCTCGGTGCCCTGGCCGTCCTGCTGTTCCTGTTCGCCAGCCTGCTCGCCTTCATCCCGTTGCTGATCGCGGCGGTCTCGATCCTCACCACGTTCCTGGTCGTGCTGCTCGCGACCTACGTGATGGACGTCAGCTTCGTCGTGCAGTTCCTGATCGCACTCGTCGGTCTCGGTGTCGCGATCGACTACTCGCTCCTCGTCGTCAACCGATGGCGTGAGGAACGAGCCCACGGCCGGGACAACCACGACGCCGTCGTCATCGCGATGAAGTACGCCGGCCACGCCGTGGTCGCGAGCGCCGGCACCGTCGCGATCAGTCTGTGCGCGCTGCTCGTCATCCCGGTGCCGCTGCTGCGCAGCATGGGTATCGGCGGGATGCTCATCCCGGTGATCAGCACCCTCGTGGTCTGCACGCTGCTGCCGGCCGTCCTCGGCGGCATCGGGCCGCGCGTCGACTGGCCGAGGATCCGGCACGAGGACAAGCCGTCCCGCGGCTGGTCGGCCTGGGCCCGCGGCGTCGTCCGCTCCCGATGGCTCGCCGCCGGTCTCGCGACGATCGCCCTCGCGCTGCTGACCGCACCCATCTTCGGCATCAAGATCGGACAGGCCCGGACCGAGTCCCTGGCGAGCGGCGGCACGGCCTACGAGGCCCTGCAGACCCTGCACTCCGGCGGCGTCGCCCCCGGCGTCGTCTCCCCCATCGAGGTGCTTCTCACCGGCCCCGAGGCGAACGAGTCCGCGGGCAAGGTCGTCGCCGCGGCCGAGGCCACGGACGGTGTCTACGCCGCGTTCGCCCCGGCGAACGAGCAGTGGCGCACCGGCGACGCGGTCCTCGTCGACGTCATCCCGAACGCGGAGACCGTCGACACGACCGAGGCCGGCATCGTCGACACGCTGGCCGCGAACTTCGAGGGCATCCCCGGCGTCGTCGGCCTGTCCGGTTCCGGCCCGACGATCCAGGACTACATCGAGGCGGTCTACAAGAACTTCCCGTACAGCCTGGCGCTGATCGCGCTGGTCACATTTCTCCTGCTGGTCCGGACGTTCCGCTCGATCCTGCTGCCGCTCAAGGCGGTGCTGCTGAACATCTTCTCGGTGGCCGCGACCTTCGGCGCGACCGTCCTGTTCTGGCAGCACGGGTACGGCTCGGAGCAGATCTTCGACATCGAGGCCACCGGCGCGATCACGTTCTGGGTCCCGCTCGTGATCTTCGCGTTCCTGTTCGGCCTGTCGATGGACTACGAGGTGTTCATCCTCGCCCGGATGCGCGAGGAGTACGACCGGACCGGGCACACCGACACCGCGGTCATCGAGGGCCTGGCCCGGACCGGACGGCTCGTCACCGGCGCGGCGCTGATCCTGTTCCTCGCCTTCGTCGCCCTCGCGGCCTCCCCCGGGACCGAGATCAAGGTGCTCGCGACCGGCCTCGGCATCGGCATCCTCCTCGACGCCACGATCGTCCGCGCCGTGCTCGTCCCGGCCCTGGTCTCCCTGTTCGGGGACTGGAACTGGTGGCTCCCGGCCTGGATCGCCAAGCCGCTCCGGCTCGAGCCACACCCCCGGCCCGGAAAGACCCTCCCGGTCGCCCCTCCCCCGGAGGAGCCGGAGCTGGTCCCGACCCCGACCGGGTCGGGCCGGCCGCCCGGCTGACCCTGGCATCGACGGGACCAGTCGCCAGATTGGCCTCGCATCTGCAATACTCCAGTCGTGACCACGTTTCGCATCAGCGAGGTCGCTGACCTGATGGGGGTCAGCACCGACACCGTGCGCCGCTGGACCGACAGCGGCCGCCTGCCCGCCACCCGCGAGGCCAACGGGCACCGGACCGTCGAGGGGGCCGCGCTGGCCGCGTTCGCCCGGTCCCTGGCGGAGAACCCGGACCCCGAGCGCACCGTCACCACGTCCGCCCGGAACAGCATGCGCGGCATCGTGACCCACGTCGTCCGGGACACCGTGATGGCCCAGGTCGAGATGCAGTGCGGGCCGTACCGGATCGTCTCGCTGATGAGCCGCGAGGCCGCCGACGACCTCGGCCTGGAGCCGGGCGTCCTGGCGATCGCCATGGTCAAGTCGACCAACGTCATCGTCGAGCTCGCCGACGCCGACTGACCCCGATCTCCGGGCCGGTGCGGTCCGGACCGAGCTGGAGCTCCCCCATGTCCCGAGCACTTTCCGTCGTCGTCGCCGGCGTCCTCGCCGGAGGCACGCTCGCCGCGGCGCCCGGCGTCGCGAGCGTCGACTCCTCGTCCGGCACCGCCGCAAAGCTTCGAGGCGTCACCGTCAACGGCGCCGTGGGTGACCGCGGGCCGATCTCTCGTGCGGCCCTGGCCGGCTTCGACCAGCGCGCGGTGCGTATGACCTACCAGACCAGCGGCGGACCGCAGACCCACCGGTACACGGGTCCGCTGCTGTTGGACGTCCTGCGATCGGCCCAGCCGAACTTCAGCTCCGATCGGCACGACCCGCTCCGCTACGCCGTCCTCGTGCAGGCGACCGACGGCTTCCTGGCGGCGATCGCGTGGGGTGAACTCGACCCGGAACTCGCGAACAAGCGCGCGATCGTGGCGCTGACCGAGGACGGCAAGAAGCTGACCCGGCCCCGCATCGTCCTGCCCGGCGATCATCACGGCGCGCGCCAGGTGTACGACGTCGCCTCGATCTCGCTGCTCCGGCTGAGCCCGGAGATGGCCACCGGCAAGGCGGGCCGGGTCCTGCGCAACTCCCCCGGCCACGAGCACCACTGACGCCGCCTCACTTCGCACGCACTTCGAGATTCTGGAGACCCCATGCCCCGCTCCTCGCGGTTCCGCCGCAGCTGCGCCGTCGTGGCCGCTCTCGCCCTGGCGCTCCCCCTCGCGGCGTGCGCGAACGACGACGACGACGACGAGACCGCGTCGCCGTCCGGCACGAGTACCCCGGCGGTCGAGAGCCGTGAACTGATGGTGTTCGCCGCGGCGTCGCTGACGGGGGCCTTCACCGAACTCGGCAAGAAATTCGAGGCCGAACACCCCGGCGTGACGGTGCGCTTCAACTTCGGCTCCAGCGGGACGCTGGCGACACAGATCAACGAGGGCGCACCGGCGGACGTGTTCGCCTCCGCGTCGCCCGCGACCATGACGACCGTCACCGACGCCGGCAACGGGGCCGGTGAAGCGGTGACGTTCGTGAGGAATCGGCTCGAGATCGCGGTCCCCGCGGGCAACCCGGGCGAGGTCGACGACATCGAGGACTTCGCCGACGACGGCCTCGACATCGCGCTCTGCGCCGACACCGCACCGTGCGGCGCCGCCGCGGACAAGCTGTTCGCCGCCGCGAACATCACGCCGAAGCCCGACACCCGCGAGGCCGACGTGAAGGCCGTGCTCACCAAGGTGGAGGCCGGCGAGGTCGACGCCGCGCTGGTCTACCACACCGACGTCCTCTCGGCCGCCGCCGGCAAGGTCGAGGGCATCGAGTTCGACGAGTCCGACCTCGCGATCAACGACTACCTGATCAGCGCGCTCAAGGAAGCCGAGCACGCGGACCTCGCCGCCCAGTGGGTCGAGTTTCTCCGGAGCGACGCGGCGCAGGACGTGCTGACGGCCGCGGGCTTCGAGTCTCCCGGGGCGACGGAGAGCCCGTCGCCGTCCGCCTCGCCGACGTCGTAGCGACGGCGTGACAGCATCGCGAGCGCGATGAGCGTCTCCACCGAGAGCGAGAGGGCGGGCCCCGTGGGCGGCGGGGCCCGCCCTCCGCGCGCGCCCCGCGAACGGTCCGGGATCCCGCCGCTGCTCCTCGCGCCGGCGGGGATCGGCCTGGTCTTCCTGATCATCCCGCTCGTCGGGCTGATGGTGCGGGCGCCGTGGACCGAACTCCCGGACCAGCTCGGCCGGGAGATCGTGCGCGACGCGCTCGCCCGGTCGATGTACACGGCGTCGATGGCGACGTTGTTGTCGCTCGTGCTCGGCGTCCCGATCGCCGTCGTCCTCGCCCACGGGCGGTTCCGCGGTCGCGGCCTCGTACGCGCGCTTGTGACCGTCCCGTTGGTGCTGCCACCCGTCGTCGGCGGTGTCGCGCTGTTCGCGGCCCTCGGTCGCCGGGGCGTGATCGGCGAGCACATCCACGACTGGACCGGCTATTCGCTCCCCTTCACGACGAACGCGGTGATCATCGCCGAGACGTTCGTCGCGATGCCGTTCCTGATCATCGCGGTGGAGGGCGCCCTCCGCGGCGCGGATCCCCGCTTCACCGAGGCCGCCAGCACTCTGGGCGCCACGCGCTGGTACGCCTTCCGTCGAGTGACGCTCCCTCAGGTGATGCCCGGTATCGCCGCCGGTGCCGTGCTCTGCTGGGCCCGTGCGCTCGGCGAGTTCGGCGCGACCGTCACGTTCGCGGGCAGCCTCGAGGGCCGGACGATGGTCATGCCCTCCGCCGTCTACCGCGAACTCGAGGCCGGCCACCCCGACACCGCGATCGCCCTGAGCCTCGTGCTGATGGTGATCTCCGTCGTCGTGCTCGCGAGCCTGCGGGAGCACTGGATCTCGCCGGGACGGACGCGGTGACCGGGCTGACGGCGGACTTCCGCGTCGGCCGCGGGAGCTTCCACCTGGACCTCGGGCTGACCGTGCCGCCGGGCGGCACGGTGGCCCTGCTGGGCCCGAACGGCGCGGGCAAGTCGACCGCCCTGCGGGTGCTGACCGGGCTGCTGCGTCCGTACGAGGGCGAGGTCCGGCTCGACGGCACGGTGCTCGACGGGCCGGGCGTGCACGTCCCTCCGGAGCGCCGGCCGATCGGGGTCGTATGGCAGGACTACCGGCTGTTCCCCAACCTGTCCGCGGTCGACAACGTCGCGTTCGGGCTGCGGACCCGCGGCGTCGGGAAGGCCGAGGCGCGGGAGCGGGCGACGACGTGGATCGAGCGCGTCGGCCTCGCCGAGCACGCGCGCACGAAGCCCGGCTCGTTGTCCGGTGGCCAGGCGCAGCGGGTGGCCCTGGCTCGCGCTCTCGCGCCGGAACCGAAGCTGCTGCTGCTGGACGAACCGCTGGCCGCCCTCGACGCCCGCACGCGGCTCGACGTCCGGACGAACCTGCGCAAGCACCTGGCCGAGTTCGGCGGCGCGACGGTGCTCGTCACCCACGACCCGCTCGACGCGATGGTGCTCGCCTCCGACGTCCTGGTCCTGGAGGAGGGCCGGGCCGTGCAACGTGGGCCGGTCGCCGAGGTCGCCCGCCACCCGCAGACCGACTACGTCGCGCAGCTCGTCGGGCTCAACCTCTACCGCGGTGTCGCCGACACCACCGGCGTCCGGTTGCCGGACGGAACGGTGATCTCCGCGGTGATGGATCACATCGCCCCGCACGACCCGATCGAGGTGCTGGTCGCGTTCTCGCCCTCGGCGGTCAGCGTCTTCACCGAGCGCCCGGTCGGCACGCCGCGCAACGTCTTCCCGGCGCAGATCACCGACATGGAGCTGCACGCCGGTGCGGTGCGGTTGCGGCTGGAGGGTGCCTTGGACGTGCTCGCCGACGTCACCGCCGGCGCCGTCGCGGACCTCGACCTCGTCCCCGGGCGGCAGGTCTGGGCCACGGTGAAGGCGACGGAGACCTCGGTCTATCCCGCCTAGGGTGGCGATCATGTCGCTGCCCGGACGCCGCCCGTCGTTCCTGCTCGAGCTCGACCTCGACGTCCCGCTCGTCGACCCGCCGCCGCAGGCGCCGCTGACGAAGGCCCTGAGCCGCGGACAGCCCGCACTGCGCACCGTGCTGGCCGACCTGCACCGGGCTGCGAAGGACCCGCGGGTGGCCGGGTTGATCGTCCGCACCGGCGGCACGTCCCACCCCCTCGCCCACGCGCAGGAGCTGCGGGACGCGATCGCCGAGTTCGGCGCGTCCGGCCGGCCGACCGTCGCGTGGGCGGAGACCTTCGGCGAGTTCGGCCGCGGGACCTCGGGCTACCTGATCGCGACGGGGTGCTCGGAGATCTGGCTGCAGCCGACCGGGGAGGTCGGCATCACCGGGATGGCGGCCGAGGCCGTGTTCCTCCGGGAGCTGTTCGACCGGCTCGGGCTGCGCGCCGAGGTCGGCGCCCGCCGCGAGTACAAGAACGCGCCGAATCTGGTCACCGAACGCGGCTACACCGAACCGCACCGCGAGGCGATGACGCGACTCGTGACCTCCAGCCTGGCGGCGGTGCTCGACGAGATAACAGAACGCCGCGGCCTGGCCGCCGACGAACTGCGTCGCCTCGTCGACCGGGCGCCGATCGCGGCGGAGGACGCCCTCGCCGCCCGCCTGGTCGACCACCTCGGCTACCGCGACGAGGCGTACGCAGCCCTGACCGCGCGGCTGCCCGGCGCGCAGCTGCGGTTTCTCCACCGGCTCGGCGAAACCCCGGCCGCCCGGCTGCGGACCGCCGTCGCCCGCGACCGGCGGCACGTCGCGGTCGTCGACGTCTGCGGCACGATCAAGTCCGGCCGCAGCGGCCGGAACCTGTTCGGCGCGGCGGCGGGGGCGGACACCGTGAACGCGGCGCTGCGGGCCGCGGCGCGCGACGACCACGTCGGCGCGGTCGTCCTGCGCGTCGACTCCCCCGGCGGCTCCTACATCGCCTCGGACTCGATCTGGCGGACGTCGCAGGGCCTGCGGGCCGCCGGCAAGCCGCTGGTGGTCTCGATGGGTGCGGTGGCCGCGTCGGGCGGGTACTACGTCGCGATCGCCGCGGACCGGATTCTCGCCCAGCCCACGACCGTCACCGGCTCCATCGGGGTGTTCGGCGGCAAGCTCGTCGTCGGCGACCTGCTGACCCGGCACGGGATCGACCACGACGCGGTGGCCGTCGGTGCCCGCGCGCGGATGTCGTCGCCGCGCGTCGGGTTCAACGCCGACCAGCTCGCCGCGCTCGACGAGTGGCTCGATCGGGTCTACGCCGACTTCACCGCGAAGGTCGCGGCCGGCCGCGGGCTCTCGGCGGAGGAGATCGAGGCGGCGGCGCGTGGCCGCGTCTGGACCGGCGCCGACGCCCGCGAGCGCGGGCTGGTCGACGCCTTCGGCGGGCTGCCGGAGGCCGTCGCGCAGGCGCGGGCCCTCGCGGGGCTCGCCCCCGACGCGCCCGCGCGGCCGCTGCCGGTCCCCTCGCCGCTGAACCGCTTCGCCCGTCCCCGGTCGAGCGAGGACCCGCGGGCCGCGGCCGTGCTCGGTCCCGTGTCGCTCGCCACCTCGGCCGCCGCGGGCTGGGAGTCCTGGGCCGAGCTCGCGACCGCGCTCGGGCTGCCCGCCGCCGGACCCCTCACGCTGGACGTCCGGGCGCTGCGGGGCTGACCTGCGCATACCGCCATTCGGCGGGGTTTCCTGTGGCAACCCTGTGGTCGCACTGGGAAGCCGCTACGCGTTGGTAACTTTGACCGGAATTCAGTGGCGGCCGACCTCCGGACGCGGTACCAAGAGGGTGGCGAAACGGTTTCGTACACCGGCTCCCGGGAATTGATTCCACCATCGGGTCGTTGCTCGTACCAGCGAGTACGAGTAGCTCCCAACCGGGGGATGCCACGAGAGGGCCTGAGGCCCAGGAGGCGGCGAACATGAGTGAGCGAGCACTGCGCGGCTCGCGGCTCGGCGCGACGAGCTACGAGACCGACCGGGACATCGAACTGGCCCCGCGCCAGGTCGTGGGCTACGCCTGCCCGAAGGGGCACGCGTTCGAGGTGCCCTTCTCGGCCGAGGCCGACGAGGTTCCGGTGGTCTGGGAGTGCCGCGTCTGCGGCAACGTCGCACTGCGTGCCGACAACCCCGAGCAGGACGACAAGCGGGGCAAGCCGGCCCGCACCCACTGGGACATGCTGATGGAGCGCCGGACCCGCGAGGAGCTCGAAGAGATCCTCGAGGAGCGTCTGGCCGTCCTCCGCGCCGGCGGCATCCCCGGCCACCCGGCCACCCGCAAGTCGGCCTGACCGACACGCCCGCCCGCCGACCGCGCGACCGAACAGACCCGCGAGAAAACCCCACCAGGGGGTGTCACCCCTGGTGGGGTTTTTCCACATCTGGAGCCGGTTCTCCACAACCCCGCCTGTGGATATGTGGATTACTCGTCGACGATCTCGCCGGGGATGACGTCGCCGCGGCCGTCGCCGGGGCGCCGCCCCGGGCCACCCCCGGGACCGCGGCCGCCAGGGCCGGGGAAGCCGTCGAACCCGCCGAACGGGCCGCCGGGTCCGAACCCACCCGGGCCGGTGGGCCTGCCGGGGCCGACGACGACGAAGTAGCGCTTCGCGAACGCGATCAGGCCGCGCCGCGCGAGCGGCCGGGTGAACGGCAGCACGAAGAAGAACCCGAGGATGTCGGAGAGGAAGCCCGGCGTCAGCAGCAGCGTGCCGCCGATGAGGATCAGCGCGCCGTCGGCGAGCTCCTTCGCGGGCAGCCCGCCGCTGTTCACCTTCTCCCGGAGCGCGAGCCAGGCCCGCCGGCCCTCGCGCCTGATCAGCCAGCTGCCGAGGACGGCGTCGGCGATCAGCAGGAGAATCGTCCAGCCCGCGCCGATCTCCTGGCCGACCTGCACGATCACGTAGATCTCGGCGATCGGGACGATCAGCAGGGCGAGGACCACGAGCAACGGCATGGCGCCCATCCTCCCCCACCCCCACGGGATGACGTCCCGGGCGCAGCCGGGTCAGACCCGGGCGGGCGGGGTGGGCGCGGCGCGGTCGCCGCGGCGGAGCCGGGCGACCCGGTGGGCGACGCCCCAGGTGGTGACGCGCCAGAGGGCCTCGACGACGATGCCGCGGTTCATCTTGGAGACGCCGTGCTCGCGCTCGACGAAGGTGATCGGCACCTCGACGACGGCGAACCCGCGCTGGACGGCCCGCCAGGCGAGGTCGATCTGGAAGCAGTAGCCCTGGGACGCGACGTCGTGCATGTCGAGGCCGCGGAGGGTGTCCGCTCGGAACGCCCGGAAGCCGCCGGTCGCGTCGCGGATCGGGATGCCGAGCGCGAACTTCGCGTACAGGGTCCCGCCGCGCGAGATCAGCTTGCGCGTCGCGGGCCAGTTGACGACGGCCCCGCCGGGCACCCAGCGGGAGCCGAGGACGAGGTCGGCCGTGCCGCCGTTGTCCTTGAGCGCCGCGAGCAGGCGGGGCAGGTCCTCAGGCCGGTGTGAGCCGTCGGCGTCCATCTCGACGAGGACGTCGTAGCCGCGGTCCAGACCCCAGGCGAAGCCGGCGAGGTACGCGGCCCCGAGACCGGCCTTGCCGGCGCGGTGCAGAACGTGCACGCGGTCGTCGGCGGCGGCGAGCGAGTCGGCGAGGTCGCCGGTGCCGTCCGGGCTGTTGTCGTCGGCGATCAGGACGTCCGCGTACGGGACGGCCTCCCGCAGCCGCGCGGTCACCGCGAGGATGTTGGGCGCCTCGTTGTAGGTCGGGACGATGACCAGCACCGACGGCTGGACGGGCTCACTCATGGTGAAGCCACCGTAACCGGGTCAGTCGCACGTCGGGCGCGGAACCGGCGCAGCCACGCGGTGACGAGCAGTACACCGACGGGCAGGCACAGCGCGAGCTCGGCCCAGGCCCCCAGCCGCGTCGCGAGGGTCTGCGCGCCGCGGAGCGGCACCTCGGCGACGATCACACGCTGGGTGAACTCCTCGGTGCGGTGCTGCACGCTCCCGTCCGCCCGGATGACGCCGCTGATCCCGCTGGTGGCGGCGATCACCATCGCGCGGCCGTGCTCGATCGAGCGGAGCCTCGAGATCGCCAGCTGCTGCTCGGGCTGGCCGGTGCGCCCGTAGGTGGCGTTGTTGGTCTGGACGACGAGCAGCTTCCCGCCGTCGCGCACCGTCTCCCGGACGAGGCCGTCGAACGCGACCTCGAAGCAGATCACGTCCCCGACCCGCGTGCCCCCGAGGTCGAGGACGCCGGACTCCGTCCCGGGCCGGAAGTCGCGCGGGATCAAGGCGAGGCGGCCGATGAACTTCGTCATCAGGTCCCGCAGCGGGATGTACTCGCCGAACGGCACCAGCTTGCGCTTCGTGTACTGCTGGCCCGGGCCGGACGTCGGCGACCAGACGATCGCAGTGTTGGTGACGTGGTCCGGCGGGGCGTCGAGCACGGTGCCGATCAGGGTGTCGGCGCCGACGTCCCGGACGGCGTCGTTCATGCGCGTGAAGACGTCCGGGTCGCGGAACGGGTCCTCGTCGGAGGCGTTCTCCGGCCAGATCACCATCTGCGGCGCGGGCACCTTGCCGGCGCGGACGTCGGCGGCGAGCTGGTGCGTGGCCGCGAGGTGGTTCCCGAGCACCGCGTCGCGCTGCGCCGCCAGCGAGAGGCCCGCGCGCGGCACGTTGCCCTGGACGAGAGCGACGGTGGCGCTCGACCCGCCCGAGGTCGGCAGCGGGACGGCGAGACAGGCCAGGACGCCGGCGAGCGTCCCGCCCGCCAGCACGCCCGCGGGCCGGACCCGGCCGGCGCGGACGGCGAGGAATCCGGCGGCGAGCGCGGTCCCGACGGCCGCGACGCCGGCGCTCACGAGCGGGCTGCCGCCGATCGACGCGAGCGCCGCCAGCGGGGAGTCGACGACCCCGAACGCGAGCTTGCCCCAGGGAAAGCCCCCGAGCGGTTGGCGCGAGCGCAGCGCCTCGACGAGCACCCACAGCCCGGCGTGGACCAGCGGCCACGCGCGGTACCGGTAGCTCCAGGCCATCGCGACCGCGGCCGGGGCGTAGAACGCCGACTCAAGCAGCGAGAGCACGATCATCGCGTCCCAGCCGATGACGTGCAGCCAGCGGATCAGCGTGAGGAAGAACGCGAGGGCGTAGACGTAGCCGACGGCGGCGGCCCGTTTCGGCGTGAGGTCCCGGACGAGCAGGCTGAGCGCGGCGACGGCCGGGAACGCCAGCGGCCACAGGTCGTAGGGCGGGAACGCGAGCGCGAGCGCGATCCCGGCGAGGATCGCCAGGGACAGACGAGGTCGCACCGGACCTCCTCCAAGCGCCGCGCGGAACCGGATTGCACGGTACAACGCAGCGTCTTCCTCCGCCGCGACGTGATGCGGGATACCACAGTTATTAGGTTGAGTTACTTGCTTTCGACCCCGTCCGCTGGCACCGGCCTGGCTGCTCACCTGGTTACCGGGCCAGGGCACCGACATTCACGACCACGGCGGCTCGGCGGGGGCCGACCACGTCCACCGCGTCCGCAACGACGCCGCGGAACCGGCGGTCAGCCTGCACGTGTACGCACTGCGCCTGGAGTCGATGACCCGGTACGCGCTCGTCGAGGGACACCTCGTCCCCGTGGCGACCGAGCGCGCCGGGACCGACTGGTGAGCGCGGTCAGCATCCTGAGCGCGGGGCCGGCGGCGCAGCGCGCGGCGGAGGGCTCCGTGCCCGGCGCGCTGATCATCGAGCGCAACGTGCTCGAGTGGCGCTTCGACCCGCGCAGCGACGCCCGGCTGCCGATCGCCTCGTACGACCTGTCCGTGGTCGTGATCTGTTCCGAGGGCTACACCTCCAGCCTGGCCGCCGCGAGCCTGCAGGATCTCGGCCTGCGGGCCACCGACGTGATCGGCGGGTTCTCCGCCTGGAAGGCGGCCGGACTCCCCCACGCCTGACTCGCGGTTCGCGCACCCCGGCGCCCTGTTGTGAACTAACCTCAGTGACAATCAGGGCTTTCGGGTGTTGTCGCGCGGTTGAATTCGGGGAGGGGGCCTGTCGTGGACCTCGACCCGATGATGGCCCTCGCCGGCCTGTTCGTCGGCTTCATCGTCGGTCTGACCGGCATGGGCGGCGGCGCGCTGATGACGCCCGTTCTGGTGATCTTCTTCAACGTCAACCCGCTGACGGCCGTGTCGAGCGACCTCGTCGTCTCGCTGGTGATGAAGCCGATCGGCGGCGCGGTCCACGCCCGGCGCGGGACGGTGAACGTCCCCCTCGTCACCTGGCTCGCCCTCGGGTCGGTGCCGGCCGCGTTCGGCGGTGTCCTGCTGCTGCGCGCCCTCGGCGGTGACGACGCCGAACTCCAGTCGTTCGTCAAACACGCCCTGGGCTGGGCGCTGCTCCTCGCGGCGGCGGGGATCGTGCTCAAGTCCCTGCAGACGATCCGGACCAAGGCCCGTTCCGCGGACCACACCCCGCCGGCGGTCGTGATCCGCCCGATCCCGACGCTGCTGATCGGCGTGGTCGGCGGGGTCGTCGTCGGCATGACCTCGGTCGGCTCCGGCTCGCTGATCATCGTCGCGCTGCTGTTCCTGTACCCGGGCCTCAAGGCGGCCGAGATCGTCGGCACGGACCTGGTCCAGGCGGTCCCCCTCGTCGGTGCGGCCGCCGTCGGGCACCTGCTGTTCGGCGACTTCGAGTTCGAGGTCGCCTCCTCCGTGCTGATCGGCGCGATCCCCGGCGTCTACGTCGGCGCCCGCGTCTCGTCCCACGCGTCCCAGGCGGTGATCCGGCGGGCGCTGGTCATCGTGCTCACCGCGTCGGCGCTCAAGCTGCTCGGCGTCGGGAACGGCGCCCTGCTGGGTTGGCTCGCCGCCGCCCTCGTCCTCGGGACGCTGCTCTGGGCCCTGGTCCGGCACACCCAGGGCCTGACCCGCCGCCCCGAGCCGCTGACCCCCGCCGCCGCGCTCCGGGAGTGGCTCGCCGCCCTCACCGGCCGCGGCCAGCCCAAGGCTCCACAATCTGACAGTGCGTCACCTGCGAGCGAAGCCGCCGCTCGGAGCGGAGCGCGCCATGAAGACAGCGGCGGGGCCGGACGATAGGTCCGGCCCCGCACTGTCGGGTTCAGGAACGTTCGCGATTGGTGCCTGGAGAGCCTTCGGACCGGGCGCGTGATCGATGGCTGCGAACCCGCACTCCGTTGTCTACTGGTCTCCAGACTCCTCTCGGGCCCAACCCCGTGCCGGTCGTTTCACCTTCGCGACAACTCCGAACACCCTGGCGTACCTGGCGCCGGTGGCGGTGCAACCACCTTTTCGGCCCGCGCATGGAGTCGTCGTTCCGGCGGCGATCCTCACTGGTCGTCCTGCGTTGGACGTGCGGAAACGTACTAGGGCGAATCGCCCCTTCTCAACCCGGCGATGACCTGCGACGTTGCGCAACGTCGCAGGTCAGTCGTACCGGCGAACGGAAGAGAAATTTCGCGGAATGCGCCGAACGGTCACGCGGTCGGGGGCACCACCACGTCGGCGACCGCCTCGACCACGAGCAGCGGCGGGTCGAGCACGCAGCCGGCCGATTCCGAGACCTCGGGCGTGGCGCGGCAGCACACGTACGCGCGCAGGTCGAGCGTGCGGCTCCGGGTGCCGACGCGGGTGATCGTGGCGGTGACCTCGACGACGTCGCCCGCCTTCACCGGGGCCCGGAACGCGATGCTCGAGTACCCGGCCAGGAGACCCTCGTCACCGTCGGTACGCAGGCACATCTCCGTCGCGACGTCGCCGAACAGGCCGAGGACGTAGGCGCCGTCGAGCAGGGCACCGCCGTAGTGCGCCTCGGCGTGGGAGACGTACCGGCGGTGGGTGACGGTGGTCCCGACGGCGGCGCGGCCGGTGCTGGCGGTACGGGGCTCACTCATGCCGCGATCCTGGCTGAGGCGAGGGCGTGGACGAGGTAGCCGGCGACCTCACGCGGGGTCGTGCCGCGCGTGAAGATGCGGTCGACGCCGAGGTCCGCCGCCGCGGCCGGGTCGAAGCGCGGGCCACCGACGACGAGCAGGGGGCGCCGGCCCGGTCCGAAGACTTCACTCATCCGGCCCACCAGCGCCCGCGTGTTGGCCAGGTGGGCGTCCTTCTGGGTCACGACCTGGGAGACCAGGACGGCGTCGGCGGCGGAGTCCCGTGCGGCCTCGACGAGGGCGTCGATCTCGACCTGCGCGCCGAGGTTCACGACCTTGATCTCCCGGTAGTACTCCAGCCCCTTCTCCCCCGCGAAGCCCTTGATGTTGAGGATCGCGTCGATGCCGACGGTGTGCGCGTCGGTGCCGATGCAGGCGCCCACGACGACGAGCTTGCGGCGCAGGGTCGTCCGGATCGCGGCGTTGACCTCGGCCGGGGTGAGCAGCGGGTACTCGCGCTCGGTCACGGTGATCTCCGCCAGGTCGACGGCGTGCCGGCAGCGGCCGTAGACGACGAAGAACGTGAAGTCCGGGCCCATGCCCCGGGCGTGGACGACCATCGCCGGGTCGAGGCCCATCTTCGCGGCGAGCTGCAGCGCAGCCGCCTCGGCCCGCGCGTCGTGCGGGACCGGCAGGGTGAACGAGACCTGGATCATCCCGTCGTCGGTGGTGTCCCCGTAGGGCCGGACGAGGCGCTGATCCTGCATCTGACCCTCCGTCATGCCGCACGTTCCCGAACGTCCGGCTCCAGCAGTTCGGCGACCGGGTTGCAGTAGCCCTCGGCCTTCTCCGCGACGCCGTCGAGGCCCTTGCCACGGTCGGCCGGGCGGCGCATCAGCCCGAAGGTGCCGTCGCCGATCGCCGCCAGCAGCCCCTCGGCGCCGATGCGCTCGAGCAGGTCCACCGCCTCGCCGAGCACGGTGTGGGCCCGCTGTGCGACGAACGAGTCCGGCGCGAGCTGCAGGTCCTCGTGGAGGCGGCCCGCGGCGTCGAGGACGTACCGCGCGTTGCGGAGCGCGAGGTCCCGGTCGGAGAGGAACGGCGTGACGACGGCCTCGGTCATCATGCCGATCAGCAGGATGCCCTGGCCGGTGAGCGCCCCGGCGAGGTTGAAGAACCCGTCGAGGAGGTAGCCCGCGAAGATGTCGCCGGTCATGTGCTTGGTCGGCGGCATCCACTTCAGGGGCGCGTCCGGGAACAGGGCGCGCGCGAGCATCGCGTGGGCGAGCTCGAGGCGGAACGAGTCCGGCAGCGCGGGGTTGATCTCGAAGGCGTGCCCGAGACCGAGCTGCCAGTCCTCGAGCCCGGCCTCCTTGGCGAAGTACTCGTTGAGCAACTGACTGACCGTCACGGTGTGCGCGGCCTCGACGGCGTCCGCCGTCGTCAGGTAGTTGTCCTCGCCGGTGTTGATAATGATCCCGGCGCGCGCGTGGATCTGGCGCGCGAACCGCTGGTCGGTGAAGGTGCGGATCGGGTTGATGTCGCGGAAGAGAATCCCGTACATCGAGTCGTTGAGCATCATGTCGAGCCGCTCGAGACCGGCGAGCGCCGCGATCTCCGGCATGCACAGGCCGGAGGCGTAGTTCGTCAGGCGGACGTAACGTCCGAGTTCACGCGAGACGTCGTCGAGCGCCGCGCGCATCAGGCGGAAGTTCTCCTGGGTGGCGTAGGTGCCGGCGTAGCCCTCGCGCGTCGCACCCTCGGGGACGTGGTCGAGCAACGACTGACCCGTCGAGCGGATCACCGCGACGACGTCGGCGCCCTCGCGCGCGGCCGCCTGAGCCTGCGGGATGTCCTCGTAGATGTCGCCGGTCGCGACGATCAGGTAGATCCAGGGCCGGCGCGGGGCGTCGCCGATCTCGCCGACCAGCCGCTCGCGCTCGCGGCGCCGGGCGTCGATCCGGGCGACGCCGCCGGCCGCCGCGACGCGCGCGGCGCTGCGGGCCTCGCGGGCGGCACTGCCGGTCGGGATCCGGAACCGGACCTCGCCCCGGAGGACGCCCGCGGCCAGGGCGTGCAGGTCGCCGTGCTCGCGCACCGCGTCCCACACCGGCAGCGCGACGCCGTGCTCCAGGCCGATCTGGTCGCGGACCGCGTCGACGACGTGGTTGGCCCACGGCCGGCCGTCCGGGTCGGCGCCGTTGAGGCCGGCGAGCCGGAGCACCGCACGTTCGACCGAGGTCGTCGTGTGGGCGCGGGCGAGGTCGACGATCGGCTCCCCCGCGGCCCGGGCGAGACTCCGGGCCCGCGCGGCGAGGTCGGGGTCGAGGTCGAGCTTCACGCGACGGCCTCCTCAATGCTGTCAGTGGTCTCGAGACGCCGGGCGAACAGCGCACGCACGCCCGGCTCGGTGCGGAACAGGTCGAGGGCGAGCTCGGCGTGGCCGGGCGTGTAGCCGGTGCCGACGAGCATCTCGACGTCGGCGGCGAGGCCCTCCGCGCCGAGGGCCGCGGCGGAGAACGACGTCGCCATCGAGAAGAAGACGACGGTGCCGCGGTCACGGGTTGCGAGGACGGCGCCGCCCTCGGCGCCGGGGATGTCGACGCAGACGACGGTGACGTCGACCGGTCCACCGCGGGAGTGCACGGCGTCGAGGACCGCGACCGGGTTCCGCGCGTCGACGACGGCGACGTCGGTGGCGAGGTCGGTGGCCCGCAGCGCCGCGGCCTCGTCGTCGTCCCGGACCAGACCGATGCGCCGCCCGGCCCCGGCCGTCCTGGCCGCGGCGAGAGCGAGGCAGCCGCTCTTGCCGGCCGCACCGAGGACGGCGACGGCGTGCGCCCCGCGGTCCCGGACGACGCGGGCCGTCAGGGCGGGGGCGCCGCAGACGTCGAGGACGGCGAGGGCGGTCCCGGGCGGCAGGTCGGTGGGGAGGACGGCGGCGATCGAGCGGCCGAACAGGATCGCGTGCCCGGCGGCCGGCACCTGCTCGCTGCGGCCGTCCCAGCGGGTCAGGCCGTCGGTGAGGGTGAGCGGAGTCAGCGTGAGGGAGACGAGGGTGGCGACGCGGTCGCCCACGTTCAGTCCGAGGGGGCTGTCGGGGCCGACCTCGGCGACCCGGCCGAGAAGCATGCCGCCGGAGCCGGTGACCGGGTTGTGCATCTTGCCCCGGCGCTCGACGATCGCGAGCACCTCCGCGCGGACGGCCGCCCCGACGCCGCCGTGCGCCTCGGAGAGCTGCCGGAAGGACGCCGCGTCGAGGTTGAGCCGCTCGACCTCGATCCGGACCTCGTCGGAGTACAGCTCGGCGCCGGCGTCGAGGCGCTCGGCGGCCTGCGGGAGCGCGCCCACGGGTTCGACGACCCGGTGCAGCCCCAGCGGATGCCCGGTCCCACGCACGGCCGCTCCGATCGGATCGACGGGAAGATTTCGGTCCCAGCATAGCCAGACCGCAGGAATTCCTGTCTCAAATCGCTCTCTGACCTATAGTTTCTCCTGTCGAACGTCCTTCGGGCAGCAGATTCGCCCGTTTCCGGTCGTGTGGAGGGCAGAAATGGTCCAGCCGTACCTGTACCAGCGGGCCGCCCTCGTCGAACCCGACTGGACCCGGTTCCCGGGCTGGCGCGACGTGACCGCCGCCGAGTGGGAGTCCGCCCAGTGGCAGCGCGCGCACTGCGTGAAGAACGTCGCGCAGCTGCGGGCCGTCCTCGGCGACCTGCTCGACGAGGCTTTCTACGCCGACCTCGTCGCCGACCAGGAGCGGCACGCGACGATGTCGATGCTGATCCCCCCGCAGATGCTGAACACGATGGCCGCGACGCACGCCCCGGGCGGCCCCGGCTCGCTGACCGACGCGTTCTACGCGGACCCGGTGCGGCGCTACATGCTGCCCGTGGCGTCCGACCGCGACCCGGAGTGGCCCAGCCACCCCTACTCGACCCGCGACTCCCTGCACGAGGCGGAGATGTGGGCGGTCGAGGGCCTGACGCACCGTTACCCGACGAAGGTCCTGGCCGAGCTCACCAACACCTGCCCGCAGTACTGCGGCCACTGCACGCGCATGGACCTCGTCGGCAACTCCACGCCGACCGTCGACAAGCACCGCTTCGAGCTCAAGCCGGCCGACCGGCACGACCGGATGCTGGACTACCTACGCGCCACTCCGGGCGTCCGTGACGTCGTCGTCTCCGGCGGCGACGTGGCGAACGTGCCGTGGCCGCGGGTCGAGTCGTTCGTCGGAGCGCTGCTGGAGATCGAGAACGTCCGCGACATCCGACTGGCGTCCAAGGGCCTGGTCGGTCTCCCCCAGCACTGGCTCGCCGACGACGTCCGGGCCGGGATGGAGCGGCTCGCGACGGTCGCGCGCCGGCGCGGCGTCGGCCTCGCGATCCACACGCACGCGAACAGTGCCGCCTCGGTGACCCCGATGGTGGCGCGCGCCGCCGGGAAGATGCTCGACGCGGGCGTCCGGGACGTCCGGAACCAGGGTGTACTGCTGCGCGGCGTCAACGACTCGGTGCCGGCGCTGCTCGACCTGTGCTTCGCGCTGCTCGACGGTGCCGCGATCACGCCGTACTACTTCTACCAGTGCGACATGATCCCGAACTCCGAGCACTGGCGGCTCTCGCTCGCCCAGGCCCAGACGCTCCAGCACGGGATCATGGGCTACCTCCCCGGCTTCGCGACCCCGCGCATCGTCGCCGACGTCCCCTACGTCGGGAAGCGCTGGGTCCACCAGGTCGAGTCGTACGACCAGGTCCGCGGCATCTCGCACTGGACGAAGAACTACCGGACCTCGATCGAGTCCGACGACACCGCCGCGATCTCGCGCGTCTACCCGTACTACGACCCGATCCACTCGCTCCCCGCCGCCGGCCAGGCCTGGTGGCGGCAGCAGGGCTCCCGCGCCGCCTCCTGACCCGCGAGCTCAGCGGCCGCCGAGTTGGGTGATCCCGTTCGCCTTGAGGTCGTACGGGGCGTACACGGTCTGGGTCTCGGTGAAGTCGTCGCAGCTGATGATCGCGACGAGGACGGGGTAGCTGCGGAACCCCCGGAGCTGACGGCGGGTCAGCTCAGCCCGGTAGGTCGGGTCCAACCGGAGGACGCGGGCGCGGTGGCCGGCCTCGTCCAGCCCGACGAGGGTGACCGTGAACGGGTTCACCGGGCGCGGCCGGATCTGGGTGAAGGACCGGAACGGGGACGTCGACGTGCCGTCGCTGATCAGCGTGTTACCGACCCGAACGTCGTCGATGTACCAGCCGCCCGAGTTCACCAGCGGGTCCGAGAGGTAGCGGAAGCCGAGGATGACCTCCTGGCCCGCGTACTCGGAGAGGTCGAAGGTCAGGGTCTGCGGCACACCCGAGGCCCCGGTGAGCGCGTTGCCGGGCGGTGCGGGAGCGGCGGTCTGCACCGTGGCGGAGTTCGAGAGCGAGCGGTAGGTGGCACCGCCGTCGGTGGAGATGACGGTGTAGCCGTAGTCGAAGCCGTTCTCCAGGTTGTAGCTGGTGAGGTAGCTCAGCGTCGGGGCGTCGGTGGGCACCTTGGCGCGGAACACGGCGGTGCCGTCGGTGCGGCCCGTGTTGCCGGAGAACAGCGCCGGGTTGTCCAGGTCGCTCGGCGGGAGCTCCGGCGGCGCGATGTCCGGCAGCGCGGGCAGGCCCGGCTGCTGCGGGAACGAGATCGTCGGCAGCAGCGGGACCCGGGGCACGACCGACCACCGCATCGGATCCGGGTCGAGCACCTTGCGTCCGGTGAACGCGAATGAGGTCAGGTCGGCGCCGCTGAGCAGACCGGCACCGGTCCCCCGCAGCGGAACGAAGTCGGCGCCGTTGGGTGCGACGCCCGGCGCTGCGTAGCCCGCCGGGTTCAGCAGGTTGATGTAGGACTGCAGGCTCGACGTCGTGACGCGGCTCTTCGCGATCCCCTCGACCCGGCCGTTCCGGCCGCCGACGGCGCGGTCGACGAGCGTCATCACCTGGAAGTCGTGCAGGACGTCGGCGAGCTTCGCGCCCTTGGCGTACTTCGTCAGCGCATGGGCGACGCTGTCGAGGCCCTGGCGCTGCCCGTCGCGGTGGATCTCCTCGAGGATCTTCGCGCCGTAGCGGTCACGCAGGAACAGCAGGAACGACCAGGCGATCCCGTAGTCGGCGAGGATCTCCGCGCCGGTGCCCTCGTCACCCCAGATCGTCAGCGAGTTCTGCGGGCCGCCGCACGGCCGGGCGTTCGGCTGGTACTTCGTCGTGACGGTGCCGAAGCCCTGGTAGCAGATGATGTGGCTCTCGTACTTGTGCTGGAACACCGACCGGTGCGGCTGCCCGTACCCCGTGACCGTGAGGGCGTAGTCGGAGAGGCCCTCGTTGATGAAGTTCACCTCGGCCGGGTCGACGTAGTACTGCAGCAGGTGCTGGTACTCGTGAGCGAAGATCCCCTCGTACAGCAGCGGCCGCGACGGACGGCTGACACAGACGTCGTCGGCCGGCTCGTGCTTCGGGTTGCGGCCCGTCCGGTGCGCCCAGTCGTAGGCGTCGATCGTCATGATGTTGCGGTCCGTCAGTTCGTTGAACTGACGGGAGAAGAAGCCCGCGACATAGGTCTGGTTCGTGGGGAAGTCGTAGAAGTTCGGGTCGCGCACGTTGTCGACGAGGGTGACGACCTTGTTCCCGTCGCCGGAGAAGTCGAGCCCCGCCGTCGGGCCGACCTGCGACGCCGCGGCACCATTGCGCCGGGGCGCGACGCTGAACGCCTTGGACTCCCGCGGGAGCATCACGTCCTCGTACTCGCGGATCAGGCTCTTCACCTGCGCGTCGGTCACCTGCGTGCTGTTCGGGACCGCGGCCCGGCAGTCTCCCGGCGGGAAGTCCGTGCCGGCGACGTTGTCGGGTCCGACGCCGCTCGCCACCCAGACCTCGATGTTCTTCCCGGCCCCGCGCAGCGTGTACTCCTTCACGTACACGGTCTGCTTCACCTGGTCGAGTGAGGGCCACAGCCGCTTGGTCCCGACCGGCGGCGCCCCGGCGGCGGTCGCGGACGTCCGCAGCTGCGCCGCGCCGGCGGCGGTCCGCCCCCAGGCCGCGACGGTGTCGGCCACGTCCGCGGCGAGCGGGTAGCGGGTGACGTCGGGGAGCTCCTCGGGCACCACGTCGGGCACGAGATCGGCGAGCACCGGGAGCGCGGGCTCCTCGGCCAGCGCCGTCCCGGGGGCGGTCGTCCCCGCGGCGCCGATCAGCAGGGCCAGCCCGACCGCACCGGCGGCCGCTCGCAGTCCCCGCATGTGTCCCTCCCTGGCGCAACCATCACTGTCACCCGCGGCTGGGTCAATTCCGCGGCGTCTGTCCCCATTTGACCATTTGCAGACGTCAGCGGGGTTCGAGCAGGAAGACCGGGAACTCCCGGTCGGTCCGCTTCTTGTAGTCCTCGAAGGCCGGCCACATCCGCGAGAGGCGCGGCCACAGGGCCGTCATCTCCTCCGCGGTCGCCGGCCGGGCCCGGACCGCACGGCGCCGACCCCGGATGTCCACCTCGATCTCCGGGTGCGCACGCAGGTTGTGGTACCAGGCCGGGTTCACGTCCTGCCCACCCATCGACGCGACGACGACGAGGTCCTTCCCGTCCTCCAGGTAGATCACCGGCGTCGCCCGCGGCCGGCCCGTCTTCGCCCCGCGGTGGTGGAGGACGAGCAGCGGCGCTCCGTCGAAGTTGCCCATGACCCGGCCCTTGGTCCGCCGGAAGATCGCCACGTGGATCTTCGTCGCGATCTTCGTCAGGACGAAGAGCGGTCCGTCCGGCCGCGGGGTCGGCATCGCGGTGGTGAACCGCCCCCAGCGGCCCTTCTTCACACCAGCCATCGGGGCTCCGGTGGCAACGTCGAGTGCTCCAGCACGCCGTGTCCCTTTTCGCCCGTCTCCTCGATCACGAGCCGGCACAGGCGCTCGTAGTCGTTGAGGCGGCTCTCGGTGTCATCCTCGCCGAGCATGCGCAACTTCGCGATCGCCTCGGTGTGCGTCGCCCGGACGTGTCGAACCTCGCCGTCGGCGAAGGTGATCCGGAATCGCTCGAACCCCTCCGGACCGAGCGGCGGCGGGCCGCCGGGGTCGGCGACGCAGCCGACGACCGGGCGCGTCCCGTCGGCCGTGCTCTCGAACCCGCCGACCCGGTCGACCGGCCGGTGGATCCCCAGGGCCGACAGGTCGTAGAAACCGGTCACGTTGATGTTCCGGCTCGGAAACTGCAGCACCAGCCAGTAGTGCAGCGCCCCGACCTTGCCCGCGGGGTACTCCCAGGGGGCCGGGCCGGAGAACCGGTCGGACCAGGTGTGGTCGCGGTGGGCGAGCGTGTCGATCCGGCGCGTCTCACCGGCGCACGGACCACCCCGGATCTCGAACGTGCCGACCGCCCGCATCGCCTGCTCGTAGTGTCCGCCGTGCACCCCGGCCGCCGGCCGAAGGCCCTCCAGCGGACTGCCGCCCACACAGTCGTCGTAGTCGAAGGCGACGTGCCGGGCGGTGTAGGTGAGGTCGAAGGCGAACCGCGGGTGATCGAGGGTGAGGCGCACCGCCTCGAAGGGTTCGAGCACCTCGTAGGTCATCGCGCCGTCCGACCACGCGGTCTGGCCGTAGGACAGGCCGCCGACCTGCTTGCCGGTGTACATCTGGCCGACGCCGTCGATCCAGAACAGCGACTGGAACCGGCCGTACCCCCGGTTGGTGGCGACGTGCATCTGGCTGATGCCCCAGATGCCCGCGGACGGGTCGATCGCGCTCAGCCAGACCGTGTCCGCGAACAACCGGTCCGCAGCCTCCGGTGGAGGCGCGTGGAGTCCCTCGTCGACGGCACTGAGCCCGGGCGGGATCTTCGAGACGGCGGTGGTCATAGTGAACGCGGGAGTCCCTTCAGGAGCAGGTCCGACAGGGCCGTGAGCGAGTGCCGCAGCGCCACCGCGCCGGTCGCGGCGGCCGGCAGCACCAGCGTCCGGCGGCGGCCGGAGACGATGTGATCGGCGATGCGCCGCCCCACCACGTCCGCGCTCGGCGTGGGGACGACCTTGGCCAGTCGCACGGAGGCCGGACCGGCCACGGGGTCGGCCTGGTTCTCCCGGAGCAGGTCGGTGTCGACGCCGCCGAGCAGCACCAGTTGCGCGCAGACGCCCGTGCCGGCGAGTTCGCGCTGCAGGGCGCGCGTCAGGTAACTCAGGCCCGCCTTGCTCGACCCGTAGGCCGGGATGTTGCGCAGCGCCATCTCCCCCGCGAGCGACGAGACCGCGACGATCGCCCCGCGGCGGCGGGGAACCATCGCGGCCGCGGCGGCCCGTGAGAGCTCCGCCGGCGCGAGCAGGTTCGTCGTCAGGACGTCCCGCAGCGTCTGCGCGTCGAGGCGCGCCAGCGGTCCCATCCCCATCCGCGCGGCGTTGTTGACCAGCACGTCGACCGGGCCGTTGGCGGCCTCCGCCTCGGGCAGGACCGCGGCGACCCGGTCGAGGTCCGACAGGTCGATGGCCAGTGGAGTTCCGCCCACCTCCGCCGCGGCCTTCGCGATCCGGTCCGGGTTCGCCGCGAGCATGGTGACCCGCGCTCCCCGGGAGCGGCATTCCCGGGCCAGCGCGTAACCGATGCCGCGGCTCGCGCCGGTGATCAAGACATGACGATCCATCAGATTCACGGGGCCACCCCGACCACCTCGACGGTGCCCGCCCCACCGTCGACCCGGAGCAGGTCGCCCGTGCGCAGCCGGCGGGTTCCGCTGCCGGTGCCCATGACGCACGGGACCCCGAGCTCGCGGGCGACCACGGCGGCGTGGCTCAGCTCGCCGCCGATGTCGACCACGAGCGCGGCCGCGGTGAACATCAACGGACCCCAGCTGGGATCGGTGTAGGGCGCGACGAGGATCTCGCCGGGCTCGAAGTCCAGGTCGGCGGCGTCGAGGACCACGCGGGCCCGCGCCTCCACGACCCCCGGACTCACCCCGATGCCCTCCAGCATCGTCCCCGTCGCGACCATCAGATCGGCCACCGGGATCGGCGTCGGACGACCTCGCCAACCCGTCGGCAACGTGACGGCGAGATGCTCCGCCCGTTGGCGGCGGCGTTCCGCGACGAGGTCCTGGCGTGGCCGGTCGACGAACATCTCCTCGGCGGTCAGCAGGAAGACGTCGTCCGGGTCGTCGAGGTGCCCGGCCGCGGCGAGCAGTTCGCCGTTGCGCCGCGCCGCCGCCCGGGCCACGTCGAGCACCCGCAGGAACGAGACCTTGCCTACCCCGCGCAGCGGGATGACGCGTGCGGCGACGTGCAGGAGCCCCTGCGCCGGCCCGTGCTGCCAGCGCGGCAGCGCCGCCATCAGTTCGGCCTCGGCCGCGCTGCGCTCGACCGCCCGGGTGCGCACCACCTGCGCCGGGCTCTCGTCGCGGTCCCGGTACTGATCGAGGAGCTGCTCGACCGGGTGCGGGTTCTCCCGCCAGACCCGGCTGGCGATCTCGCCCTCGTCGTGGCCGTGGTACCCGTGCCGGGCGAGGAACTCGTCGAGGCTGATCCGGTCGCGGGACACCGCCCACAGATCGGCGACCACGTCCACCTCCGCGTGATTGCCGAGCCCGGCGGTGAGCCGCCCGACCAGGTCGGGACGCCCGGCGGCGGCGCACAACCGGACGATGCCGTCGTGGGCCGGCTGCACCGTCGCGAACACGCACGTGATGTGCGTCGACATCGCGACGACGAAGCGATCGGCGGCCAGCCGCCACAGGGCGCGGGCCTCGTCGCGGTTCAGCCGCGGGGCGCGGGCGATGTGCGAACTCCACCAGGGCCCGGTGGCGTCGTGGACGCGCCGCACCTCCTTCGGAGCCGCCGCGGCGGCTCGTGGGTACGCGGCCGCGATGGCCGGCAGCCGACGTGACGTCGGACGGGAGACGAAGTCCTCGGGCAGGCGGCCGAGCAGTTGCTCGGCGATCGCGGCACCGCTCGTGGCGGGCAGCCGGTCCCCCATCCGACCCATGAAGTCGACGTTGGCCGCGAGTCGCCCGTGGAACAACCCCATGACGCGGTTGCGGTCCCGGAGCGGGACGCGGCCGTGGCGGCGCTCCAGGGCCCCGACCGCGACCAGCGCGGCCCGGAGCCCGGCCTCGCCGCCACGCTTCCACAACGACCAGTTCAACGGTGTGAGTACCCCGGGCACGGCCTCCCCGACGTTGGAGGTCGACCAGTACGCCGTCGGGTCCCAGTCGCCGTCGAGCGGGTCGATCACGCAGTCGACCCCGAGGGTGCGCCCGTGCTCGGCGGCCGGCCCTCGTACGGGGTCGAGAGCACGATCGTGGTGCGGGTCGCGACGTTCGCCTTGCTACGGATCTCGGCGAGCAGCGCTTCCAGGTCGGAAGGCTTCCCCACCCGGACCTTGAGGATGTAGTTCTCGTCGCCGGCGACGCTGTGGCAGGCCTCGATCTCCCGGATGTCGGCCAGTGCCTCGGGCGAGTCGTCGGGGCGGCTCGGGTCGATCGGCTTGATCGAGATGAACGCGGTCAGCGGCAGTCCGAGCGCCTCGTGGTCGACGACCGCGGTGTAGCCGCGGAGAATGCCGCGCTGCTCGAGTCGGCGCACCCGCTGGTGCACCGCCGAGGTCGACAACCCGGTGTGCTTGCCGAGGTCGGTGTAGCTCATCCGACCGTCGGCGCACAGCAGGTCGATCAGCTGACGATCCAGTGCCTCCATCGCTCAGTCCGGGAGGACGATGAGCTCACGGGGCGTCAGATTCACCCGTTCGCCGCCGGAGTCGGTGCACACCACGATGTCCTCGATGCGCGCGCCGTGACGGCCGGGGAGGTAGATCCCCGGCTCGATCGAGAACGCCATGCCCGGCTCGAGGACCTCGGTGTTCCCCTCGACGATGTAGGGGTGTTCGTGACCCTCCATGCCGATGCCGTGGCCCGTGCGGTGGATGAAGTACTCGCCGTAGCCGGCGTCGGTGATGACCCGGCGGGCGACGCGGTCGATCTCCTGGCACTCGACGCCCGGCCGCACCGCGTCGCACGCGGCCATCTGCGCTTCGAGGAGGATCTCGTAGTAGCGCCGGAACTCCGCGTCCGGCTCCCCCACCGCGTAGGTACGGGTCTCGTCCGAGCAGTAGCCGGCCTCGGTGGTGCCGCCGATGTCGACGACGACGGGGTCGCCCGGCGCGATGACGCGGTCGGAGACGTCGTGGTGCGGGCTCGCGCCGTTCGGGCCGGACCCGACGATGATGAAGTCCGCGCGGACGTGGCCCTCGGCGACGATCGCGTCGCCGATGTCCCGCCCGACCTCGGCCTCGGTCCGCCCGGGCCGCAGCCACTCGGCGATGCGGGCATGGACGCGGTCGATCGCGGCCCCGGCCTCACGCAGCGCCTGGACCTCCTCGGGCGTCTTGCGGATGCGCAGCTCGCGCAGCACACCGCCGGCCAGCGCCTGCTCGACGCCGGGGATCCCGGCGCGCAGCCGGAGCACCTTCTCCGCCCACATGTGGTCGTCGAGGCCATAGACCTTCGCCGAGGCCGGCAGCAGCTGCCGCACCAGCGCGATCGGGTCGTCGGTCTCCTGCCAGTCCGCGATCTCCAGCCCGAGCTCCCCCACGCCGGCCGCCTCGGCCGCCGCCCGCTCCAGGAACGGGACGATCAGGACGGGGTCGGCGTCGGCCGGCAGGACCAGGCAGGTCAGCCGCTCCAGCGGCTTCGCCACGTAGCCGGTGAGGTACCGCAGGTCCGGCCCGGGGGTAATCAGCAGCGCGTCGAGCCCGGCCTCGGCCGTCGCCGCCTGCGCCCGCTTGAGCCGGGCTGTGAAGAGGTCGCTTCCCATGCGCCCATCCTGTCACCGTCACCCGCTCAACCCCTCCACTTGCCGGGAAGCGCCCTCACCCGCGTCTCGCGTCTGCTGTCTCGCGTCCAGGGCACCTCCTAACCCGGTGGCCCAGATGACGATCGCCCGCAGGACGGCGCCGCGCGGTAGGTCAGGGCGAGCTTGTCGTAGCGGATGGCCAATCCGCGCCATTGCTTGAAGATGTTGAACCCGCGGTCATCGCCGAGCCCAAGGATCAGACCGGCGACAGAAAACGAGGCGGCCAACGCGGCGGACGCCCACCGGCGTTCGCACGGGAGGAGTACGCCTTGTCCGCGCGCAGACGCTGCGGGCGGGTGCAGGGACGACCGCGCCCGATCCGCGGTACCCGTAGAAGGCTCGATCCGAGCCCACTGCATCGGTGAACACCGCAGTCCGCGTCATGGCTCGACGCTGCACCGATGCCCCAGATCAGTTGGGACATACGCCCCAGCGGCTTGGCAGCCACGTTTGACTGACTGAGCGTCAGAAAGTAGTGACAGTAGGGACTAATGAGGTCTTGACAGCACTAGAACATACGTTCGAACACGGGTAGAATCGTGGCATGTCCGCAGGGGTGGGGATGCATCCGGCACTGTCGACGATCGCCAGTGCGGTTGAGGACGTCCGCAAGGTCGCGGCGATGCTCACCGCGGACGAGGTCTGGACCTTCACCGACGCTGATCTCGAACTGATGGTGCGGGCGCAGTCCGAGCTCGACTCCGCGGGCTTTCTCTGGCCGACGGGAAGATCTCGACCGCGGTCTGGCTGGGACAGAAGCTGAACCTGCACCCGGCCGAAGCGCGGGCGCGGGTCAAGGACGCCGACATCCTGTCCCGCAAGGGCACCGCCACCGTCGAGGCGTTGGCTTCGGGGAAGCTGAACCGGGACCAGGCGCGTGCGGTGGCGCGGAGTCTGCGCAAGATCGAACCGGTCGGCTCCGCATCGGAACTCGCGAAAGCGGAGACGTTCCTGCTGGCCAAGTCCCACGGCGCGGGCCCCGGGGCGATCCTGCGGCTGGGCCGGCACATCGAAGAGGTCATCGACGAGGACGGCAAACCCCCGGCACCGGACCCGGACGACCCCACCGGTGACGCCCCGGCGGAGTCCAAGCGGGCGGCCCGCGCGCAGCGGAAGCGGTCGCTGACGATCACGGATCTGGGCAACGGGCTGCACCGCGTCCGCGGGGAGTTGACCGACGAGGTCGCCGCCCTCGTGAAGGCCGCGCTCGACCCCCTGGCCGCGCCCCGGCCCGCGGTGAACGGCGTCCGGGATGAACGCAGTGCGCCGCAGCGTCGCCACGACGCGCTCGGGGACGTGTTCCGCCAGTTCCTGCGCTTCGGTGATCTCCCCCCGTCCCACGGGGTGCGTCCGCACCTGCATGTGACCGCGTCGGTGGAGACGATGGCCGGGGACACCGGGCACCCGTTCGCCCGCACCGCGACCGGTGAGGACCTGGACATCGCGACCGTGCAGCGGATCGCCTGCGATGCCGGGATCACCCCGATCGTGGCGAACACCCTCGGGGTGCCGCTGGCGATGGGCCGCGAGGTCCGCACCGCCACCCCCGCCCAGTGGGCCGCACTCGTCGCCCGCGACATCGGCTGCATCGGCGAGGGCTGTACCCGTCCCGCCGCGTGGTGCGAAGCGCACCATATCGAGTGGTGGGACCGCGACGACGGACCGACCGACGTGGACAAGATGGCCCTGGTCTGCTCCCACGAACACTATCTGATCCGATCATCACCGCGCAGAGACCCACCGCAACCACTGACCGCGTTGCAAGGGAAGGGCTGGGGAGTGCGGATGGCCGCCGATGGCCACCCGGAGATGATCCCCCCGAAGTGGGTTGATTCCGAACAGAAGCCAAGACGCAACGCCCACTGGCAGCTCGTCCGCGACGGCCTCAAGGTTCCACCCGAGGAACCGGATCCACCAGCACCCGAATCGCCCTGCCGCGAGTAGCCCCGCCCTGCCGGCGTTGTGTCCGAAGAAGTGGTCGTTATTGCAGCCACATCGTCGGACGTAACGGCACGCCTAGCCGAGGATCTCGACGCTGATGCGGGCGGCGAGCTCGTCGACCGCCTTGTTCCGGGTGCGAGAGCTGCCATCGGTCGGCGAGCTCACTGCAGCGCTCCATGGCGCAGATCCTGACTTCCCCGAACTGCATCGGTTGTCGCCTTCCGCCGATTCGGCAATTCCACGTTCTCACCGGAATCTCCTGCGTCGAGCCCAGCGATGCCAGTCCGGGCACCCGCTCGTGGCAGGCTGACGGCTGTGGCTGAGCTGATGGTGCTGGACGCGGCGTCGATGTACTTCCGGGCGTTCTTCGGTGTCCCGGACTCCGTCCGGGCGCCGGACGGGACGCCGGTCAACGCCGTCCGGGGCTTCCTGGACTTCATCGCGCACCTGACCAAGCTCCGGCGGCCCACCCACCTGGTCGCCTGCATGGACTACGACTGGCGGCCGGCGTTCCGGGTCGAGGCGATCCCCACCTACAAGACCCACCGCGTGGCGGTGCCGGCGACGAACAGCAAGCCCGCCGAGGAAGAGGTCCCGGACGATCTCGAGGTCCAGGTCCCGATCATCACCGACGTCCTCGACGCGCTCGGGATCGTCCACCTCGGCGTCGAGGGCCACGAGGCCGACGACGTGATCGGCACCCTCGCCACCCGCGCCGACGGGCCGGTCGACGTCGTCACCGGTGACCGCGACCTGTTCCAGCTGGTCGACGACGAGCGGGCGGTGCGCGTCCTCTACATCGCCAAGGGCATCCGCAACCTGGAGATCGTCGACGAGGCGGCGGTGACGCGGAAGTACGGGATCCCCGGCCGTTCCTACGCCGCCTTCGCGAGCCTGCGCGGGGACCCGAGCGACGGGCTGCCCGGCGTCCCCGGCGTCGGCGACAAGACCGCCGCCGCGCTGGTGTCCGCGCACGGGGACGTCCCGGCGATCCTGGCCGCGGCGGAGGACCCGGACTCGGCGATGTCCCCCGCGGTGCGCCGCAAGCTGCGCGACGCGGCGGCGTACCTCGCCGTCGCCCCGAAGGTCGTCGAGGTCGTCCGCGACCTGCCGGTGCCGGACCTCGACGCCAGGCTCCCGGCCGCCCCGCGCGATCCCGAGGCGCTGCTCGCCCTCTCCGACCGGTGGGGCCTGGACAGCCCGCTCAACCGACTCCTCGGCGCGCTGTCCGAGGTCGCCGAACGCTGATGCGCCCGGCATAGGATCGCGAGGACCTGATCGCACCAGAATCCTGCAACCTCAACCGCAACGGAGCGACTCGATGCCGATCGTCATGCACGCGACCATGCCTGTGAAGCCGGAGATGCGGGAGCCGTTCCTGAACGCCATCCCGAAGCTCGTCGAGGCGAGCAACGCGGAGGAGGGCGTGCAGTTCTACCAGTGCTACGAATCCCTCTCCGAGCCCAACACCTTCGTGATGATCGAGGTGTACGCGGACAAGGCCGCGATGGACGCGCACCTGGCCAGCCCGCACTTCCAGCAGGCCGGCAAGGGCCTCGGCATGGTGCTCGCCGGCCCGCCGACCCTCACCTACTTCGAGGCCGGCGACGCCCAGAACCTCAAGCTGTAGCTCCAGCCCGGACTGACACGGTGCGCCGGTTCCTCGCCCCGCTGGTCCTGGCCGGCCTGCTCGCAGGCTGCGTCGACTCCGGGCCCGGGGCCGAGGACCGCACCCCCGTCGACCCGGCCACGGTCCCCGCGACCGCGGCCGCGGTCGACGGCCCGGCACTGCGCGGCACGGTCCGGGACACCGGCGGCACCGCCGTGTCCGGCGCCCGCGTCACCGTCACCCTGCTGCGCAGCAAGTCCGAGCGCGCCTCGATCGGCATCGGGGCGGCGTTCAGCCTCGGCCTGAGCTGCTTCGCCGACAAGCGCGGCTGCCGCGCGCCGACCGCCGAGGGCCTGAGCGCGCGCGACGGCACGTTCGCCGTGGGCATGCCGAAGAACAACGGCGACGCACCCGTCGCGGTCGCGCTCTCCGTGGTCGCGCCGGTGGGCGGGTCCGGCGAGAACCGCGTCGGCACCACCGTCACGCTGCCCGCCCGCATGGCCGAGGGCGGCACGTTCGACGTCCCGGTCGCGTCGGAACCGCTGAAACTGACCCGCAACCGCCAGGGCACCCGGCCCGGCCCCGAGCTGCGCGTGCAGATGCCGGCGACGAGCAAGGCGAAGGCGAGCGGCCCAGTTTCCGTGACGGTCACTCAGTTGCCCGCGGAGGGCGACGTCTCCGCCGCGACGGCCGACTTCACCGAGACTCCGGTCTCGCTCCCCTTCGATTTGCGCGTCGCCGAGGACAGTCGCCTGCTCGTCGCGGCCCACCGGGAGGGAAAGCTCGGCAACCGCCCGGTCACGCTCTCGGCCACCAGTGTGCTGGCGGGCACCGAGGTGCCCGCGTCCCGGGGCGCGTCCTGCCGCGTCACCGACAGCCGCGGCAAGCCGCTGGCCCAGGAGACCTGTGGGCTCACCGACGGCCGGCTCGGCAGCCCGTGGGACCCGGTCGACGACCCGCGCTGCGCCGACGGTCCGTGCCCGGGGACGGCGCAGAACGACCATCGGGACATCTACGTCACCCTGGACCGCCCGATCCCGGCGACGCTGCTCGTCGTCCGCGGGTGCGGCTTCACCTGCACCGTCGAGGTGTCGGCCGACGGCCGCACCTGGCGCGAGCTGCCCGCCCCGGCGGGCGCGGGCACCGACGGGTTCTACGTGCAGAAACTCTCCGGCGCCGCGGTGAAGGTGGTCCACGTCCGCACCGCCACCGGCGGGTTCTTCACGAAGCTGCGTGAGGTCAGCGTCTTCCGCTGAGGCCTGTTGTTCTCCGGGTCGGTCGCCTAGATTGTTTACGACTTGACCTTTTTCCGCGGGTTCCGAACAACGCGACGAGGAGAGACATGCCCCTGCCGATGAGCGTCGACGAGGTCGATTCCTGGCTGCAGGAGGTGCTGGGCGTCGAGAAGGTCGAGCAGACCGGAATCGTCTGGGGCACCGCGACCAAGGTCCTCGTCGAGGTCGCCCACCCGGACGGCAGCACCGCGCGTCTCTGTGTGAAAGGCGGGTTCCGGCCCGAGCTGCTCGCGATCATGTCCGCCGGGTACCAGGCGGAGGCGCTGTTCTACCGGGACGTCGCCCCGCAGCTTGAGGCGGGCATCCCGCGCTGCCACCACGCCGCGGTCGAGGGCCGGCAGGGCATCGTCATCCTCGACGACGTGATCGCCGCCGGCGCGCGCGTCAACGACCCGCGCGTGCCCATGACGGTGGACCAGGTTTCCGACGGCCTCGTGTCGATGGCGGCCTGGCACCGGCGCGGGGACCTGCAGCTCGACTGGATGCCGCCGTTCCCGTACTACCGTCCGATCGTCGACAGCCTCTTCGCCCCCGAGCACTGGGACGCCTACATCGGGCAGACCACCGCGGGCCCGGTCCTCGAGGTCTTCGCCGAGCGCGAGCAGATCGGCGCCGCCTATAAGCGGCTGTGGGCCGCCCAGGACGCGCGGCCGGCCACGTTCGTCCACGGCGACGCGAACCCGACCAACGTGTACTTCGGCGCCGACGGCTCGACGCGCTTCCTTGACTGGCAGTTCGCCTGCCGGACCGACGCCTACCAAGACGTCGCGTGCTTCCTCGTCGGCTCGCTGAGCACCGAGGACCGCCGCGCGAACGAGCAGGCTCTGCTGCGCGAGTACCTCGCCGCCCGGGGCGAGGGCGCCGAGAGCTTCGACGACGCCTGGACCGCGTACCGGACCAACGCCGTCTACGGCGCGGTCTACTGCCTCACCCCCGAGGAGATGCAGCCCGCGACCGTCCGCGCGCCCCTGGCCGACCGCTACGCCCAGGCCGCCCTCGACCTCGAGACGCTGAGCCTGCTCAGGTGACGGAGGAGTAGGCGACGACGCCGCGGCGGACGGAGTCGATGGCGGCGTCGGCGGTGGCGCGGAGCTCCGGGTCGGCGGCCTTCGCGATCTGGCCGAGGAGGTCGATGAGCTGCTTGCACCAGCGGACGAAGTCGCCCGCGGTCAGGTCGGCGTCGCGGAGGACGGACTCGAGCCCGCGGCCGTTCGCCCAGCGGTAGGTCGCCCAGACGAAACCGAGGTCGGGCTCGCGGAGGAAGTCGAGGCGGTGCCGGCGCTCGACCTGCTCCAGGTCACCCCAGAGCCGGACCATCTCCGCGAGGGTCTCGCGGACCGGCCCGTCGGGCAGCCGAGGCGGGCCGGCGTCCTCGGAGCTGCGTGACTCGTAGGCGAGCGCGGAGACGACGGCCGCGAGCTCGGCATGGTTGAGGCCGTTCCACAGACCCTGCCGAAGGCACTCGGCCGCCAGCAGGTCGAGCTCGGTGTAGAGCCGCTTGAGCCGCTCGCCGGCCGGGGTCACGCGGTCGTCGGCGAGGTAGTCCAGGTCGGTGAGCACCCCGCACACCCGGTCGAACGTGCGGGCCACGGTCGCGGTGCGGCCGGCGACGCGGGCCCGCAGCTTGTCGGTGTCGGCCGCGAGCCGCTTGTGCCGCGCGGCCCAGCGGGCGTGGTCCTCCCGGTCGGGGCACGCGTGGCACGGGTGGGCACGGATGGCCGCGCGCAGGCGCGCGATCTCGCTGTCCTCGTTCGCGGCGGACGGCCCGCGGCTGCGGCGGGCGTACGACCGGTACGTGGGGCCGTCCGCGTACGGCCGCAGCGTGGACGCGAGGTCGCGCCGGGACTGCGGCGAGCGCGGGTTGAACGACTTCGGGACCTTGACGCGGTCCAGCGGCTCGACCGGCACCGGGAAGTCCGCGAGCGCGAGCCGCCGGTACTGCCGGTCGGCAGTCACCACGGCAGGACGCGGGTCCTCCTCGTTCGGCGCCACCCCCGGGTCGATGACGACGGCGACACCGGCGAAGCGGCCCCGCGGGACGACGATGACGTCGCCCCGCTTGAGCTTCTCCAGCGAGGCGGCCGCCTCGGCGCGACGGTCACCGGACCGCTGCCGGGACATCTCCTTCTCGCGCGCGGTGAGAGCCTCACGCAGGCCGTGGTACTCGGCGAAGTCGCCGAGGTGGCAGGTCATCGCCTCGGTGTAGCCGGCCAGGCCCTCGTCCTGCTTGCGGACCTGCGCGGCGAGGCTGACCACCGACCGGTCCGCCTGGAACTGCGCGAACGAGGTCTCGAGCAGGGCACGGGCACGCTCGCGGCCCATCTGCCCGACGAGGTTGATCGCCATGTTGTAGCTCGGGCGGAAGCTCGACCGCAGCGGGTACGTGCGGGTCGAGGCGAGGCCGGCGACCACGATCGGGTCCAGGTGCGGGTTCCACAGCACGACGGCGTGGCCCTCGACGTCGATGCCCCGCCGGCCGGCCCGGCCGGTCAACTGGGTGTACTCCCCCGGCGTCACGTCGGCGTGGGTCTCGCCGTTCCACTTGACCAGCTTCTCCAGCACGACCGACCGCGCCGGCATGTTGATGCCGAGCGCGAGGGTCTCGGTGGCGAAGACGGCCTTCACGAGCCCCTTCACGAACAACGTCTCGACGACCTCGCGGAACGCGGGCAGCATTCCGGCGTGGTGGGCGGCGATGCCGCGCTCGAGGCCGTCGCGCCAGCCTTCGTAGCCGAGGACGACGAGGTCCGCCTCCGGGATCGAGGACGTCGCGGCGTCGACGATCGCGCGGACCTGCCGCCGCTCCTCGGTGTTGTTCAGCCGCAGGCCGGCGCGCAGGCACTGCTCCACCGCGGCGTCGCAGCCGGCCCGGCTGAAGATGAACGTGATGGCGGGCAGCAGCGCCTCGCGGTCGAGCCGGACGATCACCTCGGCGCGGCTCGGCGTGTAGACGCCCGAGCGCTGGCGCTGCCCGCCACGCGGGCCACCCCGCCCACCCCCGCGTCGCCGGTCCCCCGGCCGTCCGCCGCTGCGCACGATGCGGAGCAGCTCGGGGTTGACCTTCTGGTGGTCGTCGTCGACGAACAGGTCGGAGATCGAGTCGCCGACCATGATGTGCTGCCACAGCGGCACCGGCCGGTGCTCGGAGACGATCACCTCGGTGTGGCCGCGAACGGTCTGCAGCCACTCGCCGAACTCCTCGGCGTTGGACACGGTCGCCGACAGCGAGACCAGCGTGACCGACTCCGGGAGGTGGATGATCACCTCCTCCCACGCCGCGCCGCGGAACGGGTCGGCGAGGTAGTGCACCTCGTCCATCACCACGAACTCGAGCCCGCGCAGGGTCGAGGACCCGGCGTAGAGCATGTTGCGCAGCACCTCGGTGGTCATGACGACCACCGGCGCCTCGGAGTTGATCGAGTTGTCGCCGGTCAGCAGGCCGACGTTCTCCGGGCCGTGCCGGCGCACCAGGTCCGAGTACTTCTGGTTCGACAGCGCCTTGATCGGCGTCGTGTAGAAGCACTTGTTCCCGCGGGCGAGCGCGAGGTGGACCGCGAACTCCCCGACGAGGGTCTTGCCGGCCCCGGTCGGGGCCGCCACGAGCACGCCCGCACCGCCTTCCAGCGCCGCACAGGCCTCGCGCTGGAAGGGGTCGAACGGGAACGGGAAGCCCGCCGCGAAGGCGGAGAGTTCGGTCATGCCGCCGGTCACCGGTCGCGTGCGATCAGGGCAGGTCCTCGTGCTCACCCGTCAGCACTGCCCGCTTGCGCGCCTTCCGATCCATCAAGGTCGTCACGATGATCGCGACGCCGTACAGGACGGTCATCGGGGTCATCAGCGCGATCATCGAGTACGGGTCGGGCGTCGGGGTGGCGATCGCGGCGAAGACGGCGATGCCGAACACCATCTGCCGCCACCAGCTGCGGATCTGCGCCGCCGAGATGACGCCGGCCAGGTTCAGCGTGATCAGGATCAGCGGCAGCTCGAACGACAACCCGAACACGAACAGCATGCGGAGCACGAAGTCGAGGTACTCGTCGAGCGAGACGAGGTTGCTGACGTTGCCCGGGTTGAAGCCCAGCAGGATCCGGACGGCCGTCGGCAGGATGATGTAGGCCAGCGCGCCCCCGGCGCAGAACAACGGCCCGCCGATGAACACGAACAGGTAGGCCCACCGCTTCTCCCGGCGGTGCAGGCCGGGGGCGAGGAACGCCCACAGCTGCCACAACCAGAGGGGCAGCGAGATCACCAGGCCGACGTAGAGCGCAACCTTGAGCTGCAGGGCGAGGGGCCCGATGACGCCGGTGACGACGAGCGCGCCGCACTGCTTGTCGCTGACGCCCTCGACGCCGGCTTCACAGACCGGCTCGATCAGGAAATCAATGATTTCCTCGTAGAAGATGAACCCGACGATGCTGCCGACGGCAATCGCGATGACAGCGCGGATCAGCCGGGTCCGTAGTTCACGGAGATGATCCAGAAGGGGCATGCGCCCTTCTGGGTTGTCCGGGCGTCCGCGGTGCCTCGGGCCGGTGGTGGAGGTCACCGCTGTGGGGGGTGCCGGGGTGCCGAGCTACTCAGAGCTCGGTGCGGTTCGGCTCGTCCGACCGCGTCGACGGCGGCGGCGCCACGTCGTCGTTGGAGGTGACCTCGCGGGGCGCGTCCTTCTTCTCGTCGTCCTCGCTGATCGTCTTCTTGAAGATCTTCAGGGACTGACCGACCGACTTCGCCGTCTCGGGAAGGCGCTTCGCACCGAACAGCAGGACGACGATCACGAGGATCAACGTCAGTTCCAGCGGGCCAAGGTTGCCCATGTGTCGGCTCTCCAAGTTCGGGGACGCGTACCTGTACCTGAGAGTACTCCTCAGACGCCGGGCCGGTGGAAAGTCCGAAATGTCTTCCCACCGAACGGTCGGATCTTTAGCCGACCGGCCAATCAGCCACGACGAGCGGGACCTCGCAGGACGCAGATGCTAATCGCGCCGAGCGGGCAGATGTTGCGCTGCCACGTCCAACCGGGTGCTCGCGTCGGCGAGCTCGTCGGCGACCCGCCCGACCTCACGGCCGAGCTCCTTCACCAGACGCCACAGGCGCAGGGTGGGCACGACGAGCACCAACAGACCCAGGACGCCGCAGACGACCCAGACAGCGACCAGCATCCGGGCAGGCTAGCCCACTACCGGCCCACCGTCCGCACCGCGGGCACGCGGCGGGCGAGCAACGCGCCGGCGACGTCCTTGGTCGCCTCGCGGCGCACGCGTTGCCCGCAGTCCGGGCAGGTGAACGTGTAGTACGAGGCGCCCGGGGCGTTCACGACCACCAGCCGCACCTCCCGCGGCGGCACCCGGACGTGGCCGCAGTCCGGGCAGGTGACCTTGAGCGGGGCCGGGGGTGCCGGCTTCTCCGGCTCGATCACACCGCACCTCCACCCGCCGCGTAGTGCTCGAGCGCCGCGGCCGCGGTGGCGCGCACGCGTTCGGCCAGCTCCGGCGGGTCCACCAGCGTCGCGGACGGGCCGAGGCGCATGGCGAGGCGGACCATCCACTCCGGGTCACCGCTGCGCAGGCGCACGTAGCGGCGCCCGTCCTCGAGCTCGGTGACCTCGTCGCAGGGGTAGTACTCGGTCACCCAGAGCGCCTCGCGCTCCAGCTCCAGGCCGGCGATCGTGTCGTTCGGCGAGGGCGAGAACAGGCCGGAGTCGAGGTCGTGGGCGACGGCACCGGCCGGGACCTCGGCGGGGACGTCCAGGACCTCCAGCGCGACGACGCGGTCCAGCCGGAACAGCCGGACGTCCTCGGCCCGGTGGCACCAGCCCTCCAGGTAGGTCCGCCCGTCGACGAGCGCGAGGCGCATCGGGTCCACGTCGCGCTCGGTGGTCTCGTCGCGGCCGGGAACGTAGTAGCGCAGGTGCAGGCGCCGCTTCTCGGCGAGCGCGCGCCGCGCGTCGGCGAGCACGCGCTCGTCCGGCTGCGGCCCGACGTCGACGCCCACCTTCTCGTCGGCCTTGCCGGCGGCCGCCCCGGCGACCTCCTGCAGCTTCGCCATGGCCTTGTCGAGCGCGACGCGGTCGTGGGTGCCGGGCAGCGCCGCGAGCAGGCGCAGGCCGACCAGCAGCGTGGCGACCTCCTCGGGGCCGAGCCGCAGCGGCCGGGCGATGGTGTCGGCGTTGCCGAGGTAGACCAGCCCGTCCTCCCAGTCGGCCTCGATGAGGTCGTCGGGCAGGTGCCCGGGCAGGCCGCACACGAAGAGCAGCAGCAGATCCTTCTCGAGCTGGTCGACGGTGATCCCGGCGTCCCGCGCGGCCTGTTCCATCGGGATGCCCTGCCGGTTCAGCAGGTACGGGACGAGGGCGAGCAGGCGCGACAACCGCTCGGACGCTCCCTGGCTCACGCGACACCTGCCAGCGCGCGCAGCCGGGCCACGACGGCGTCGCGCACCTCGTCGGGCCCGTCCACGACGACCGCGGCTCCGTAGGACACGAGTTCCTCGGCCAGGATGTCGGCGCCGGTGAACTCGACGTGCAGGGTGTCCCACTCCGAGCCGGTCTCCTCCGCGAGGGAGATCGAGGCCGCCCGCGAGCGCAGGCCGTACGCCGACCCGGGCCGGGCCCGGACGACCGCGGTCTCCCGCGGGGCGGCGGGCATCATCCGGCGCAGCTCCTCGCGGATGTCGACCTCGGGTGGCTTGACGACCGACCCGGGCGCGCCGGTGACCTTGATCGGACCGGAGATCCGCGACAGGCGGAACACCCGGGACGCCTGCCGGTCGACGTCGAAGCCGACCAGGTACCACCTGCCGTTCCGCACGCCGAGACCCCAGGGCTCGACCCGGCGCCGGGCCGGGGTGTCCGCGGGCGGGGTCCGGTAGTCGAAGCTGACCGACCGGCCCTCGAAGGAGGCCGACCACAGGGGCTGCAGGGCGGGGTCGTCGCCGACGCGGGGTTCGAGGCCGGCCATCGCGGTCTCGTCCGGGTCGACGCCGGCAGCGCGCAGCTTCAGCAACGCCGTCCCGGCCGCGTGCGAGAGCGACGCCTGCCGCCAGGCCCGGGCCGCGAGACCGAGGACCGCGAGTTCCTCGGGAGTGAACGTCACCTCGGGCAGCGCGTAGGCGCCGCGGTCGATCCGGTAGCCGATCTCGTCGCCGAACAGCGCCTCGTGGGTGCCGGTCTCCAGCGGGATCCCGAGCTCGCGCAGCTCGTCCTTGTCCCGCTCGAACATGCGCTCAAAGGCCTCGTCGGTGGGGCACTCCGCGTAGGCGGTCACCGCGGCGCGGATCTGCTCCTTGGTGAGGAACCGACGCGCCGCCAGCAGGCAGATGGTGAGGTTGAGCAGGCGCTCGGTGCGCTTCGCCGACATCGTCGCGTCCTCCTCCCGGATCGCTCCCGGACCGTCCCGGATCGCTGAACGGTACCCGGCGGCGCGAGCGGCTCGGCGGACCCACGCCTGTACCGTCTCGGGCGTGATCCACTGGCGGCGGGCCCGTGTGCAACGGGTGATCCGGGAGTGGCAGGGCGCGGTCGAACTCGAGGTCGCTCTCGTCCCGTCCGACCCTCGAACCGGTGGCGACGGGCCGGACGCGGGAACGGTGCGCGCGCTGGCCTATCCGGCCCTGGTCGGCCGTCCCGAACCCGGCGACGAGGTGCTGCTCAACGCCGGCGCGCTGATACGGAACCTCGGCACCGGCGGGTACGCGCCGGTCGTCGCGGTGCCGGACCGCCTCCCGGCGGACCCCGGTGCGGACGGGCACCTCGTCAAGGCGCGCTACACCCCGCTGCAGGCGCTCGTCGACGGCGCCGACGAGCAGGGCTCGGCGCACCACGGGGTTCTGCGCGACGCGGACTCCGTCGGCGGGATGCCGGTCGTCACCGCCGACCTGCACTCCGCGCTGCCGGCCATCTGCGTCGCGGCGACCGCGGACCGGCCCGGAGTGCGGATCGCCTTCGTCATGACCGACGGCGGGGCCCTGCCGGCCTGGTTCTCCCGCACCGTCGACGGCCTGCGCCGGATGGGCCTGCTGGTCGGGACCGTCACCACCGGCCAGGCGTTCGGCGGGGACCTGGAGTGCGTCTCGCTGCACTCGGGGCTGCTCGCGGCGCGACTCGTCCTCGACGCGCACATCGCGGTCGTCGCCCCGGGGCCGGGGAACCTGGGCACCGGCACCCGCTGGGGGTTCTCCGGCGTCGCCGCCGGCGACGCGGTGAACGCCGCCGCCGTCCTCGGCGGCCGCCCGGTCGCGTCGCTGCGCGTCTCCGCCGCCGACCCCCGCGAGCGCCACCGCGGCGTCTCGCACCACAGCCTGACCGCCTACGGCCGGGTCGCGCTCGCCCCCGCGGACGTCCCCGTGCCGGACCTGCCCGGCGAGTTCGGTGAACGAGTCCGCACGCAGTGCGCGTCCCTGGCCGAGCGGCACCGCCTGGTGCCGGTCGACCTCACCGGCCTGCCGGAGGCGCTCGCCGCGAGCCCGGTGATCCTGTCGAGCATGGGCCGCGGACTCGACGACGACCCGCCGTGCTTCCTCGCCGCGGCCGCCGCCGGCCGCTGGGCGGCCGGGCTCCTGGACCCAGCGGCGGACTGAGCAGTCAGGCCTTGGCCGGGGTGTTGTAGGCGCCGAGGATGTCGACGACGAAGACGAGGGTGTCGGTGCCCTGAATGTCGGCGCCGGGGTTGCCCTCCTTGCCGTAGCCGAGCTTCGGCGGGATCACGAGCAGCACGCGGCTGCCGACCCGTTGGCCGGCCAGGCCCTGGACCCAGCCCTCGATGACGCCGGGTTCCCCGGTCTGCGGGTCGGTGCCGGCGACGCGGGCCGCGAACGGCCCGCGGTCGGGCTTCCAGGAGCTGTCGAAGACGACGCCGTTGCGCCAGATGACACCGGTGTACTGCGCGACGATCTCCTGGCCCTTCTCGACCTTCGGACCCTTGCCGACGAGCAGCGGCTCCGCGACCAGGCCGGAGGGCGGGTCGTTCTTCGGGATCGTGATCTTCGGGTTCTTGCCCGCGGTGACCTTGGGCAGGTTCGCGCCCGGCGCGGTCTTCGGCGCGGTGCCGTCGATCAGGGCGTCCTTGCCGAACGCGTCGAGGATGTCGAAGACGAAGACCAAACTGTCCTCGGGCTGGACGCCGATCTGCGGATTGCCCTGCTCGCCGAACCCGTCGGCCGGCGGGGTCACGAGAACGACCCGGGACCCGACCTTGACGCCCGGCAGCTTCTTCGCGACGCCGGGGACGATCTCGTCGATCGACGCGATCAGGACCCGCTTGGCCGAGAACGTGTCGACGTACGGCGGGATCTCCTTGCCGTCGGTGCTCCAGACCTGGCTCTTGAGGTCCGCGACCAGCATGTCGCCGGCGGCGAGCGCACGGCCCTTGCCCTCGGTGAGCACCTGGAGCTCGGACTCCTTCGGCGGTGCCGAGTTCGAGGTGATCTCGGGAACGACGCCGACCTCCGCGCTGGAGACCGTCGGGAACGCGAACGTCTTGTCGTCGTCCCCGCCACACGCGGCGGGCAGGATCAGGGCGGTCAGGAGCGGGAGCAGCATCAGAAGTCGGCGCACCCGCGCAGCCTAGGTGCGCGACCTTGGCGTCCGGTCAGGTGGTCGCCTTGCCGTAGGCGCCGAGGATGTCGATGACGAACACGAGCGTGTCCGTTCCCTGAATCCCGCCCTCCGGGTTGCCGGCCTTGCCGTAGCCGAACTTCGGCGGGACGACGAGCAGGATCCGGGAGCCGACCCGCTCCCCCACGAGGGACTTGACCCAGCCCTCGATCACGCCGGACTCCCCGGTCTGCGGGTCGGACTTCGCGATCCGCGCCGCGAACGGGTGCCGCCCCTTGTCCCAGGACGAGTCGAAGACCTTCCCGTCGCGCCAGAGGACGCCGACGTACTGGGCGAGGACCGACTCGCCCTCCTCGATCCTCGCGCCGGAGCCCTGCCGCAGGAGCCGTTCGACCAGGTCGGTCGGGGCCGCGCGCGGCGGCACGGTGATCTTCGGGTTCTTGTCGCCCGTCACGGTGGGCAGCGCGGGGTCGGGGGCGAGCGGAACCGGCTTGCCGGCGGCCATCGTCCCCGGGGCGACCGAGTCGAGCACGTCGAGCACGAACATCAGGGTGTCGTCGGGGAAGATCCCGACCCCGGAGTTGCCCTGCTCGCCGAAGCCGTCCGCGGGCGGGGCGACGATCAGGACGCGCGAGCCGATCCTGACCCCGGGCAGCACCTTCTCCCAGGCCGGGACGACGCTGTCCACCGGGCGGATCAGGGCCTGGCCGGTGCTGAACGAGTTCACGAACGCCGGCAGGTCCACGCCGTCGGGGTCCCAGACCTGGCCCTTGACCCGGACGACGACGACGTCGTCCGCGCCGACCGCGCGGCCCTTGCCCTCGAACAGGACCTTGCTCTGCGTCGTGTCCGGCGGCGCCGTGCTGGAGACGATCTTCGGCTCCGCCCCCGGCTTGGTCTCGGACACCGTCGGGAACGCGAACGGCGCCACCGATCGGGAGGCGTTCGGGTCGCCGCCGTCGTCGTCCCCGCCGCCGCAGGCGGCGGGGAGCAGCAGAACAGCGGCGAGCAGCAGGGTGGGAGCTCGGCGCACGCCCGCAGCCTAGTGATCGAGGCTGGGAGATTCCCCGGCTGACGGGCGGTTCGTACTGGGAGTCACATCGAGGCGATGAGCTTTTCCACCCGCTCGTCGGTGTGGCGGAACGGGTCCTTGCACAGCACGGTGCGCTGCGCCTGGTCGTTCAGCTTCAGGTGCACCCAGTCGACGGTGAAGTCGCGCCGGCGTTCCTGCGCCTTGCGGATGAACTCGCCACGCAGCCGCGCCCGGGTGGTCTGCGGCGGGACCGACTTCGCCTCGAAGATCGCCAGGTCGCGCGCGACGCGCTCGACGCTGCCCTTCTTCTCCAGCAGGTAGTACAGACCGCGGTGCCGGTTGATGTCGTGGTACGCCAGGTCCAGCTGGGCCACGCGAGGCGCGGACAGCGGCAGGTTGTTCTTGTTCCGGTAGGCCTCGATCAGCTTGTACTTGGTCACCCAGTCGATCTCGCGCTCGACGGCCGACAGGTCACCGGAGCCGACGGCGGACAGCGTCCGCTCCCACAGGTCGAGAACGCGCTTCACGACGCCGTCGTCCAGGGCGCGGCGGGCGGCGAAGTCCCGCGCCTTCGACAGGTACTCCTCCTGGATCTCCAGGGCGGAGGCCTCGCGGCCGTTGGCCAGGCGCACCTTGCGGCGGCCCGTCATGTCGTGGCTGATCTCGCGGATCGCCCGGATCGGGTTTTCCAGCGTCAGGTCCCGCATGACGACGCCGGCCTCGATCATCCGCAGCACCAGGTCGGTGGAGCCGACCTTGAGCAGCGTCGTCGTCTCGCTCATGTTCGAGTCGCCGACGATGACATGCAGGCGGCGGTACCGCTCGGCGTCCGCGTGCGGCTCGTCGCGGGTGTTGATGATCGGGCGTGAGCGCGTGGTGGCGCTGCTGACGCCCTCCCAGATGTGCTCGGCCCGCTGGCTGACGCAGTACACGGCGCCGCGCGGGGTCTGGAGGACCTTGCCCGCGCCGCAGATCAGCTGCCGGCTCACGAGGAACGGGATCAGGACGTCCGCGAGCCGGGAGAACTCCCCGTGGCGCGCGACGAGGTAGTTCTCGTGGCAGCCGTAGGAGTTCCCGGCGGAGTCGGTGTTGTTCTTGAACAGGTAGACGTCGCCCGCGATCCCCTCCTCGCGCAGACGCCGCTCGGCGTCGACGAGCAGGCCTTCGAGGATTCGCTCCCCCGCCTTGTCGTGCGTGACCAGGTCGACGACCGAGTCGCACTCCGGGGTCGCGTACTCCGGGTGGCTCCCGACGTCCAGGTACAGCCGGGCCCCGTTGCGGAGGAACACGTTCGAGCTGCGGCCCCACGAGACGACCCGGCGGAAGAGGTACCGCGCGACCTCGTCCGGGGAGAGACGTCGCTGCCCCCGGAAGGTGCACGTGACGCCGTACTCGTTCTCGAGACCGAAGATGCGCCGATCCATGACCTGAGAGTACGGGGCCGCGCGATCTTTGACCGGGCAGACTCACTCAGGCGTCGGAAACGTCCGTCAGAGCGCCGGACCGCCGTCGCCGTCCCCGGTGGACGTTTCGCCCGGCTTGGGCGGTTGCGGCCCGGTCGCGGGCCGCTCGCCGCCGTCGCCCGCCGCCGGAGCCCCGCCCCCGGCCGGACCCGTCGGAGCAGCCGCCGGAGCAGCCGCCGGAGCCGCCGCCGCGGCGTCGGTCCCGAGGACCGACTCCAGGCGCGCGCGGGTCAGGCGCTTGAACTTGCGCGTCGGACGGCCGCGGTCGAGCACGGCGACCTCGAGCTGGTTCGCCTCGATCCGGCGCGGGCCGTCGGAGCCGGGGTTGCCCTCGCCCAGGGCGCGGACCGCGAGCGCAATGGCGTCGTCGACGCCCAGCCCCTCGGCGTAGTTCTGCTCCAGGTAGGCCGCGATCGGCTCGGTCTGCCCACCCATGACCATCCAGCCGTGCTCGTCGGCGACGGAGCCGTCGTAGGTCAGCCGGTAGATCTGGTCGTCCGCGGCGCTGTCGCCGACCTCGGCCACCACGAGTTCGACCTCGAACGGCTTCTCGCCGGCCGAGGAGAAGATCGTGCCGAGCGTCTGCGCGTAGGCGTTCGCCAGGCCGCGGGCGGTCACGTCGCGGCGGTCGTAGGAGTACCCGCGCAGGTCCGCGATGCGGACACCCATGATCCGCAGGTTCTCGAACTCGTTGTACCGGCCGACCGCGGCGAACGCGATCTGGTCGTAGATCTCGCTGATCTTGTGCAGCGCCGGCGACCAGTTCTCGGCGACGAGCAGGATGCCGGCGTCGTACTGCAGGACCACGGCGGACCGCCCGCGGGCGATGCCCTTGCGGGCATAGTCCGCCTTGTCCTTCATGATCTGTTCGGGCGAGATGTAGAACGGCGTGGTCACCGCGGCAGGTCCTCTCGAAGTCGTGCGGGGGAAGGCCGGACAGGCAAGCTCCGGACTGGCGAGCGCGCGGAACTACGGGCCGGTGGGCGGGCTGGCGTTCGGCCCGTCCGGGTCGATCAGCCGCCCCTCGACCACGGCCCGGACGATCGGGCCCATCTCGTCGTCGGGCAGGCGCCGGGCGCCGTCCTCGGTGATCACGTACACGACCGGCCAGATCGACCGGGTCAGGTCGGGGCCGCCGGTCGCCGAGTCGTCGTCGGCGGCGTCGTAGAGGGCCTGCACGAGGACGGTGACGACCTGGTCGGGGGTCATGCCCGCACGGTGCAGCTTCTTCAACGCACCGCGGGCGAACAACGACCCCGAGCCGACCGAGTGGTAGTTGGTCTCCTCGTACCGGCCGCCGGTGACGTCGTAGCTGAAGATCCGACCCTCGCCGACCTCGTGGTCGTAGCCGCAGAACATCGGGACGACCGCGAGGCCCTGCATCGCCAGACCCAGGTTCTGCCGGATCATCTGCGAGAGCCGGTTCGCCTTGCCGTCGAGGCTGAGGGTCGTGCCCTCGATCTTCTCGTAGTGCTCGAGCTCGACCTGGAACAGCCGCGTCATCTCGAGCCCGATGCCGGCGGTGCCGGCGATGCTCACGCAGCTGTACTCGTCGGCCGGGAAGACCTTCTCGATGTCGCGCTGGGCGATGATGTTGCCCATCGTCGCGCGCCGGTCACCGGCCATGACGACGCCGCCGGGGAACGTCGCCGCGACGATCGTCGTGCCGTGCGGGGCGTCGACCGTGGCACCGGCCGGGATCGCCCGGCGGTGCGGGAGCAGGTCCGGCGCGTACCCGGCGAGGAAGTCGGTGAACGAGGAGCTGCCGACGGCGCGGAACGCGGCGGGCAGGGGGCTGTTGCCGTTCGGGATCGAAGTCACGTCCCCAAACCTATCCAGCGGTGCGCGCTTAAACGGCGACGCACCGTCCGCGTCGAGCGAACGGTGCGTCGGAATACGTCGGACGGAGTCCGATGGGTCCTACTGGCCGCCCTTTTGCACGAAGGACCGAACGAATTCCTCGGCGTTCTCCTCGAGGACCTCGTCGATCTCGTCGAGCATCGACTCCACGTCGTCGGTGAGCTTCTCGTGGCGCTCCTGCAGGTCCGAGGTCTCGGTGGTCTCGGTGACCTCTTCGGTCTGCTCGGACTTGCGGGCCTGCGCCTGCCCGCCGCCGGTGTCCTTGGTCGCCATGGCGCTCTCCCTTGCTCACATTCCGGCTCGGGGCCGGTGGTTCCGACGATACGCGAGCACGGGCCGACACAGCGGTCAAACCCGCCGAGTCTCCGAATTGCTGCAGGTCAGAGCGTTGCCGGGTCAGCCGCCGGCGAGGGTCCGAACCAGATCCTCGGCCGTGGGGCAACGGTCGAGCAGGGCGCCGACGTGGGCCTTGGTGCCCCGCAGCGGCTCCAGGGTCGGGACGCGCTGGAGGGAGTCGCGGCCGGGCAGGTCGAAGATGACCGAGTCCCAGGACGCCGCGGCGATGGAGTCCGCGTACTGGTCGAGGCAGCGGCCGCGGAAGTAGGCCCGGGTGTCCTCGGGCGGGTTGGTCATCGCCCAGGAGACCTTCGCGTCGGAGACGATCCGCTCGAAGCGACCCTTCGAGGCGAGCTTGTTGTACAGGCCCTTGTCCGGGCGGACGTCGGAGTACTGCAGGTCGACCAGGTGCAGGCGCGGGGCGCTCCAGTCGAGACCGTCGCGCTCGCGGTAGCCGTCGAACAGCTCGAGCTTGGCGACCCAGTCCAGTTCGCGCGCGAGGCTGTTCCGGTCGGTCGTGAGCCGGGTGAGGACGGACTCCCAGCGGTTGAGGACGTCGACGGTCACGTCGTCGGCGTCGGCGCCGTAGCGGTCCTCGACGTACTTGCGGGCCTGCTCGCAGTACTCCATCTGCAGCTGGACGGCGGTGAGCTTGCGGCCGTTCTGCAGGGTGATCAGGTGGGTGAGCGTCGGGTCGTGCGAGACCTGGTGCAGCGCCTGCACCGGGCCGTCGACGGCGAGGTCACCGGTGAGGAAGGAGTCCTCGATCATCGACAGCACGAGCGCGGTGGTGCCGAGCTTGAGGTAGGTCGAGACCTCGGAGAGGTTCGCGTCGCCGATGATCACGTGCAGCCGCCGGTACTTCTCGGCGTCGGCGTGCGGCTCGTCGCGGGTGTTGATGATCGGGCGCTTGAGCGTGGTCTCCAGCCCGACCTCGACCTCGAAGAAGTCGGCGCGCTGGGAGATCTGGAAGCCCTGGCCACGGCCGTCCTGCCCGATGCCGACGCGACCGGAGCCGGCGACGACCTGGCGGGACACGAAGAACGGCGTCAGGTGCCGGACGATGTCCGCGAACGGCGTCGCCCGCTGCATCAGGTAGTTCTCGTGCGTGCCGTAGGACGCGCCCTTGTTGTCGGTGTTGTTCTTGTACAGGTTGATCGGCGGCGTTCCCGGCGTCCGGCCGGCCTGCTCCCCCGCGGCGGCCATGATGAGCTCGCCGGCCTTGTCCCAGGCCACCAGGTCACGCGGGTTCGTGCACTCCGGGCTGGAGTACTCCGGGTGCGCGTGGTCGACGTAGAGCCGGGCGCCGTTGGTCAGGATGACGTTGGCGAGGCCGACGTCCTCGTCGGTGAGCTGGGAGGCGTCCGCGAGGTCGCGCGCGAGGTCGAAGCCCCGGGCGTCCCGCAGCGGGTTCTCCTCCTCGAAGTCCCACCGCGCCCGGCGGGCCCGGGAGGTCACCGCGGCGTAGGCGTTCACCACCTGCGACGAGGTGAGCATCGCGTTCGCGGTCGGGTGCCCAGGCACCGAGACCCCGTACTCGGTCTCCAGGCCCATGACCCGCCACACGCTCATGGCGCCAGCGTAGATGCCGCGAACGTTCGGTGGGCGCGGAGGCACGCGATCGAGTTCTCCACAGCTCCGGTTGTCCACCGGAATCCGCTCGCCGGAAGCGGGCCGCCGCGGAATCGACGAGCCTGCCGCCGTGCAGGTGGAGGACGCGTTGCGCCGGTGCGGTCTCGCCGCCCGGTGGTCGCAGTTGCGGGCACTGGGCGTGACCCGCCACGCCCTGCGGATCGCGGTGGAGCAGGGGCAGGTGCTGTCGCCGTACGACGACCGTGCGCCGGACGGTGCGCGACTGCGCCCGGACGTTCCCGGTCCTGCACGGCGTGGTCCTGCTCGACGAAGTGATCCGGGCCGAGCTGCTCGGCATGCCGGACCTCCAGGCGATGGCGGACAGCGCCACCGGCCCCGGTAGCACCGCCCTCCGCCGCGCGGTGGGCTACGTCGACGCACTGTCCGGCTCACGGCTGGAGACGACGATGCGCCTGATGCTCGAGCTGCTCTCCGTCAGCTACGAGACCCAGGTCTGGATCGAGGGCGTCGGTCCGGTGGACTTCCTCGTCAACGGATGGCTGGTGCTGGAGCCCGACGGCTTCGCCTTCCACTCCAATCGCGAGCACTACCGCCGCGACCGCCGCCGCGGGAACACCCTGGCGGTGTGCCGCTTCGTGCAGCTCCGCTTCACCTACGAGGACCTGACCTTCCACCGGGCGGCCAGCCTCCGCCAGATCGCGCGGGTCGTCGAGATGGGGCCCCCTCGACACTGAAGCTGCACTTCGTTACGCCGGAGGCGAATGGGGCGCCTCGAACGCCTCTGCCGTAACGAAGTGCAGCCTGAGTGTCGATCCGGGGTTCACCCTTCGAGGAGCGCCGCGAGCTTGCCCAGGGAGATCCGCCAGCCGAGTTCGTTCTCGGCGGGGGCGACGCCGGGCGGGAGGTTCTCGTGGACGCCTTCGACCTCGGTGCCGCCGTCCCGCTCGTGGAGGAGGTAGCGGATCGTCATCGGGCCGGCCATCGCCGGGTCCTCGGTCTCGAACTCGACGACCTGCACGACCGCCTGGCCCGGGACCAGCTCGGCGAAGTGGCCGGCGAAGGAGTCGGTGGCGCCCGCCGTCTTGCCGAGGATCGCGGGGTTGTCGTGGGTCAGCGAGATCTCGAACTCCCCGCCCTCGCGGGCGTCGAAGCGGTGGACCTCGCTGGTCATGCCGTCCGGGACCATCCAGTGCTGGACGGCCTCGGGGTCGAGGATCGCGGCGTAGACCGCCGCCGGCGGGGCGGCGACGAACCGGGTGACGCGGGTGGTGGTCATGCCGCCTCGGGGTGGAAGCGCCGGGCCGGGGTGCCGGGCGGGTGGAAGCCGGCCGAGTCCCAGTCCGGGTTCTCGACGCACACCTCGCACTCCAGGCCGTCCGGCCCGATGAAGAAGCAGGACAGCACGGGCCCGAAGTCGGTGACGAACCCGTCGGTCGCGCCCCGGGCGATCAGGCGCTCGCGGACCGTCGTGAAGTTCTCCAGCGACGGCGCCCGCAGCCCGAAGTGGTCGAGCCGGCCCCGGCCGCCCATCGGCGTCTGCCGCGCGGCCTCGTCGTTGCCGTCGATCTGGAACACGTTGAACTCCGCGTCGGGCCCGACCTTCAGCAGCGTCAGGCGCATGCCCGGGGGCATCTCGGGGCGGCCCAGCACCCGGGCCTCGAAGACGTCCTCGAAGAACTCCACGAACGCGTCCGTGTCCGCGGTCAGCACCGCGACGTGGTCGAACCCGCTGGTCAGCATGGGGTGAGCCAACCAAAGCGAAGCGCCCCCGTCCACTCGGGACGGGGGCGCTGCGGACGTGCGGCTGGGGCTCTAGAGGTACTGCCCGGTGTTCGCGACGGTGTCGATCGCGCGGCCGGCCTCGGCACCCTGCTTGCCCGAGATGAGCGTACGGATGTAGACGATCCGCTCGCCCTTCTTGCCCGAGATACGAGCCCAGTCGTCCGGGTTCGTGGTGTTGGGCAGGTCCTCGTTCTCCTTGAACTCGTCGACGCACGCGGCCATCAGGTGGCTGATGCGGATGCCCCGCTGGCCGTGGTCCAGCCAGTCCTTGATGGCCATCTTCTTCGCGCGGTTGACGATGTTCTCGATCATGGCGCCGGAGTTGAAGTCCTTGAAGTACAGGACTTCCTTGTCACCGTTGGCGTACGTGACCTCGAGGAAGCGGTTCTCCTCGTTGTCGGCGTACATGCGCTCGACGGTCCGCTGGATCATCGAGGTGACGGTCGCCGCGCGGTTGCCACCGTGCTCGGCGAGGTCCTCCTCGTGCAGCGGCAGTTCCTCGACGATGTACTTGCCGAAGATGTCCTTGGCGGCCTCGGCGTCAGGGCGCTCGATCTTGATCTTCACGTCGAGCCGGCCCGGGCGCAGGATCGCGGGGTCGATCATGTCCTCACGGTTCGAGGCACCGATGACGACCACGTTCTCCAGGCCCTCGACACCGTCGATCTCCGAGAGCAGCTGCGGCACGATCGTGTTCTCGACGTCCGAGGAGACGCCGGAGCCACGGGTGCGGAACAGCGAGTCCATCTCGTCGAAGAACACGATGACCGGCGTGCCCTCGGACGCCTTCTCCCGCGCCCGCTGGAACACGAGGCGGATGTGGCGCTCGGTCTCACCGACGTACTTGTTGAGCAGCTCCGGGCCCTTGATGTTGAGGAAGAAGGACTTCCCCTCCGGGCGGCCGGTGTGCTCGGCGACCTTCTTGGCGAGGCTGTTCGCGACCGCCTTGGCGATCAGCGTCTTGCCGCATCCGGGCGGGCCGTAGAGCAGCACACCCTTCGGCGGCCGGAGCTTGTGCTCGATGAACAGGTCGCGGTGCAGGTACGGCAGCTCGACCGCGTCACGGATCTGCTCGATCTGGCCGGCGAGGCCACCGATCGAGGTGTAGTCGATGTCCGGCACCTCTTCGAGGACGAGCTCCTCGACCTCGGCCTTCGGAACCCGCTCGTAGACGAACCCGGAGCGCGACTCGAGCAGCAGCGAGTCGCCGACACGGATCGGCTCGCCCTTGAGCGAGTCGGCGAGGAAGACCACGCGCTCCTCGTCGGTGTGCCCGATCACGAGGGCGCGCTCGCCGTCCTCCATGATCTCCTTGAGCATCACGACGTCGCCGGTGCGCTCCCACTCCATGACGCGCACGACGTTCAGCGCCTCGTTGAGCATGACCTCGCGGCCCGGCTGCAGGCTGTCGACGTCGATCTCCGGGCTGATCGCCACGCGGAGCTTGCGACCGCCGGTGAAGACGTCCACGGTCCCGTCCTCGCCGGCACCCAGGTAGACGCCGTAACCGGACGGCGGTTGGGCGAGCCGGTCGACCTCCTCCTTCAGCGCGACGATCTGCTCGCGCGCCTCGCGGAGGGTCGCGACCAGGCGCTCGTTCTGCGCACTGGTCCCGGAGAGCTGGGTCTGGAGCTCGACGATCCGGTCCTCGAGCTGGCGGGAGTGCCGCGGCGCCTCGGTCAGGCGCCGGCGGAGCACCGCCACCTCCTGTTCCAGGAATGCAACCTGGCTGAGCAGGTCGGCGTCACCGCGCGCGCTGCGATCGTCCGATTCGGTCACGATCCTCACCTCCCGAGGTGGCTGGAAGTTGACATTACAACCCGTAGTTGCGCCGGGTGCGACGAAGCGCCGTCACTGACCAAACGTCCAGCCACGGCTCCCCCGTTCGGCCTATCGGCAGGCGGTCACGGAAGTGGAGGTCGGAAGGGCCCTTCGCGCTCCACTGATACCTCTCCCTCGTCCCCATATGCACCCTTTGCCGGGCGCCGACGGCGTGTCGGAGCCGGCACTCCGGGTGCCATCCGGCGTGTCGTGACGAGGAAACCGGTGTGGCCGATCATCCGGTGGTCGGGCCGGACGGCCAGGCCCTCCACGTGCCAGGTGCGCACGAGCGTCTCCCAGGCGGCCGGTTCGGTGAAGGCCTTCGTCGCGCGCAGGTCCTCGACCAGACGCGACAGCTGCGTCGTCGTCGCGACGTAGCAGCAGAACACCCCGCCGGGGACGAGCCGCTCCGCGACGACGTCGATGCACTCCCAGGGGGCGAGCATGTCGAGCACGACGCGGTCGACCTCGGCGTCGGCCGGGTTCTCCGGCACGGCCTGGACCAGGTCCCCCACCGTGAGCTCCCAGGCCGGGTGCGGGCCGCCGAAGAACCGCTCGACGTTCTTGCGGGCGATCTTCGCGAAGTCCTCGCGGCGCTCGTAGGACGAGACCCGCCCCTCGGTGCCGACCGCGCGCAGCAGCGAGCAGCTCAGGGCCCCGGAGCCGGCGCCCGCCTCGAGCACCCGGGCGCCCGGGAAGATGTCGGCCATCCCCACGATCTGGGCGGCGTCCTTCGGGTACACGACGGTCGCGCCCCGGGGCATGGAGAGCACGAAGTCGCTGAGCAGGGGGCGCAGGGCCAGGTAGTCCTGCCCGCCGTTCGTCCGCACCACGGTGCCCTCGGGCGCGCCGATCAGCTCGTCGTGGGCGAAGTTCCCCTTGTGCGAGTGGTAGGTCTTCCCCGCCTGGAGGGTGAAGGTGCTGTGCCGGCCCTTCGGGTCGGTCAGCTGGACGAGGTCACCCTCCTCGAAGGGCCCCCGGTGCGCGTTCATTGGGCGGAACCCTAGGGGTCAGCCCGGCAGCACCGAGAGCAGGGCCTGGGAGAAGTCGGTCCGCAGCCCCTTCTCCACGTAGGCGGCCGCGCCGGCGGCGAGGACGCGCTCCTCCACCTCGTGCGCCGCGAAGCCTGAGATCACGACCACCTTGGCGCCCGGCGCGGCGGCGCGGACCTCGCTGATCGTGGTGAACCCGTCCGAGCCGGGCATCGAGAGGTCGAGCACGACGAGGTCGGGGGTGAGCTCGGCCGCGAGCTTCACCGCGGACTCCGCGTCGCCGGCCTCCCCGACGACGGACAGCGCGCCCCGCGCGTGCAGCTGCTCGCGCAGCAGCCGACGGACGAGTGCGTTGTCGTCGACGAGCAGCACCCTCGGCACACCCGAACGATCGGTTCCGGAACCGGGAATCTTTACCTCCTGGTCGCCTGGCCGGTTCACGCCTCGACCGCGCGGCGGACGTCGGCGGTGGCGAGGACGCCGACGACCGATCCGTCCGCCTCGACGACCAGGTACTCGGTCGCCGGGGTCGCGTCGAGATAGCGGATCAGGGCTTCCCCGGTGAGGTCGGCCGACACCCGCAGCCCGGGCTCCAGGCGCCGGGCCAGAGTCTCGACGGCCACCCAGGGCCGACGCTGCTCGGGGGTCGCGACGACCGCCGCCTCGTTCACCAGGCCGACCGGTTCCCCCGTCGCGTCCACGACGACCAGCCCGGTCGCGCCGAACGCGCCGGCCCGGCGCAGGGCCTCGGCCAGCGGCAGGCCCGTCTCGACCGGAAGGGCCCGGCGCGCCATGGTGCGGGCGCCGAGGCTGGGCAGCTTCTCCCGGATCTGGGCGCTGCGCAGCGACGCCGTGGCCCCGAACCAGATGAACCCGCCGAGCAGACCGCCCCAGACCACGGAGATGACGTCGGGGTCGCGGCCGGCGGCGACGTCGAGGCCGATCGGGATGAAGAAGACGACGACGGCCAGGACGCGGCCGATGTGCCCGGCCGAGATCGTGGCCCGGTTCGCGTGTCCGGAGGCTCCCCACAGCGCCGAGCGGAGCATGATCCCGCCGTCGAGCGGGAGCCCCGGGAGCAGGTTGAACAGGCCGACGGCGATGTTGGCGTACATCAGCGCGTCGAGCAGTTCGAGGACGATCCGCATCCGGACCGAGTCGTCGGGGTTGCCGGCCGCGGTGGCCCCGTCGAGCCCGCCCGGGTCGCCGCCGAGCAGCTGAATCGCGCCCCACGCCGCGACGCCGAGGACGAGCGAGAGCGCCGGACCGGCCCCGGCGATGGCGAACTCCCGCTTCGGAGAGTTCGACTCCCGGCTCATCTCGGTCACCCCGCCGAGGAGCTGAAGGGTGATCCGGGTGACCGGGATCCCGAACCGCATCGCGGTGAATGCGTGCCCGAGCTCGTGGATCAGGACCGAGACGTAGAGCAGCACCGCGTAGGTGAAGGAGACTCCGTACTTGCCGCCCTCGATCTCGGGGATGTGGTAGCCCACCGTCGGGGCGAACATCAGCGTGATCAGGAGCGCGATGATCACCCAGGACGGCGCCACGTAGACCGGCACCCCGCGGATGCGGCCGACCAGCCAGCCGGACGGGCGTTCCGGCACCTGCTCGGTCACGGGCCTCCCGGTCGTCTCACGGATCGTCGGTGTGTTGCGGATCGCCGTACCCGAACGACCTCCTGACCCGATGTTATGCGGAGTGTTACTTGAGTTGCCTAAGGTGAAGTGGATCAAGACTTCGACCAGGGGACGGACAGATTCATGACCGCGGGGCCCGCCAGCTTCCCGACGCCTGACCAGCCTCCCGGTCCGCCTGTGGTGCCCCCGGCGCCGCCCGGCGTGGCCGCCTACTGTGTCGGCCTGACCAAGAGGTACGGAACCGGCGACACCGCCGTCACGGCCCTGGACAACGTCGACGTGCAGTTCGCCTCGGGCCAGTTCACGGCGATCATGGGCCCCTCGGGCTCGGGCAAGTCGACGCTGATGCACTGCATGGCCGGGCTCGACGCGGCCACCTCCGGCGCGGTGTTCATCGGCGACATCCAGCTCAACGCCCTCGACGACCGGCGCCTGACCCGCCTGCGCCGCGACCGGATCGGCTTCATCTTCCAGGCCTACAACCTGGTGCCGACGCTGACGGCCCTGGAGAACATCACTCTGCCGTCGGACATCGCCGGGCACCCGATCGACCAGCAGTGGCTCTCGGCGGTCGTCGACACCCTCGGCCTGCGCGACCGGCTCAAGCACCGCCCGACCGAGCTCTCCGGCGGTCAGCAGCAGCGCGTCGCCTGCGCCCGGGCCCTCGCCGGCCGGCCGGCGATCATCTTCGCCGACGAGCCCACCGGCAACCTGGACTCCCGGACCGGCGCCGAGGTCCTCTCGTTCCTGCGCGAGTCGGTCCGCCGGACGGGCCAGACCATCGCGATGGTCACCCACGACCCCAGCGCCGCCGCCTACGCCGACCGGGTCCTGTTCCTCGCCGACGGCCGCATCGTCGACGAGATGCTCGACCCGAACGCCGAGGCGGTCCTGGAGCGGATGAAGGCCTTCGAGGCCGACATCCCCCACCCCGAGGTCGTCTGGGCCGACCCGCCCCCGATGCCCGAGCCCGTCCCGATCGGCGTCGACCCGACCGTCGCACCCCCGCCGCCCCCGGCGACGGCTCCGGTTCTCCCGCCGCCCCCGGTGGCGCCGCCCGGAACCCCGATCGCCCCTGCGGCCGGTCCGATGAACCCGCCGGCCCCGGTGCCGCCGCCCCCGGCTCCCGCGTCCTCGAACGGTCCGGTCGGGGCCGCGAGCCCGGCGGCCCGGACGGCCGACGGCACGCCCGACCCGATCGACATGGCGAACTGGACCGACGCGGACTGGGACACTTGGCTCGCTCGCAAGCAGGCCGAAGCCGGCGGGGCCTGACCCATGTGGAAGGCCTCGCTGCGCAACGTCCTTGCGCACCGACTGCGGTTGCTGCTGTCCGGCCTCGCGGTCGTGCTCGGCGTCGCGTTCGTCGCCGGGTCGCTGATCTTCACCAGCACGATCTCGGCGGCGTTCGACAAGCTCTTCGACGAGATCTCGGCGGACGTCACCGTCAGCCGCGCGACCGCGTTCGACTCGAACGTCCCCGGCCAGCAGAACGGCGCGACGACCGTCCCGCGGAACCTGGTCGACACGATCGCCGCCGTCCCCGGCGTGGAGAAGGCCGAGGGCGAGATCACCGTCGAGGGGGTGCGGGTCGTCGGGTCCGACGGCAAGCTCGTCGGCGTCGGCGGTGCGCCCGGGCTCGCGATCAACTACCCGGAGGAAGGCTCCGACGAGACCGTCACGCTGCTGCGCGGTCGGGTGCCGAGCAACGGCGACGAGGTGGTCCTCGACTCGGTCTCCGCCGACAAGGGCGGCCTCGAGATCGACGACCGGGTCCGGCTGCTGACGCCGGGTCCGGAGATCGAGGCGACGATCGTCGGCATCTTCAAGTTCGGTGACACCGGCAACCTCGGCGGCGCCACGCTCACCGGCTTCACCGAGCAACGCGCGCACGAGATCCTCGGCTCGGACGACTACACCGAGATCGCCGTCGACGCGGCGTCGGGCCAGAACCTCGACGCCCTGCGCGACGAGATCCAGAAGGTGATCCCGAGCGAGTACATCGCGCGGACGAAGTCGGAGCAGGCGGACGAGAACGCGTCCGACGTGAAGGAGGCCCTGAGCTTCCTCAACATCTTCCTGCTGATCTTCGCGTTCATCGCGGTGTTCGTCGGCTCGTTCATCATCCTCAACACGTTCACGATGCTCGTCGCGCAACGAACGCGGGAACTCGCGCTGCTGCGGGCGCTCGGCGCGAGCCGACGGCAGGTCACGCAGTCGGTGATGACGGAGGCCGCGGTCGTCGGCGTCGTCGGCTCGACGCTCGGGCTGCTCTCCGGCCTCGGCATCGCGAGCCTGCTGCGCTGGCTGTTCGAGAAGATCGGCATCGAGCTCGGCAGCCAGGGCCTGGTCATTCAGGCCTCGACGGTCCTGACCGCCTACGTCGTCGGCATCGCGGTGACGATGATTGCCGCGTACTTCCCCGCCCGGCGCGCGGCGAAGGTCCCGCCGGTGGCAGCGATGAGCGACCACGTCGCGATGCCCGAGCGCTCGCTGCGGGTGCGCGCGCTGATCGGCGTGATCCTGTTCTCAATCGGCGTCCTGGTCCTGGGTCTCGGCCTTGCCGGCGTCGGCGACCAGCCGGCCGCGCTCGTCGGCGTCGGTGCGTTTGGCGTCCTCGTCGGCGTCACGGTGATCAGCCCGATCCTGTCGATGCCGTTCGTGCGGGCGCTCGGCGCTCCGTACCCGCGCCTGTGGGGCACGATCGGCCGGATGTCGGTCGCGAACGCGCTCCGCAACCCGCGCCGCACCGCGGCCACCGCGTCCGCGCTGATGATCGGCCTCGCCCTGATCGGCACCTTCGGTGTCATGGCGGCCTCGATCAACGCCTCGGTCGGCAAGGTCGTCGACCAGAGCCTCCGCGCGCAGTTCATCCTGCTCGACGAGAGCTACACGCCGTTCAGCCCGCAGATCGCCGAGCGCGCCCGCGAGACCGACGGCGTGAAGTCGGTGACGCAGATGCGCATGACGGCGGTGGAGATTCAGGACAAGACGAAGAGCATCGCCGCGATCAACGCCGACTCGATCGGCGACGCCTTCGCCCTCGACTTCTCCGACGGGGACACGGGCGGCCTGGCCGACCGTGGCGTCCTGATCGACGACAACGTGGCCGAGGACAACGGCTGGAAGGTCGGCGACACCATCGGTGTCACGTGGCTCAACGGCACGCAGATGGACCTGCGCGTCGGCGGGATCTACGAGCGCAACGACATGCTCGGCGGGTACCTGGTGTCGCTCGACACCGCCGCCGAGGGCGGAACGCGCCCGGTCGACTTCTTCGCGTTCATCAACACCGACGACGGCGCCGATCTCCAGGCGGTCCGGGAACGCCTCGACGAGGGTCTGGGAAACAACCCGGCGGTCGAGCTCAAGGACCAGGAGGAGTACACCGACTCCGTCCGCGCCCAGGTGAACCAGCTGCTCGGGCTGATCTACGGCATGCTCGCGCTGGCGGTCATCATCGCGGTGCTCGGCATCATCAACACGCTCGCGCTGTCGGTCACCGAACGGACGCGGGAGATCGGCCTGCTGCGGGCCATCGGCATGAGCCGGCGTCAGCTGCGGCGGATGATCCGACTCGAGTCGGTGGTGATGGCGATCTTCGGCGCCATCCTCGGCCTGATCGTCGGAATCGGCTTCGGCATCTCGCTGCAGCAGACCCTCGCGGACGAGGGGATCAGCGAGCTACGGGTCCCGGGCGTCCAGCTGATCGTGTTCCTGGTCGTCGCCGGCCTGGTCGGCGTCCTCGCCGCGGTCTGGCCGGCCCGGCGCGCCGCGAAGCTCGACATCCTCAAGGCGATCGCGACGCACTGATCCCGGTGCGCCGGGTGCGCTGACGGAGCGTCAGTGCGCCCGGTCGCGCCCGGTGATGTACTCCGCGATCAGCGGGGCCCCGGCGGTGACGGCGGCGTGGGCGTCGACCGAGCCGTGGCCGTAGAACGTGTTGAACGAGGCGTCCCCGGCGCAGGCGGCCTGATAGGTCGCGAAGGCGACGAGCGGGTCGGGGCACGCCTTGCCCTTCGCGGTTCCCTCGAGAACGGCGCGGACCGCGGCGGGCGCGAGTCCGAAGTTGGCGCCGGAGCCGCGGCCGTAGGCGCTCACGATCAGCGCGGCGACGCCGCTGGCGTGCGGCGCGGCCATCGAGGTGCCCTGCAGGTAGTGGTAGAACCCGCAGACGTCCTTGCCCCGGCTGCGCTTGCAGGCCTCGTGAATGCCGGTCTCCTCGCCCTGGGCGGTCAGGCGACCGGTCGAGTCGACGATGCCGAGCTTGACCGCGAGGGAGCGCGGCAGCGCGGAGAGGATGCCGTTCTCCTCCTGGCTCCCCTGCGCGGTGCCGGCGTAGTCGTCGAACCACCCGCCCGGGGCGACGACCGACAGCGACGGCCCGAAGTTCGAGAAGCCGGACTTGTTGCCCGACGGCCCGTAGGCGCCGACGCGGATCGCGTGCTCGTCCCCGGCCGGCATCGAGCGGCAGGTGCCGTCGACCAGCCGCGGGTGCGCGTTGCCCTCGGGGAAGTTCGGGCTGGACGCGTCGATCCGTGGTGCGGTCGGGTCCTGGTTCGCATTGCCGAGCGCGACGACCTGCGTCACGCCCTTGCCGTCGGCGTACGCCATCGCGCGCGCCATGCCCTCGAGGATCAACTGCTGCTCGCGCTGCTGGGCCGGGGTGTCCGCGAGGTTGCCGGCGCACAGAGCGGCCCACGGGTCCGTGTAGAAGGACATGTTGAGCACGTCGATGCCGATGTCGGCGGAGTAGGTGATCGCGTTGACGACCTCCTGCAGGAAGAAGTAGCCCGAGTCCTGCGCCCCGCGGACGTTCACGATCGTCACGTTCGGCGCGACGCCCGAGAGGCCGAAGCCGTCGAGGGCAGCGGCGATCGAACCGGCGACGTGGGTCCCGTGGCCGTTGTCGTCGGCGTCCACCGGGTCCTGGCAGCTCGGCACCTCGCACGGGCCGTCGACCTCGACGCCGCGCGCGTCCTTCGGGATGTCGGTGGCGAAGTTGCGTGAGAGCTTCCGGTCGAAGTTCGGCGCGATGTCGGGGTGGGTGCCGTCGACCCCGGTGTCGAGGATGCCGACGAGAACACGGCGGTCGCCGCGCTCGGTCTGGTGCGCCTCAGCGGCGTTGATCGCCGTCAACCCCCAGAGGTGGGTGTCGAGGGGGTCGCTCCCGGTCGGACCCGACGGCCGCGCCCGGACCTGATCCGGACGGGCCACCGCCCCCGGATGCAGCGCCTGGGGGTTGATCTGCGGGAGCGCCGGCAGCAGCTCAGGCACGCGGCCGATGACACGCACCGGCGTCACGAGCTGGATGACGGCCGCGCGCGCGAGGCGGTCGGTGAACCCGTCGGAGCCCGCGACCGCGGTCACCAGGCCGACCACCGCGTTGGAGTTCTTCACCGTGCCACCGGCGGCCTCGACCGCCGCGACGATGGCGTCGAGCGGGGCCCCGGCGACGCCGAGGACCGAGAAGTCGCGCCCGGCCTCGGGGGCCGTCTGCGCCGCGCTCGCGGTGCCCGCGGGTCCCAGCGACCCGACCGCCGCCCCGCACAGCGAGACGGACAGAGTCAGACCGGCCGCCAGGCGGGCAAAAGGGCGCATTCCGGAATCGTCCGTTGACCGTCCGCTTCCGTCAACCACGGCACGCATCAGGCGCGATTTGAAGCGGCGCCTTCGCGGCCGCCCCGTTGCACGATTGATCGCCATCGGTGCCTCCCGACTTGGGGAGCTGTCGGCCGAGGGACGGCTCCGTCCCGCACACCGTGCACTGACCGAGCTTGGCGCGCCGGGACCCGGGCCGCGCCTCAGCGATGCACTCGCTCAACAGCGGGGCCGCGAACGCTACTGAACCCTCCCCGATGCCATCTTCAGCCGGCCGGAGGCGACGACCGTCGCGCCCGCGCCGCGGCCGGGGTGGCGGGCGGGACGGCGTCGAGCAGCGTCCGGGTGTAGTGGTGCCGGGGGTTCGCCGTGATCTCCGCGGCGGTCCCCTCCTCGACGAGCTTTCCTGCGGACATCACCGCGATCCGGTCGCTGACGTGCTCGACGACCGCGAGGTCGTGGGAGATGAACAGGCTCGTCAGGCCGAGGTCGGTGGTGAGGTCGGTGAGCAGGTTGAGCACCTGCGCCTGGACGGAGACGTCGAGGGCGGCGACCGGCTCGTCGAACACGACCAGGTCCGGCTCGGCGGCCAGGGCCCGGGCGATGCCGACGCGCTGACGCTGCCCGCCGGAGAGCTCGTAGGGGCGCCGGTTCGCCCCGTTCGGGTCGAGGCCGACGCGGTCGAGGAGTGCGGCGACGCGCTCGGTGCGTTCCTTCCCCTTCCGCAGGCCGTGGACGGCGAGGGGCTCGGCGATGCTCGCCCCGATCGTGAACCGCGGGTCGAGGGAGGCGTACGGGTCCTGGAACACGACCGCCGTCCGGCGGCGCAGGGCCCGCAGGTCACGGCGGGACGCGTCGGTGACGTCGGTGCCGTCGAAGCGCACCCGTCCGCTCGTGGGCTCGATCAGGCGCAGCGCGGCCATCGCCAGCGTCGACTTCCCGGAGCCGGACTCCCCCACCAGCCCCAGCGTCGTCCCGCGCTCGACGCGCAGGCTGACGCCGTCGACCGCCTTGCGGACCTCGCCGCGGCGGCCGCGGATCGTGAAGTGGACCGCGAGGTCCTCGACCTCGAGGAGGGCGGGCTCAGGCATGCGGCACACCCTCCCTCGGCAGGTCCGTCAGGTCGTAGAACACCGCGGCGCGGTGGTTCGGCGCGACCTCGCGCAGCGGCGGAGCCTCGGTGTCGCACCGCGGGTCGGCGGCGACCGGGCAGCGCGGGCGGAACGCGCACCCCGGCGGCCGGTTGACCGGGTCGGGCGGGCGGCCCGGGATGGCGGTCAGCCGGTCCCGGGGCTGACCGAGGATCGGCCGGGCGGCGAGCAGGGCCCGGGTGTACGGATGACGGGGGTCGGAGAAGAGGTCGTCGATGCTCGCCTCCTCGACCACGCGCCCGGCGTACATGACCGCGACCCGGTCGGCGATGCCGGCGACGACGCCGAGGTCGTGGCTGATCCAGATCACCGCGGTGCCGAGGCGTTCCTGGAGCCGCGCCACCAGATCCAGAATCTGTGCCTGGACGGTGACGTCGAGCGCGGTCGTCGCCTCGTCCGCGATGAGGACGGACGGGTCACAGGCGAGCGCAATCGCGATCATCACCCGCTGACGCAGGCCGCCGGAGAGTTCGTGCGGGTGGGACCGGAGCCGACTGCGGGCGTCGGGGATGCCGACTGCTTCGAGCAGTTCGACGGCGCGGTCCTCGGCCGCGCGGCCGGTGAGGTTCAGGTGGACCTCCATGCCCTCGGTGAGCTGCCGGCCGACGGTGAGCATCGGATTGAGCGAGGTCATCGGGTCCTGGAAGACCATCGCGACGCCGCGGCCGCGAACCGCGCGCAGCTGCTTCTGAGAGGCCGTCAGGAGATCGGTGTCGCCGAAGCGGACGGCGCCGGTGACCGTCGTCCCCCGCTCCGGGAGCAGGCCGAGCACCGCGAGCGAGGTGACGCTCTTGCCGGAGCCGGACTCCCCCACGATCGCGAGGGTCTCCCCCGGCCGGACGTCGAAGCTGACGCCGTCGACGGCGCGCGCGGGGCCCCGGGCGGTGTCGAACGTGACCGCGAGGTCCGACACGGCCAGGACGGGCGGGACCGTCACTCGGCACCTCCCCGGCTCGCCGCCTCCATGGCGCCGCGCTCACGTGGGTCGAGGGCGTCGCGCAGCGCGTCGCCGACGAGATTGCAGGCGAGCACGACGAGAAAGATCGCCAGGCCCGGGAAGGCCGCGACCCACCAGGAGTCCTCCATGTAGTCCCGGCCCTCGGCGAGCATGCCGCCCCAGGACGGGTCGGGCGGCTGCGTCCCGAGGCCGATGAAGGACAGCGCCGCCTCGGCGAGCAGGGCGAACGCAAGGCTGATCGAGACCTGCACGATGACGGGGCCCGAGATGTTCGGCAGGACGTGGCGGGTCAGGATCCGGGCGTCGGAGGCGCCCACCGAGCGGGCGGCGCGCACGTAGACGGTCTCGCGGACCGAGAGCGTCCCCGCCCGCGCGATACGGGCGAAGATCGGGATGTAGACGATGCCGATGGCGATCGTCGCGTTCGTCGGGCCCGGACCGCGGACCGCGAGGATCGCGATCGCGAGCAGAATCGCGGGGAACGCGAACAGGACGTCCATCGAGCGCATGAGCAGCGCGTCGAGCCAACCGCGGTAATAGCCCGCGAGCAGGCCGATCAGTACGCCGGCGACGGCGGCGATGGTCACGGCGAGCAGCGCCACCTTCAGCGACGCCGAGGCCCCGACGAGCACGCGGGAGAGGATGTCCCGCCCGAGCTGGTCGGTGCCGAAGACGTGGTCCCCGTCCGGGGCGGCGAGGCGGCCCTCCACGACGTCGACGTCGTTGGCGCCGTAGGGCGCGAGGGCGTCGCCGAACACCCCGACGACCACGAACGCCAGCAGGACGAGCGCGCCGAACGCGCCGAGGGGGTTCCCCACGACGGCCCGCAGCATGCCGCGCGTCATGTGAGGCTGATCCTCGGGTCGAGCCACGCGTAGAGCAGGTCCACGACGAGGTTGACGAACAGGAAGACCGCCGCGAACAGGAGCACCGCGCCCTGCAGGACCGGATAGTCCCGCGCCTGCACCGACTGCAGCGCGAGCTGGCCGAGACCGTTCCAGGAGAAGACGATCTCGACGACGACCACGCCGGAGAGCAGATACGCGAGCTGGATGCCGATGACGGTCAGGACCGGTACCGCCGTGTTGCGCAGGACGTGACGGCGGATCACGACGCCCTCGGACAATCCCTTCGCGCGGGCGGTCCGGACGTGGTCCTCGCTGAGCACCTCGAGCGCGGCGGCGCGGACGAAGCGGGTCAGCACCGCGCCGGAGACCACCCCGACCGTCAGGGCGGGCAGGACGAGGTGCCGCAGCCACCGCACCGGGTCCTCCGTCAGCGGGACGTACCCGCCGGCCGGGAACCAGCCGAGCGACCCGGCGAGGATCAGGATCGCGAGGATGCCCAGCCAGAAGTCCGGCACCGAGATGCCGAACTGGCTGATCAGCGTCGCGGCCCGGTCGAGTACCGAGCGCGGCCGCAGGGCGGAGGCGAGCCCGAGCGGAACCGAGATCAGCAGGGCGACGACGATCGCGGCGACGGCGAGCGACACCGTTGCGGGCAGCCGTTCGGCGATGACCTCGGCGACCGGGTCCTCGCTGCGGAAGCTGACCCCGAGGTCGCCCGTCAGCGCGTTGCCGAGCCAGTGGAAGTACTGCGACACCAGCGGCCGGTCGAGGCCGGACTCCGCGCGCAGCGCGTCGTAGGTGCCCTGGTCGAAGCGGGTGCCGAGGGCGAGGCGGACGGGGTCGCCGGGGACGAGGTGGATCAGCGCGAACACCGCGATGCTGACGCCCCACAGGACGCCCACGGTGGCCAGGAGACGGCGCGTGAGGTAGTTCATTCGAACCTCACGTTCTCGAAGTTCACCGCGCGGTCGGGGCGGATCTCATACCCCGTCACGTCCGGCGACCAGCCCTGCACGACCTGCGGGTTGTAGAGGTAGAGGTAGCTCTCGGCGTCGACGATGCGCCGCGCGACCTGCTCGTACAGGTCCTCACGCGCCGCGGGGTCGGGCTCGGTGGCGGCGCGCTTGAGGAGGTCGTCGGTCTCGGGGTCGCAGTACTTCTGGTAGTTGTTCGAGCCGTCGCACGAGTGCTGCGACTGGTAGAAGTCGAACGGGTCGGCGTTGCCGATCCAGCCGAGCAGGAAGCTGTCGAAGTCGCCCTTGGACTGCCGGTCGAGCCAGGTCGCGAACTCCTCGACCTCGACCCGGACGTCGATGCCGACCTCGTGCAGGTTCGACGCGATCACCTGCGCGACCTGCACGGTCTCGGGATACTCGCTGGTGACCATCAGCTTGAGCTCCAACCGCGGGTGCCCGGCGTCGGCGAGCAGCGTCCGGGCCTTGGCGACGTCCCGGTTGATCGGGGCGTAGTCGGTGTGGCCGTACAGGCCCTCGGGGATCGCGGTCTGGATCGGCTTCGCCGCGTTCGGCTGCGCCGCCTCGGCGATCGCCTCCCGGTCCAGGCCGTGGTTGATCGCCTCACGGACGCGCTCGTCGTCGAACGGCTTCCGTTCGAAGTTCGTGGCCAGGTACCAGTAGTCGACACTCGGCACCTGACCGAGCGTCACGTGCTCGTCGTCCGCGAGCTTCTTGAGCTGGGACGGTGGAAGGTTGTCGGTCCAGTCGATCTCGCCGGTCTGCAGGGCGACCAAGGCCGTGGTCGGTTCGCTGACGAATCGGAACTCCAGCGACGAGACGTGCGGACCGTCGCCCCAGTAGTTCTCGTTCGGCAGCAGGGTGATGCCGGCGGCGGTGTCGCGGGCGACGCGGAACGGCCCGGTGCCGTCGGTCTCGCGGGCGAGGTTGAGCCGGTCGGCCGCGCCCTCGGGGAGAATCGCGGTGCCCTTGAAGCCGCCGAGCTCGGCGAGCAGGTACGGCGTGGGCTGCGAGAGGTCGACACGGACGGTGTGGGAGTCGACGGCGACGACGTCGGTGATCGGCTCCAGACGGAACGCGTTGGAGAGCTTCTCGTCGATGATCCGCTTGAGCGAGTAGACGACGTCGCCGGCGTCGAAGTCGTCCCCGCTCGCGAACTTCACGCCGCGGCGCAGCTGAAAGATCCAGGAGCGGCCGTCCTCGGCCGTGGTCCAGGACTCGGCGAGCTGCGGCTCGTAGCCGGTCCCGTCCGGCTTCGGGACGACCAGGGTGTCGTAGACGTTCTCCAGCACCTGGAAGCTGGCGTACGCCGTGGTCTTGTGCGGGTCGAGCTGGTCCGGCTCGCCGCTGATCGCCGCGACGAACGGCGTCGGACCCTTGTCGACCGCGTTCAGGCCCTCACCGCAGCCGGTGAGGGCCAGCAACCCGGCGAGAACCACTCCCACCGCCACCGACGCCGCCCGCGGCGGGCGCGGGCGGCGTGCGGGTGTGCGGGCAGCCGTCGTTCTCAGCTCCTGCCGGCGAGTGCGGAGAGGTTCTCGGAAAACCTGTCCGCCTCGCGGCGCCCGCAAACCCGCGGTGTCTGTGCAGCCTCTGGCAGTCGCGCCGCGAGGCCGGTAGGTCAGTCGGCGACGATGCGCTTGGCGACGTAGCGGCCGTTCCGCTTCTCGCCGGTGATGCGGACGTCGTCGTCCCGGCGCAGGTCGCGGAGGTTCACCCGGTCGCCGTCGCGCCAGATCTTCGCGTCCTTGGCGACGTGGACCGCGCGGTTCCGCTTGCCGAGGTCGACGACGATCTTGCGGTCGGCCCGGTCGATCGAGCGGATCTCGCCGTCGATGCGGAAGTAGCTGACGTTGTGGCGGTCGCTCTTCTTCCGGTCCTTCTTGTTCTTCTTGCGGTCGTCGCGGTCGTCGCGGTCGAAGAGGTTGCCGAGCAGGCCCCCGATGCCGGGCCCGTTGTCGGTGGGCGCGGCCACCGCCGGGGCGACCGGGGCCAGCAGGCCGAGGGTGAGCACGCCGGAGATGACCAGGGTCTTGCCGTTCATGGGGTGTCTCCTCGAATCGGCAGGTGGGAGGTTCGGAGAGGGTGTTCTCGGGACGAGTTGCTGATCAGTGCAGCGCATGGATTGCGCCGTTTCGGCGTCTTTTGCCAACTTTGGTGTTCGGGTCGGCCCGCTGTCCCGGTGTTGCTGCGAACGAGGTAGAACGAAGGAGCCCCGAATGGACCAGCGCTGGCGGACCGACGGCGTCGCGGTGATCCCGGCGGACTCGCTCGACTCGAACACGCCCCAGACCCCGGGGATGCACCGCGCGGCCGCGGTGAACGGCGCCCGGGTCGGTGCCCAGGGCCTCTGGGCCGGCACCGTGCGGATCTTCCCGGGCGCGCAGACCGGCGCTCATCATCACGGCGAGCTGGAGAGCGTCATCTACGTCGTGTCCGGCCTGGCCCGGATGCGCTGGGGCGAGCGCCTGGAGTTCACCGCCGAGGCCGGCCCCGGTGACTTCATTTGGGTCCCCCCGTTCGTCCCCCACCAGGAGATCAACGCCTCCCCCGACGCCGAGCTCCACTGCATCCTCGCCCGCTCCGGCCAGGAGGCGATCGTCGTCAACCTCGACATCGACGGCGTCGAGGTCCCGGAGACCGTCCCCTGGGTCGACCCGCTCCACCGCTGAACTCCATATCGTCCGGGGAATCGCGCGCTATGACGCGCCATTCCCCGGACGATGTGAATCTGGCAGCAGCTCGACAGCGAACTCGGCGAGGGCGACGAGCGGCCAAGTGCGCACCTCGCTCAGCGGCGCCCAGGCACAGCAGTCCGTGGTGTTGTCGACCTCGTGGACCAGGTCACCGGGCTCGGCCGTGACGTCGTAGACGAGTCCGACGAAATGCACCGGCGGCCAAGGCCGCTCAGACGTCCGCTCGAAGACGTGAGAAAAGACCGCGGCCACGCCGCCGCGCGTGCCGGCGAGCCCGGTCTCCTCCCGCAGCTCACGAAGGACGGCGTTGTCCGGGTGCTCCCCCGGCAGCACTCCGCCGCCGGGCAGCGTCCACCGCCCACCGTCGACCGCGTCCGGCGCCTGCCGCGCGAGCAGCACCGCCCCGTCCCGGACGCACAGCGCGTACGCCCCGAGGTACCGCTCCATCGCCCCGTCGCTCACCCGGCCACGCTAGGCCCATTGGAGATGACACCTCCAATGGGGCAATCAGACCAGCCACATCGTCGGACGTCAGGTGTTGAAGTACTTCGCCTCGGGGTGGTGGACGACGAGGGCGTCGGTGGACTGCTCCGGGTGGAGCTGGAGCTCCTCGGAGAGGACGACGCCGACGCGACCGGGTTCGAGGAGCTCGACCATCTTGGTGCGGTCCTCGAGGTCGGGGCAGGCGGGATAGCCGAAGGAGTAGCGGGAGCCGCGGTAGCCCTGGCGGAGCATGGCGTCGAGGTTGCCGTCCTCGTCGCCGAAGCCGAGTTCCTCGCGGACGCGGGCGTGCCACATCTCGGCGAAGGCCTCGGTCAGCTGGACCGAGAGGCCGTGGAGCTCGACGTAGTCGCGGTAGGAGTTCGCGGCGAACAGCTCGTTCGCGGCCTCGGAGATGCGGTTGCCCATCGTCACGAGCTGGAAGGCGATGACGTCGATCTCGCCCGAGGACTTCGGCCGGAAGAAGTCCGACAGGCACAGGTGCCGATCGCGGCGCTGGCGCGGGAACGAGAAGCGCAGGCGCTCCTGACCCTCCTGCGGGCCCTCGTGGTGCAGCACGACAAGGTCGTCACCCTCGGAGTAGCAGGGGAAGTAGCCGTAGACGACGGCCGCCTCGAGCATCTTCTCCGCGAGGATCCGGTCGAGCCACATGCGCAGGCGCGGACGGCCCTCGGTCTCGATCAACTCCGCGTAGTCCGGGCCCTCGCCGCCGCGGGTGGATTTCAGCCCCCACTGCCCGAGGAACAGCGCACGCTCGTCGATGTAGGACGAGTAGTCCGCGAGCGGGACGCCCTTGACGATGCGCGTCCCCCAGAACGGCGGGACCGGCACCTTGTTGTCGATGGCGACGTCGGAGCGCGCCGGCATCTGGTCGAGCGGGGTCAGCTCGAGCTTCGCTCCCCCACCGGTGACGCGACGCTTCTTCAGCGGCGGCAGCTCGGCGCCGGGGACGCCGCGCTTGACGGCCATGAAGGCGTCCATCAGCCGCAGGCCCTCGAAGGCGTCGCGGGCGTAGCGGACCTGACCGGTGAACTGGTCGGCGAGGTCCTCCTCGACGAACGCGCGGGTGAGCGCGGCACCACCGAGCAGGACCGGCCACTTGTCGGCGAGCTGACGGCTCGTCAGCTCTTCGAGGTTCTCCTTCATGATGACCGTCGACTTCACGAGCAGACCCGACATGCCGACGACGTCGGCGCGGTTGGACTCGGCGGCCTCGACGATCGCCGCGATCGGCTGCTTGATGCCGATGTTCACGACCTTGTAGCCGTTGTTGCTCAGGATGATGTCGACGAGGTTCTTGCCGATGTCGTGGACGTCGCCCTTGACCGTGGCGAGCACGATCGTGCCCTTGCCGGTCTCCTCGACGCCCTCCGCCTTCTCCATGTGCGGCTCGAGGTACGCGACCGCGGTCTTCATGACCTCGGCCGACTGGAGCACGAAGGGCAGCTGCATCTGGCCCGAGCCGAACAGCTCGCCGACGGTCTTCATGCCGGCCAGCAGCGTCTCGTTGATGATCTCGAGGGCCGGGCGCTCTTTGAGCGCCTCGTCGAGGTCGCCCTCCAGGCCCTTCCGCGCGCCGTCGACGATGCGCCGCTCCAGCCGGGCGAACAGCGGCAGGCCGAGGAGCTCGGACTCCTTCTCCGCGGCCATCGACTTGGTGTCGACGCCCTCGAAAAGCTCGAGGAACTTCTGCAGCGGGTCGTACGCCGGGGTGTCCCCCTCGGCCGGACGACGCCGGTCGTAGATCAGGTCGAGGGCGGTGTTCCGCTGCTCCTCGGGGATCCGCGCCATCGGCAGGATCTTCGACGCGTGCGCGATCGCGGAGTCCAGCCCCGCCTTCACGCACTCGTTGAGGAACACCGAGTTCAGCACGATGCGCGCAGCCGGGTTCAGGCCGAAGGAGATGTTCGACAGACCCAGCGTCGTCTGGACGGTCGGGTACCGCTGCTTGAGCAGTCGGATGCCCTCGATGGTCTCCAGGCCGTCCTTGCGGGACTCCTCCAGACCGGCACCGATCGTGAAGGTGAGGGTGTCGACGAAGATGTCCTCGACCCGCATGCCCCACTTGGCGACGAGATCGTCGATCGTGCGGGAGGCGATCTCGACCTTGCGCTCCGCGGTGCGCGCCTGGCCCTGCTCGTCGATGCACATGACGACGACGCCGGCGCCGTGCTCCTGCACCAGCGGCATGATCCGCGCGAACCGGGACTCCGGCCCGTCGCCGTCCTCGAAGTTGACCGAGTTGACGATGACGCGGCCGCCGAGGCACTCCAGCCCCGCCTGCAGCACCGCGGGCTCGGTCGAGTCGAGCATGATCGGCAGCGTCGAGGCGGTCGCGAGCCGTCCCGCAAGCTCCTTCATGTCGGCGACCCCGTCGCGGCCGACGTAGTCGACGCAGAGGTCGAGCAGGTGCGCACCGTCGCGGATCTGCGCCCGGGCGATGTCGATGCAGTCGTCCCACCGCGCCTCGAGCATCGCCTCGCGGAACGCCTTCGAGCCGTTGGCGTTGGTGCGCTCGCCGATGGCGAGGTACGAGGCGTCCTGCTTGAACGGCACCGCCGTGTAGAGCGACGCGACGCCGGGCTCGGGGCGCGGACGCCGCGTGCCCTTCTCGGTCGCGCGGACGCGCTCGACCAGCGCGCGCAGGTGCTCCGGCGTCGTGCCGCAGCAGCCGCCGACCAGCGAGAGCCCGTAGTCGCGGATGAACGTGGCCTGCGCGTCGGCGAGCTCGCCGGCGCTGAGCGGGTAGTGCGCGCCGTTCGGGCCGAGCACCGGCAGGCCCGCGTTCGGCATGCAACTGACGCCGATGGTCGCGTGCTTGGCGAGGTAGCGCAGGTGCTCGCTCATCTCGGCCGGGCCGGTGGCGCAGTTCAGGCCGATCAGCTCGATGCCCAACTGCTCCAGCGCCGTCAGGGCCGCGCCGATCTCCGAGCCGAGCAGCATCGTCCCGGTCGTCTCGACCGTGACCTGGGCGAAGACGGGGACGTCGATGCCGGTGGCCGCGATCGCCCGCCGCGCGCCGACGATCGAGGCCTTGGTCTGCAGCAGGTCCTGGCTGGTCTCGACCAGGACGGCGTCGATGCCGCCCGCGAGCATGCCCTCGGTCTGCTGCTGGTAGGCGTCGCGGAGGAGCGCGTAGGGCGCGTGGCCCAGCGTCGGCAGCTTCGTCCCGGGACCCATCGAGCCCAGCACCCAGCGCTGTTGCCCGGTCTCGGCGGTCCAGTGGTCGGCGGACTCCCGCGCGATGCGCGCACCGGCCTCCGCGAGCTCGAAGATCCGCTCCGGGATCTCGTACTCACCGAGGTTGGCGTAGTTGGCGCCGAACGTGTTGGTCTCGACCGCGTCGCAGCCGACCTCGAAGTACGCGTCGTGGACGGCGCGGACGACCTCGGGCCGGGTGACGTTGAGGATCTCGTTGCAGCCCTCGTAACCCTGGAAGTCCTCCAGCGAGAGGTCATGGGCCTGGAGCATCGTCCCCATGGCGCCGTCGGCAACGACGACGCGCTCGGCGAGGGCGCGACGCAACTCCTGTGGGGACGGGCTCATGGAGGCCACATGGTAGTCCTCGCCGTCCGATAGGTTCGACGGATATGTCCGCAGGGCACCAGCGGACCGATTCGGGAAGGACGGCACCGTGATCACGTTCGAGGGCGCGGACGCGCTCGTGGACCCGGTGCTGCTCGCGTCGTTCGAGGGTTGGAACGACGCTGCGGAGTCGGCGTCCGGGGCGCTCGCGCACCTGACCAGCGTGTGGAACGCCCGCCTCATCGGCGAACTGGACCCGGACGAGTACTACGACTTCCAGGTGAATCGCCCGTCGATCTCCGTCGACGTGGAGCCCGGTGTGTCCCGCGTCACCTGGCCGACGACGCGGTTCTACGCCGCCCGCCTCGACAACGGCCGCGATGTGGTTCTCATGCGCGGCGTCGAGCCGAACATGCGCTGGCGCGGGTTCTGTGAGGAGATCCTCGACGCCTGCCGGACGCTCGGCGTCGAGACGGTGATCACCCTCGCGGCCCTGCTCGGCGACGCTCCGCACACCCGGCCGGTGCCGGTGCGCGGCACGTCGATCGACCCGCTGCTGCGCGCGAAGCTCGGCCTGGAGCCGTCGAGCTACTCCGGCCCGACCGGGATCGTCGGCGTCTTCCAGGACGCCTGCACCCAGGCCGGTCTGCCGGCCGCGTCCTACTGGGCCGCGGTTCCCTACTACGTCGCCCAGCCGCCGTGTCCGAAGGCGACGCTCGCGCTACTCGGCAAGATCGAGGACGTCCTCGACGTGACCATCCCCCTCGGCGACCTGCCCGACGAGGCCCGCGCCTGGCAGGACGGCGTCGACGAACTCGCCGCCGAGGACCAGGAGGTCGCCGACTACGTGCGGTCCCTGGAGGAGGCGAAGGACACCACCGAGCTCCCCGAGGCCTCCGGCGAGGCGATCGCGAAGGAGTTCGAGCGTTACCTCCGCCGCCGCGACGAGGGCCGCGGCCCCCTCGGCCCCAGCTGACGCCGCGTCACCTGTCAAGAAAGGGTGTCACCCTTTCTTGACCGGGCGGGCTACTTGGCGAGGTCGGCGAAGACGACGACGTTGCGGGGGAACCCGCCCTTGGCCTGGTCGTAGGCGCCGGTCGAGGTGATCAGACGCAGCTGAACCGACTTGCCGCTGCCGTAGATCCGCTTCTCGGGCACCTGGCCGGCTTTGAACTGCTCGACCGAGCGGACGACGAACGTCAGCTCCTGGCCCGCCTGGGTCGTGACGGTGAAGCGGTCGCCGGCCTGAGCGTCGACGAGCTTGGCGAAGACGTCCGCACCGGCCTGGCTGCGGCGGCCGAGGACGACGGCGCGACCCGGCTGGCCCGGCTCCGGGCCGCTCTCGATCCAGCCGGCGCGCCCGAGGTCGGGCACCTGGAGCACCTGAGTGATCGGGTCCGTCGCCAGGGCGTCGAGCTCGGTGCTGATGCCGAGGCGCGCGAAGGTCAGGGTCGCCGGGTAGTGCTCCTGGCCCGCGACGACGGTGTTCTGGGCGACCGCGGGCTGCTCGGAGTCCCAGGGCCAGCCGCCGAGGCCACCGATGAACAGGACCGGGGTCGCGGACAGGGCCGCGAGCGCGAGGTGGAGCTTGGACATGCGGGTCCACGAGCGACCGCGTCCGGGCTCCTCCTCGGCGACGGCCGCCGCGGCCGCGGCGAACTCCTCACCGGTGTGCTCGGCGAACAGGTCGTGCTCGTCGGTCTCGTCGACGTCGGCGCGCTTCACGAGCACCCCGCCGCGTTCGGCGCGCTTGATCACAGCGAACCTCCGACCGAGCCGTTGATCAGGCCGCGGCGACCCGCGGTGCTCGCCGCACCGGCGGCGCCGGTGACGGCGATACCCCCCAACACGATCAGGGCGATGGTGGCGGCCCCGGCGCCGGCCGCGGCGGCCTCGGCCGCGTTGGACGGGAAGATGCCGCGGATGTCGTTGACCAGGCCGGGCAGACCGCCGGGCTCGGGCTTCTTCTCCGGCTCGCGGACGACGGGGGCCGGGGCGACGGGCGTCTGCTCCATCGGCGCGGTCCAGGTCGAGCCCGGGTCCGCGATCGAGTCGACGCGGTCGGTCTCGGTCGGCTTCTTGACCGGCTTCTTCGGCGGCAGGACCGTCTGCGGGGCCGGCTGGGGCTTGGAGCCGGTCTTGGCCGGCTCCGACAGGCCGAGGCCGTCGGTCAGACCGCCCACGGCGCCGCCGAGCAGCGGCAGCTCCTTGGTGGTCTTGGTCAGGTTGTCGACGGTCTTCCCAAGCAGCGGCTTGTCCGCGTTCGCGGCGACCTCCTCCGGCGTCCGGATGCCGAGCGAGTCGCCCAGCAGCCCGTCGACGGTGCCGAGCAGGTTGTGGAGCAGGACGCCCACCTGCGGCAGCGACAGCGGCGGGACCGTGGACTGCGTCGTGCTGCTCGGCGAGTTGGTCGTCGGCGCCGGGTTCGTCGCGGCGGAGGCGGCGCCGGTGCCCACAGCCGAGACGGCAGCCGTCGCCACGATCACGGTCGCCAGTCGGCGAGCGGTGGTGGAACGGACTGCCATGGCGGTGCCTCCATCAGAACGACGTACACGATCCGTGTGTACCTGAGTTGACGTGCCGGGCCCGCGGAAGGACTCAGGTCCCGCGCTAAATGGCCCTTAAGGATGAGAGGCGAATCGGACAAATCAACAAAACGCCCCGGCCAGGGCCACCTCGACGATCTTGAGCCGGGTCAGCGGGCGGCAGCCCGGAGGGTCAGAGCGCGACGCCCAGCAGGGCGTCCGAGAGGCGCGAGACGACCCCCGGCGCCCCGAGATCCGACCCGCCCTCGGCCTCCTGGCGGGCCGCCCAGGCGTCGATGGCCGCCAGCGCGGTGGGAGCGTCCAGGTCGTGCGCGACCGCCGTCCGGACGGCGGCCAGCGTCTCGGTGGCGTCCGGACCGTCCGGCCGGGAGACGGCGGCGCGCCAGCGCGCGAGCCGCTCCTGAGCCTGCGTCAGCACGTCGTCGGTGTACTCCCAGTCGGTGGCGTAGTGCCGGCTGAGCAGCGCGAGCCGGATCGCCGCGGGCTCCACGCCGGCGGCACGCAGCTTCGAGACGAACACGAGGTTGCCGCGCGACTTCGACATCTTCTCGCCCTCGTAGCCGACCAGCCCGGCGTGCACGAAGGAGCGGACGAATCGGGGCTCTCCGGTCAGGACGTGGGCGTGGGAGGTGCCCATCTCGTGGTGCGGGAACGCGAGGTCGCGGCCGCCGCCCATCACGTCGACGACGTTCCCGAGCAGGTTCCGGGCGATCGCGGTGCACTCGATGTGCCAGCCGGGGCGGCCGGGGCCGGCCGGGGACTCCCACGCGGGCTCCCCCGGGCGTTCGCCGCGCCAGACCAGGGCGTCCAGCGGGTCCTTCTTGCCGGCCCGGTCGGGGTCGCCCCCGCGCTCGGCGAAGAACTCCAGCATCTCGGCCGGCGAGAGGTTCGCGACCGACCCGAAGGCCGGGTCGGCGTGCACCGAGAAGTAGGTGTCCGGCTCGACCTCGTAGAGCGCGCCGCGCTCGCGGAGCCCGACGAGGAAGTCGTTGATCACCGGGATCGCCTCGACGGCCCCGACGTAGTGCTCCGGCGCGAGGACGCGCAGCGCGATCATGTCCTCGCGGAAGAGCTCGGTCTCCCGGGCGGCCAGTTCGCGCCAGTCGTCACCGGTGGCGTTCGCGCGCTCGAGCAGCGGGTCGTCGACGTCGGTGACGTTCTGGACGTAGTGCACCGGCACGCCGCTGTCGCGCACAGCGCGGTTCAGCAGGTCGAACGTGACGTAGGTGTTCGCGTGGCCCAGGTGTGTCGCGTCGTACGGGGTGATGCCGCACACGTACATCCGGAAGTCCGCCCCGGTCACGGCGGGGACCAGGGCGCCCGAGGACGTGTCCCGGACCTGCACCGGCAGTCCCTGGCCGGGCAGCCGGGGGATCTCCGGGGAGGGCCAGGCGTGCATGAGTGTCACCCTAATTTCTAGAACGGGGGCCAGGGGACGGCGGGCCAGCCGTCCTCGCGCGGCTCGGGGTGGACCCCCGTGCGCAACAACCGGGTCAACCGCCGGCGGGTGGCGGTCGATTCCCGGGGGGTGAGCAGGTCGGCGATCCGCGGGCCCAGCGCCTGGTCCCAGTCGGCGTCCAGCGCCTCCAGCACCTCGACGGCCTCGTCCGGCAGCGGCAGGCCCGCCCAGCCCCAGAGCAGGGTGCGGAGCTTGTTCTCCACCGCGAAGCACACGCCGTGGTCGATGCCGTAGACGTCACCGGCGACCGTGGGCAGCAGGTGCC